>DATBAO010000001.1:0-10228 GCA_036271495.1 Acidimicrobiales bacterium
CCCGCACGTGGTCCACGCCGACGAACCCAAGTGCCGGCAGCGCCCGCTCGATGGTGGCCCCCTCCGGATCGGCGATGCCGGCCCGCAGCTGCACCTCCACCCGCGCCTGGAACCTCATTGCCTCGCACCGTACCAGTCGTCCAGGGACAGCCCGGTGACTCGCTCGTAGGCGGCCACGTAGCGCTCCGACATGGCCCGGGTCACGCTGTCCGGCAACGCCGGCGGCGGCGGGGTCCGGTCCCAGGGTTGGGCGGCCAACCAGTCCCGCAGGGGTTGCTTGTCGAACGCCGGCGGGGTCTTCCCGGGCACCACCTGATCGGCCGGCCACAGCCGCGACGAGTCGGGCGTGCACACCTCGTCGCAGAGGCAGAGCACGCCGTCGACGTAGCCCAGCTCGAACTTGGTGTCGGCCAGCACGAAGCCGGCGTCGGCGCAGCGTGCGGCGGCACGGCGGTACAGCTCCAGGCAGATCTGCTTGGCGGCGAGCGCGGCCTCGGCCCCGACCAGGTCGACGGCGGCGGCGAAGTCGATGTTGAGGTCGTGCCCCTCCTCCGCCTTGGTCGAGGGGGTGAACAGCGGCTCGTCGAGCCGGCTGGCCAGCTGCAGGCCGCTGGGCATGGGCATGCCGTGCACGGTGCCGGAGCGCGCGTACTCCTCGTAAGCCTGGCCGGCCAGGTAGCCACGCACGATGCACTCGAGATGCAGCATCTCGGCCCGGTGCACCAGGACGGCCCGGCCGGCCCACTCGGGAGGCAACGCGGCGCCGCCCAGGGCGTCGGCGATGGCCGCCGGGTCGGCCGTGATCTGGCTGCCCGGCACCAGGTCGGCCATCTCGTCGCACCAGAAGGTGGTCATGGCCGTCAGCACCCGGCCCTTGTCGGTGATCGGCTCGGCCATGATGACGTCGAACGCGCTCACCCGGTCGGAGGCGACCATCAGCAGGCGACCGGCGCCGGCGTCGTAGAGCTCGCGCACCTTGCCCGAGTGGACCCGGGTCAGTTCCATCGTCACAGGCCCTCCAATGCGTCGGCGAAGCGGTCCACATGGCGCAGCGTGCGCGTGAGATCGAAAGCGGCGTCGAGCTGGTCGCCGTCCAACGTCATCTCGGCGTCGGCCTCGAGGACGGCGCGGAAGGGCCGGCGCTCCTCCCAGGCCGCCCGGGCGTCGCGCTGCACGATCCGGTAGGCCTCGTCGCGGGTGAGCCCGCCCGACACCAGCGCCAGCAGGACGGATTGCGAGAAGACCAGGCCCAGCGTCCCCTCAATCAGGTTCTGCCGGGCCCGCTCGGGGTGCACCACCAGGCCGGCGGCCAACCCGGTCGCCTTGCGCAGCATGTAGCAGGCGAGCAGGGACGCGTCGGGCAGGGCCACCCGCTCCACCGAACTGTGCGAGATATCGCGCTCGTGCCACAGCGCCACGTCCTCCAGCCCGGCCCCGAGGTAGCCGCGCTGCAACCGGGCCAGCCCGCACAGCCGCTCCGACAGGATCGGGTTGCGCTTGTGCGGCATGGCCGAGCTGCCCTTCTGCCCCGCGCCGAAGGGCTCCTCCGCCTCGCCCAGCTCGCTGCGGGCCAGGTGGCGAACTTCGGTGCACATGAGCTCAATGGTGGAACCGATGGCGGCGCAGGCGTAGAAGTACTCGGCGTGCCGGTCACGGGCGATCACCTGGGTGGCCGGCACCGGCGTCAGGCCGAGGGCGGCGCACACGCTGGCCTCGACCGCCGGGTCGATGTTGGAGTACGTGCCGACCGCACCGGAGAGCTTGCCCACCGCGATGCCGTCGCGGGCGGCGCGCAGGCGGCGCCGGTCGCGATCGGCCTGCAGGGCCCACAACGCGAACTTGGCACCGAACGTGGTGGGCTCGGCGTGCATGCCGTGCGTGCGCCCGGTGACCGGCACGTGCAGGAGCTCCAGGGCGCGGGCCTTGAGCGCGTCCACGAAGGCATCCAGGTCGGCCAGCAGGAGATCGGCGGCCCGGGTCAGCGTGGCGCACAGCGCGGTGTCCACCACGTCCGACGAGGTCAGCCCGTAGTGGATGTAGGAGCCGGCCGGGGCCCCGATGCGCTCCTGCACGACATCGACGAAGGCGGCCACGTCGTGGTCAGTGATCTTCTCGCGGGCCAGCACGTCGGCCACGAAGACGTCGTCAACCGTCGGGGCCTTGGCCCGGCACGTGGCGGCGTCCTCCACCGGCACCAGGCCGACGGCGGCCTGGGCCTCTGTGGCCAGCAGCTCGACCTCGAGCCACATGGCGAACCGGGCCGTGTCGCTGAACAGTGCGGCCATGTCCGCCGGGGCGTAGCGCGGGATCATCGGGCTCCTCTCCCCGCCAGCGGCGAGCCAGCCGCCAGCGCGGCGATGTCGCGGCGCATCTGCATGCCCTCCCAGTCGATGGGCGCGGTGGCCGCATAGGCCCGCTCGCGGGCCTCGGCCACCGTCGGCGCCACGGCCGTCACGCCCAGCACGCGCCCGCCCGCCGTGTAGAACGGCCCGGTCGCCGAATGGCGGCGGGTGCCGGCGTGGAAGACGGTGGCGCCGTCCACGGCGGCCACGGACTGCCCGCCGGCGTCCAGTCCCTCAATGACGTCGCCGGTGCGCGGGCTCTCGGGGTAGCCCTGCGAGGCCAGGACGACGCACACCGCGGCCTCGTCGCTGAAGGCGGGTGGCCGTGCCTCGTCCAGCTCCCCGTTGGCCACGGCCAGGAACAGCTCGGCGGCGTCGTCGGCCAGCAGCGGGAGCACCACTTGCGTCTCGGGATCCCCGAAGCGCACGTTGTACTCAATGACCTTCGGCCCGTCTGCGGTGAGCATCAGGCCGGCGTAGAGCACGCCCCGGTAGTCGATGCCGCGGCGCAGCAGCTCGGCCACCAGCGGCCGGACGGCCGTGTCCATGATGGCGTCCACCGTCGCCGCGTCCACCTGCGGCATCGGTGCGTAGGCCCCCATGCCGCCGGTGTTGGGCCCGGCGTCACCGTCGCCGACGCGCTTGAAGTCCTGGGCCGGCAGCAGCGGCACGACGCGCCTGCCGTCACAGAGGACGAGCAGTGAGCACTCCTCGCCCACCAGGCCCTCTTCGACGACGATGGTCCGCCCGGCATCGCCGAAGGAGCTGCCGGACAGCTTGGCCGTGACGTCCTGGCGGGCCTCATTGAGGCTCTGCGCCACCAGCACGCCCTTGCCGCCGGCGAGGCCGTCCGTCTTGATGACCCACGGCCCGGGCAGGGTGCCGAGATAGTCCATGGCGGCGGCCGACTCGAGCGCGTCGAAGGCGGCGAAGCGCGCCGTCGGCACTCCGGCCGCGCGCAGGACCTCCTTCATGAAGGCCTTGGACCCCTCGAGCAGCGCGCCGTCGGCGCCCGGGCCCATGACGGCCCGGCCCTGGGCCCGCAGCGTGTCGGCCAGCCCGGCCACCAGAGGGGCTTCCGGGCCGATCACGTAGAGGTCGGCGTCGATCTCCTCGACGGACTCGTCCTCGGTCACGGTGATCGGCGGGGCCATGCCGGGGTTCCCCGGCGTCACCACGACGTCGGCCGTGCGCGCCAGCACCTGGGCGAGCGCGTGCTCGCGGCCGCCGCTGCCGACGATGCAGACCCTCACGCGGTGGCGAAGGAAACGGTCTGCTCGCGGCCCGGCCCCACCCCGACGAGGCGGACGGGCACGCCGATCTGCTCGGACAGGAAGGCCACGTAGTCGCGGGCGGGCCCCGGCATGTCGTCGGGGGCGGTGGCCGCGGTGAGGTCGGTGCGCCACCCCGGCAGCTCCTCGTAGACCGGCACGGCCTTGTGGAACGTCGATTGGTGGTAGGGCAGGTGCGTGTACCGGATGCCGTCGGCCTCGTAGGCGACGCACACCTTGACCGACTCGAAGGTGTCGAGGACGTCGAGTTTCGTCAGCGCCACCTCGGTCAGCGAGTTGAGGCGCACCGCCTGGCGCAGCATGACGGCGTCGAACCAGCCGCAGCGCCGCTTGCGCCCGGTGTTGGTGCCGAATTCGTGGCCCCGCTCCACCAGGAGCTCGCCGATGTCATTCTCCTGCTCGGTCGGGAAGGGCCCGGCGCCGACCCGGGTGACGTAGGCCTTGGCGATGCCGATCACCCGCTCGATGTCCCGCGGCCCGAGCCCCGAGCCCGTGCAGGCGCCGCCGGCCACGGGGTTGGACGAGGTGACGAACGGATAGGTGCCGTGGTCGAGGTCCAAGAAGGTGGCCTGGGCCCCTTCGAGGAGGACCTGGCGCTCGTGGTCCATGGCGTCGTGCACCATGCCCACGGTGTCGCCCACCATGGGCTCAATGCGGGGGGCGTACTCGCCCAGGTACCGGTCGGCGATCTCCCCGGCGTCGAGCGGCAGGCGGTTGTACACCTTGGCCAGGACGGCGTTCTTCTCCTTGAGCGCCACGTCGAGCTTCTGGCGGAAGATCTTGGGGTCGAAGAGGTCCTGGACCCGGAGGCCGACCCGGGTCGCCTTGTCGGCGTAGGCGGGCCCGATGCCGCGCTTGGTCGTGCCCAGCGCGTTCTTGCCCAGGAAGCGCTCGGTCACCCGGTCCAGCTCCTGGTGGTAGGGCATGATCAGGTGGGCGTTGCCACTGACGACCAGCCGGCTGGTGTCGATGCCCTTGGCGGCCAGGCTGTCGAGCTCGGCGAGCAGCACGGCCGGGTCCACCACGACCCCGTTGCCGATGATCGGCGTGATGTGCTCGTAGAGGATGCCGCTGGGCACCAGCTGCAGGGCGAAGGCCTCGCCGTTGACCACGATGCGGTGGCCGGCGTTGTGGCCGCCCTGGTAGCGGACCACGAGGTCCATTTCGCGGGCAAGGAGGTCGGTCAGCTTGCCCTTCCCCTCGTCGCCCCACTGGGTCCAGACCACCACGGTTGCGGGCACGCGCCTCTCCGTTCGCTCTGTCGCTCGGATTACGCACCAGTGTACCCCTCCCCGAAATCGTGGCCCGAACCTGCGGGGTTTCAGCGCCCCGCCTGACGGGGTATCTCCCGCCCAGGGCAGGGGATGGACCGTCCCGGATGGCCCGGGCGGCCCGGGGGCTCCATGGAGGGAGTGACGGTGGCCAACGAATTGCAGGACGTGCGGGTCGCCTTCGTCGTCGCCAACGAGGGCATCGAAGAGAGCGAGCTGCTGCGGCCCTGGCGGACCGTGGTCGACGCCGGCGGGACGGCGGGGCTGGTGGCCCCGCAGCCGGGGATGGTCGAGACCATGCGCCACCTCGATCGGGCCGAGTGCTTCCCGGTGGACCAGATCACCGAGCGGGCGCAGGCCGCCGACTACGACGCCGTGGTCCTGCCGGGCGGCGTGGCCAACCCGGACAGGCTGCGCACCGACGCCGCCGCCGTGGACTTCCTCATGGCGATGTTCGAGGCCGGCAAGCCGGTGGCCGCCATCTGTCACGGCCCCTGGACCCTCATTGAGGGAGACCTCGTGGCCGGTCGCACCCTCACCTCGTGGCCGAGCCTGCAGACCGACCTGCGCAATGCGGGCGCCTACTGGGTCGACCGCGACGTCGTGGTGTGCCGCCTCGGCATCAACACGTTGGTGACGGCGCGCGGTCCCGGGGACCTCGGTGCGTTCTGCCGAGAGCTCACGGCGGCCTTCGCGCCGGCGGGCGTGCTCGTCTGACCCATCGCAAGCGCAAGGGAGCCACAACACTCGACATCGCGACCCGCTGCTTCGCTAGCCTGCGGAACGGCCGGGGCACGACGCCCGCGGGGAGTGGAGGCGAGTGCCATGGGATCCCGAATGCAGCGGTGGACGTCGGTAGCGGTGTGCACCGTCCTCGGCGGCGGGCTGTCGCTCGTCGCCGCGGCAGGACCGGCCACCAGTGCCGGTGCGCTGCCATCCGCGTTGACCGTCACCCCGACGGCGATCAACTTCGGCGAGGTCACCCTGGGCGACGTCGTCGGCGATCAGTTCACCCTGACCAACACCAGCACCACCCAATCCGACACCGTCACCGACCTGGAGGCGACAGGCACCGGCGCCAACGACTTCTTCGGGCTGGTGGATCCCGCCTGCGACATCGCGGACAACGGCGACATCACACTGGGCCCCAGTGACACCTGCATCGTCTTCGCGTTCTTCAACCCGGGCACCCTGGGCCCGCGCAACGCCACCATCGTCGTCACCGACAGCCTCAACTCGGGGGCCACGGTCGCGCTGTCCGGCGTCGGCGGCATCGGGTACTACCAGGTCAGTTCCCGGGGCGCCGTGGCCAACTTCGGCGATGCCGGCTTCTTCGGTGACCTGTCGGGCCAACCACTGAACAAGCCCATCGTCGGTATCGCCCAGACGGGTGACGACGGCGGCTACTGGCTGGTCGCCTCGGACGGGGGGCTCTTCAACTACGGCGACGCAGGCTTCTTCGGCTCGGCGGGCGGCATCCACCTCAACAAGCCCATCGTGGGGATCGCCCCGACGAGCGACGGTGGCGGTTACTGGATGGTGGCGACGGACGGCGGCATCTTCAACTACGGGGACGCACCGTTCTACGGCTCGACCGGGAGCATCACGCTGAACAAGGCCATCGTCGGCATGGCGGCGACGCCCGACGGTGGGGGTTACTGGCTGGTGGCCTCCGACGGGGGCATCTTCTCCTACGGCGATGCCCAGTTCTACGGCTCGACCGGGAGCATCACGCTGAACAAGCCCATCGTCGGCATGGCGGCGACGCCCGACGGCGGGGGCTACTGGCTGGTGGCCTCCGACGGGGGCATCTTCGCCTTTGGCGACGCCCAGTTCTTCGGCTCGACCGGCAGCATCCACCTGGCCCAGCCCATCGTCGGCATGGCGGCCATGCCCGACGGTGGCGGCTACTGGTTCACGGCAGCCGACGGCGGGCTGTTCAACTACGGGACCGCACCCTTCCAGGGTTCGTCGGCGGGCACCGGCCTCGGGAGCGTGGTCGGCATGGCCACCGACGGGGCCCCCACCCTGCAGGCCTTCCTCGACTTCTCCGGGCAGCGGGCGCACACGTCCGAGTCGGTCCCGCTCCTGCGGCCCCTGCCGGCCGGGGCGCGGCACTTCGCCGGGGGCTGATTCGGGTGAGCCCCGCCGCCCTCGATCAGAATCCGGTGGCGGCGACGATGGGCCCGTTGAGGTGGGTCCCGGCCATCCCTCCGTCGTTGGGCGCGTCCCCGAAGTTGTAGACGGCGCCGAGCGCGGACGAGACCCAGTACCCCGCACCGTCCGAGGTGCTGAAGATGGACGTGGCCGGGTCGAGGAAGTTGAAGGCGCCCGCCGGTGGCGAGCCGGATCCGTCGGCGTCGCCGTAGGCGTAGACCTGTCCGTTGCTGAGCACGACGAGGTAGCCCAGCCCGTCGGGCGTGGGCACGGCCGAGGTGACGGTGCCGTGGCCCGGTGCCCCGAAGTAGGGCGCGTCGCCGAACGTGTACACGCTGCCGGTGGAGGTCACCAGCCAGTAGCCGTTGCCCGAAGCGTCGGGCATGACGGCCACCGCTGACCCCGAACAGCCGCCGATGCCCGGGCAGGACCCGGCGAAGTGGGCGTCACCGAACGCGAAGACCCCGCCGTCGGACGCCACCATGAAGTAGCCGTTGTCGTCGATGGACGGGACCATGCCCACAATGGGCGCGTTGAGGCTGTTGGGGAGGCCGGACCCGGCTGGATGCAACCCGAGGCCGGGTACGGACCCGTAGAACTGGGTGTCGCCATAGCTGAAGACCCCGCCGTCCGAGGCGTCGAGCCAGTAGCCGGCATGGTCCTCGGTGGGCACGATGCCGACCACGGGTCGCTGCAGGTGCAGGCTGCCCGTCGATCCGTAGAACTGGGCCTGCCCGAACGAGAAGATGCCGCCGTCGGACCCCACGAGCCAGTAGCCGCGCGCGCTCGGCACGTAGGTGTCCGTGAAAGTGGAGCCCGAAGGTGAGCCCGAGCCCGTCGTCGGCCCCGCCGCCGCGATGACGTTGCCGCTCTCGTCCACCATCGTGATGGAGGCCAGGCTGACGGTCACCTGCGGCATGTACGTCATGTGCGTGAACGTGGCCGAGCCGAAGTTGGCCAGCACCGGTTGGGGCGCGCCGACCACCGTGGGGAGCTCCTCGATCCATTCGGCCGAAAGGCCGGGGCCGTTGTACGTGAGCGGGCCCGAGGCCGACGTCCCGTTGGTCGCGTCATCGATGCTGAGCGTCCACACGCTCGGCGTCGAGGGGTTGGCCTGCTCGATGGAGGCGGTGATGTGGTCGCCCGGCGCCACCTGGCCGACGTCCACCGGTGGCTGCGGATAGAGCTCGTACCAGGCGTAGTACTCCGTGCCGCCGTTCCCGGCCACCTGCGCCGTCCCGGTCTGGATGATGGAGCTCGGAGAGCCGGGACCACCGTCGATCCCGATCCACGTGGCCGAGGCCCCCTGGTACTGGGTGGCCTGCACGGCCGGGACCGTCCAGTTACCCGTGACGCCGGTGAAGGCCGGCCCGGTGGCGATCTTGCCCGACCAGTTCGTGGACGCCATCTCGAGCGAGTGCCCGGCCGCGTGCGGCTGCGGCGCCGTCAGGAAATGGCCGGGGTTGGTGTCGATGTGCGGCAGCGCCGTGTGCGCCACGGCCGCGGGAACCGGTGCGCTTTGCGCGCCCGCCGCCGACGTCCCCATGGCGAGCCCGACGGCGACGAGTGCGACGGCGCTCAGCCACCGCCACAGACGAAAAGAACCTGGCATGTTGTCCGCCTCTCCAATGCGCTTTTGAGCGTGGACCGCACGAGATTCTACGCGTTCATCGGGCGAAAAAGCAGGGTTCCGCCACCCTCCTTGCGCATGAATTGTCCACCGCAATGGTGGTGTGGGCGTGCGCCGTGTGGCACGCCACGGCCTCAGCGCAACAGGATCCCGTCGTCGTGCACCGACACCGTGACCGTCGCCCCGTCGAGGTACTGCCCCTCCAGGAGGGCCAGCGCCAGCGGATCCTCAATGGCGCGTTGCAGCACGCGGCGCAAGGGGCGGGCGCCGTAGTCGGCGTCGTAGCCGGCATGGGCCAGCCACTGCTCCGCCTCGGGCGTGACCACCAGGGACAGGCGCCGCTCGGCCAGGCGCGCCCGCAGCCGGCCCAGCTGGATGCCGACGATGATCGCCAGGTTGTCCTCGCTCAGCGGCTTGAAGCGCACGATCTCGTCGATCCGGTTGATGAACTCGGGCTTGAAGTGGTCCGCCGGCTCGCCCTTGAGGTTCGACGTCATGATGAGCACGGTGTTGGTGAAGTCGACCGTCCGTCCCTGCCCGTCGGTCAGGCGACCGTCCTCGAGCACCTGCAACAGGATGTTGAAGACGTCCGGGTGGGCCTTCTCCAGCTCGTCGAGCAACACGACCGAGTAGGGCCGGCGCCGCACCGCCTCGGTCAGCTGCCCGCCCTCGTCGTAGCCGACGTAGCCCGGCGGCGCGCCCACGAGGCGCGACACGGCGTGCTTCTCCATGTACTCGCTCATGTCGATGCGGATCATCGCCCGCTCGTCGTCGAAGAGGAACTCGGCCAGGGCACGCGCCAGCTCGGTCTTGCCGACGCCGGTCGGCCCCAGGAAGAGGAACGACCCGATGGGCCGGTTGGGGTCGCTCAACCCGGCCCGGCTGCGCCGGATCGCGTTGGCCACGGCGGAGACCGCCTCGTCCTGCCCCACCACGCGCTCGTGCAGGGTGGACTCGAGCCGCACCAGCTTCTGCACCTCGCCCTCCATGAGGCGCGTCACCGGCACGCCGGTCCAGCGGCTCACCACCTCGGCGATGTCCTCGGCGTCGACCTCCTCCTTCAAGAAGCGCGACCCGGACTGCAGCTTGGCCAGGTCCTCGTTGGCCTGCGCGATGCGCCGCTCGAGTTCGGGCAGCTCGCCGTAACGGATGGCGGCGGCCCCGGCCAGGTCGGCGTCGCGCTCAAGGCGCGCCGCCTCCTCCTCCTTGACCGTCTTCTCCTCCTGCAACTCGCTGACCGCGTCGAGGGAGCTCTTCTCCTGCTGCCAGTGGGCCGCCATGGAGTCGCGCTGCTCGCCGAGCTCGGCCAGCTCGCCCTGCAGGCGCTCCAGGCGCTCCTTGGAGACCTCGTCGCTCTCCTTCTCGAGCGCCAGCTTCTCTATTTCGAGCTGCCGGATACGCCGCGAAATCTGGTCGAGCTCGGTCGGCATGGAGTCGATCTCAATGCGCAGCTTCGAGGACGCCTCGTCAATGAGGTCGATGGCCTTGTCGGGTAGGAAGCGCCCGGTGACGTAACGGTCCGAGAGCACCGCCGCC
>DATBAO010000002.1:0-9188 GCA_036271495.1 Acidimicrobiales bacterium
CGATGACGCCGTAGATCCCGGCCGCCATCAGCAAGAGCCCACCGATCGTTGCTCCACCGGCCAGGCGCCGGGACACTTTCCCGACGGAGGTTCGCCGCCCGTACCCTCGCGCATCCATGCTCGTGGCGAGCTGGAGCGAACGGTCCAGGGCGCTCTCCAGCACAGGAACGGCCACCCCGCGCATGCCACGCAACCCCTTGGTCGGAATGCCGCGCTGGCGACGCGCCTGCCGCACGATGCCGATGGACTGGACCAGCTCGGGCGTGAAGGACAGCGCCACCGTGACGGCGACCCCGGTCTCATACAAGACAGCGGGGAGCGATCGGAGGAGCCGGTAGGGACTGGCCAGTGAATTCGCCGCGCCGAAACAGAGCAGGATCACCGCGAGCTGCAGCCCGAGGACGAAGGCGTCGAGGATGGACTCCAACGTCACCGCGCCGCCGATGCTTACCGCGGCGGCCCATGGCGGCAGCGGAAGTTGCGGCAGCGTGAAGAGCACGTGCCCGGGAATCCCGCGCTGGCCGAACAGGATCTCAATCACGATCCGGATGATGATCACCAGTACGCCCACCCGGAGAAAGAACGTGATGGAGCGCGCCCAGGGCGCGCTGCTCCTTCTGGCGGAGACGACGACGCAGGCCACCACCCCGATGAGCGCCAGGAGGAAAGGGTTGTTCGTTCGCATGGCGCAGATCGCCAGGCCGGCCGCCCACAACCACCACGCCACCGGGTGCAGGGACCGGCGCCGAGGGGCAGCGGCCCGGGTCATTCCTCGGCCGGTCGACGACGCCAGCGGAGGAGGGCGAACGCACCCAGCGCGGCAACGACGACCGCGATCAGGACGACCGGGAGGAGGTTCGTCGGAGGGCCGCCGCTGGACCCCGCGTGGGAGGAGGGGGCGGCGCTCACGACCGCAGACCGGTGCGCACTCGACGATCCGCGACTGCCGCTATCGGGTCCGCTCGAATCCCCAATGGTCGACGTGGTGGTCGACCCGCCTTGCACGGTCGTCGTGGTCGACGATCCCGATCCGCTCGATTTCGCTCGCGTGCTCACCGCCGTGCTGGTCGTCGTGACCGAACCGGATCCCCCGCTACCGGCGTTGGCGGTGGTCGGCGTGGCGGGCGGCGCTGACGAGCTGGGCGCTGTGGTCGTCGTCACCGGTGCGGACGGCGTCTGGGCCGGCGGCACCTCGGTCGAGGCGTTGCAGATCTGCGCGTAGGACGGCGTGACTGACGGAGGGGGGTCACTGGAACTGGCCGGTTCGTTGTTCTGGAACCGTAGCCCTTCCACGTCATTGGCGGGGCTGGAAACCGACTGCTCGGCCGGGCCGTTGGACGCATAGACCCATGATCCCGACGCCCCGTGCCAGTACGACCAGTAGTCGTAGTCGCCGTTGCCGACGCTCTGACCGCAGTTCTGCACGCCATTGGCCGGATAGCTGTCGATGGCACACAACAAGCCCGAGTTGCTGTAGGACACGTTGGAGGATCCGACGGCAGCGGCCAGCGCATCGGCGTCATGGGCGTTCGACGGAACCGGCACGCACTTCGACACCGTTGTCATGGAGGACCCGTTCCCGAAGTCGACCACGACGGCCACGTAGACGTCATTGCCGATGGAGTCCGCCGAAGCGATGGCCATCTTCAGCGGGATCAGGGCCCCGGGCCCAGCGGGAGCGAGTGCCGCTGCCGCAGCACCGACGAAAAGCCCCCACATGAGCACCCGGGCCCGAAATCCCACGCCGCGCACCCTACGAAGCGCTGCCCGTCCCGCCCACTGCATTGCTGATGCCGAGCGGAGCGGCGGAGCCCGAGAAGAGAGCGTCGCCGTAGTTGAAGATGCCCCCGTCGGAGGCCATCAGCCAGTACCCGCCGCCGTCACGGGTCGCGCTCATGCCGACGATCGGACGGTTCAGGGTGATGCCGCCGGTCGAGCCCTGAAACACGGCGTCGCCGTAGCTGAAGATCCCACCGTCGGAGGCCACCAACCAGTAGCCACCGCCGTCGGGCGTCGCCGCCATGCCGACGATCGGCTTGTTGAGCGGTTGCCCGCCGCGGGAGCCGAAGAACGTGGCGTCGCCGTAGCTGAAGATCCCACCGTCGGAGGCCACCAACCAGTAGCCACCCCCGTCGGGCGTCGCCGCCATGCCGACGATCGGCTTGTTGAGCGGTTGCCCGCCGCGGGAGCCGAGGAACCCGGCGTTGCCGTAGCTGAAGATCCCGCCGTCAGAGGCGACGAGCCAGTAGCCGAGCCCGTTCAACGTCGACGCCATGCCGACGATCGGTTGGTTGAGGGGGATGCCGGCCAGTGATCCATAGCTGGCGGCCGAACCGAACGGATGGACCGCGCCGGTGCCCGTCGCCACCCAATACGAGTTGGTCGGTCCGAATCCGCTGGTCAGACCAGCCAGGATCGGCACGTCCTGATTCGTGGCCAGAATGTTCCCGGAGGTGGCGTCCTGGTAGCCCAGCGCACCGGTGTCGCTCCCGGATGTCACGACAAACGACAACAGTGCAGCGACCGGCGAGTGCCCCGACGTCGTGAACGTGGCGCTCGTCGGGGACAGGCCCATGGCCAGCAGCGCTTGGATCACGAGCCCGGTGGATTGGGAGTCGCTCAGCTGGGGCGAGTCAGCGGTGTTCGGATAGGTGCTCCACCCTCCGTCGGCGTCCTGCCCAGTGGTGATGTAGGAGAGCGCGCTCGCTGCGATGCCCGCTGTCAACGCACCCTGGGCGATGAGGCCTTGGACGGCGATACTCGTGGTCTGGTTGTCCGGTCCTTCGAAGTCCGTTGGGTCTTCGATGCACCCACCGCCCACGGCCTGGTCTGGCAACGTCCAGCCGCCGGTCTGGCACTGCTGGCCGGTGAGCCACCCGATCGCGGCGGCGTTGGCGGTCTGCCCCGCCGCCTTGAGCGCGGAGAAGGCGAGGCCCTGCGCATACGTGCCGGCGAAGAAGTCGGTGATCTGCTGCTCAGTGCCGAATGCTCCCGCGTCCGGTCCCGAGGTTTGCTCGGTGGCCAGCAGGCGCGTCACGAGGTTCGTGCCACCGAAGCTGGTCGGGTCGACGCCCATGGCGTGCGCATCGAGGATCAGCGCCGCCAGTTGCGCCGGACCGTCGGCGCCGTCCACCGTGATGTATGCGTCGGCATTGGTCTCCACGTAGGCCAGCGCCGCTTGGGCCCCGGCACTGTCGACGTGGGCCGCGGTCAGGGCGAGAATGCCGTTGACCGTGGTCGAGAGAGAGCCCGCGATGCTGCCGTTGGCGGCTTGCTGCCCGGCGACCCAGGTCGCAGCCGACTGCGCGGCCGCGAACTGCGGAATCTGCGGTGGCACCGTTGTGGCGCCGACCGGTGCCACAGAGAACGGCAATGTGGCGGAGGCCATCAGCACGGCAAAGCCGGCGGAGGAGGCGCCCAACAGGGTGCGGCGGATGATTGGCATGGTTCTCGCTTCCCGGACCTCGACCCGGAAAACTCCGCACTAGCGGGGTCCCACCGAGCCCCGGTCCTTGTGTCTCGACGGTGGGAACTCTTCTGACCTTGAGGTATCCCGGCTCATGGTGTCGCCTGCACGACGCACCATTCACGGTTGCGGACCAGCGCCGGATTCCCACCGGCTTCCCCTCAGGGGCAGTACAGCTACAGCGTGTGTTGCTGGCCGTACGGTACCACGGGGCGCCCAGCGGGCAACCCTGGCTGTCGGGCCCAGACGATGGCGGCGCTCGTCGGCCGGTCGTCCCGGTCGGAGGAGCCGCTCCGGGACCGTAGAGTCGTCCGCCACGGGGACGCAGGGTCCTTCACGCCGACACCGAGCCACAGGAGCGTGACGCGCATGGCAATGGGAAACCGCCCCGAGGTGAAGACGGCCAGCGCACCCATCGTAGCGCTGGACGTGTCGCTGCTCGCCGGGCACTTCGCCACCGCACTTGCGCGCGTGCCCTGGCGCCGCCCCTTCTCGGGCGACTCGTCGCGACTCTCAAACCTCGGCATCACCGTCACGAGGGAGGTGATCCGCGCTTTCATGGGCTACTCGTCGTCGCTCCGCATTCCGGAGTTCCGCTCCCTCGAATTGGTGCTCGACGACATCTGCAAGGTGATCATGCCCCCTATCGTTCGCTCGCTCGACGTCGAGGGCCGGGCGGCTGAATTCGGTGGCGTCCCGGGGATCCTGTACGTGCCGCGCCAGCAGATGCCCGTGGGGGTCGTGCTGTACCTGCACGGGGGCGGCTACATCGGGACCTCACCGAACATGTATGCGTTCTTCACCGCGCAGGTGTGCCGGCAGACCGGCTGCGCCGTCTTCGTGGCCGACTATCGCCTGGCACCGGAGTTCCCCTATCCCGCCGGTGCAGAGGACGCCTCGGCCATCTACCGGGCCTTCATCGAGCTCGGCATCCCCTGCGAGCGGATCTTCCTGGCTGGCGACTCAGGTGGCGGCGGGCTGGCCAACACCCTGCTCCTCGAAGATCCCGAGACGATCGATCCCGTCCGTCCGGCGGGCCTGCTGCTCTTCTCGCCTGAGGTCGATCTCCGTCTCGACGAGGACTCCATCACCGACAACGCCGACCACGACATCTTGCCCTGGAACATTCCCACGGCGGCATATCTTCACGGCTTCGACGTGACCAGCAGCGTGGTCGCGCCGCTCATCGCGGACCTCAGCGGCTTCCCACCGACCTGCGTGACATGGGGTGGCGACGAGATGTTCCGCGACGCCATCCGTCGCTACGTCGACCGCCTCCGCGCTGCCGGCGTGGAAACCGACGCCAAGGAGTTCGAGGGCATGTTCCACGTGTTCCAGATCCTGATGCCATGGGCGGACGACAGTCGGGAAGCCTTCCGCCACGTGCACCGGTTCATTGAGCGTGTGCTCACTGCCGCGCCGCCACTCGGCGCCATCGATCTGTCGCACGCCCTCGGCCTCTGCTGAGTCACCGGCGCTCGGTCGGGTCCCATGGCGTACCAGGGTCGCCAACTAGGGTTGCGGGACGGCGAGGTGGGAGGGCGTATGCGACAGAGGACGACCGTGGTCGGACTTCTCGGTGGTACCGCGCTCGCTGCCCTCCTGTTGGCAGCCTGCTCCAGCAACGGGTCCTCCCCCGCGACGTCCTCGACGGTCACCAGTGCAACGAGCACGACCACCAGTTCGTCGTCCGCCTCGACGGTCGCCTGCACGAAGAGCCTGATCTCCGCCGCCGCCATGAGCTCCAGCAGTGTCGGCTCGGTCAGCGCCGTGAACGGGTTCGGCTGTTCGGGCTCGTGGGCCTATGCCGACGTCAGCGTCGGCTCCGGCGAGGAGTCGTTCGACGCCGTCATCGTGCTGCAGGCCCAAGGGTCGAGCTGGGCGGTGGCCGACCGGGGGAATGCCTGCAACAACCACCTCGTCCCGAGCGCCATCTACACTCGGGCCTGCACGACCAGCTGAGTTGCGGGCTCGGTCAGCCCCTTCCGAGGCCGTCGGCCGCCTCGCGCAGCGCGGGGCGGAAGTCCGGGTGGGCGATCTCGGCGAGGAGATGCGCCCGCTCGCGCACGGTCGCGCCGGTGAGCTCTGCCGCGCCGTATTCGGTGATCACGACCCCGGTGTGATGGCGGGGCGTGGAGACCACGGATCCCTCCGGGGGTATGCCGGCGATACGTGAGACGACCTCGCCGTCGCGCACGGCGGTCGAGCGCAGGCAGATCAGCGAGTGGGCGTCGAGGTGCAGCTCGGCGCCGGCGACGAAATCCTCGTGCCCTCCGACCCCCGAAATCTGACGGCCATCGATGCTGTCCGCCATCACCTGCCCGTAGAGATCGACCGAGAGGGCCCCGTTGATCGAGACGAGGTTGGCATTGCTCGAGATGACCACGGGGTCGTTGACCGTGCCGACCGGCAGGAACGCGACGGCACCGTTCCCGTCGAGCCATTGGTAGAGCTCGGCAACACCGAGCGCGAACGTGGTGACCGACACGCCGTCGAAGACGCCCTTGGCCTCGTTCGTGACCTTTCCGGCCTGGTGCAGTCGCATGAGGCCGGTGGTGAACATCTCGGAGTGGACCCCGAAGCCGCCGAGCGGGCCGCGCGCCAGCTCGGCCGCCACGATGTTCGGGATGGCTCCGATACCCGTCTGCAACGTCGACCCCTCGCGTACGTACGACAGTGCGTGACCCGCGATCGTTGCGTCCACCTCGTCGGCCGGCGTGTCCTCGAGCGCGAACGGCGCGCCGTCGGACTCGACAAGCACATCGACGATGTCCAGTGGGATCGTGTTGTCGTACGTGGGCGGCAGGCTCTTGGTGCGGGGCAGGTGCGGATTGACCTCCACGATGAGCAATCGGTCGGGATCCCTCCCGGCGCGCAGCAGCTCGTCCCGGGTCCCGCCGACGTGTAGCGAGAGGTTGACCCTGCCCTGGTCGTCGGGCGGCGCCGCCTGCGCCACCATGACGCGTGGAGCGAAGCGCGCCATGATCGGGCCCATCTGGCGGAAGCCCCCCGGGACCAGGTCGACGTGGTGACCCTGGGCATGGTGGAGCCGCTCCGCCGGGCCGAAGAATCCGCAGCGGTACCGCACCCCCGGACGGGTGAAGACGTCGTACAGGTTGAGGCACAGCGCGCCACCTATCTGCAGGTCCTCCCAGTCGGTCCGCGCTCCGAAGCCGGTCAGCAGCGCATCGGGAATTCCCGGGCCGAGCCCGAACCCGATCCGGTCGACCGGGCGGACCAGCGCAACGGCCTCCTCGACGGTCAGCATTGAGGGCATGGGCTCCACTCTTCCACCAGACGAGTCCGTGACCACGGACTTCGGGGACCGGCACGATCTGACGGACCGTCAATCAATGACTTTCGGCTCTACCCTCACGGGGGTCGCATCAACAGAATGACTGGGACACCCTCCTCTTCCCAGACAACGGTGCTTGGAGAATGGCGGCCACCCCCCTCGGTCGCCATTTTCCAATTCCGGAGTTATTTTGCGGGCGGGTGACCCACCCCGAAACCCCACCACGTTGGGACCTCCGGCCCTGCCGTGAGAGGCCCCGTCGGTGCAAGCTTTGTTGCAACCCCCGCAAGGGGGTGACCCGACGGGAACGGCATGAACAAGGAGGGTCGGTGAGGGGAGCCGTCGGGATCGTCTGCGGGGTCGGCCCGCCAGACGAGCACCGTCAGCCGCTTGCTCGCGCGCCGCGTGCCGCGACCGCGTGGAGACGTCGACCCCGGGGCAGGGACGACGGGTAACTGGAGAGGCCACATGTCGATGTACACCCAACTTCTCGATGCTGCCTTCGTGCAACGCGCCCCCGTGCGGGTGCGCCCGACTGAGCACAGTGCAGTCGAGGCCGTGCGGCGCTGCCGGGGGCAGCTCGGCGAGGACTTGCCGCCGCGGACGGACCCCGACGCGGTTCCTGTCGTCTTGGCGCGAGAGATCGGCTACGACGTGGCGTTGCTCGAGCTGGCGGCGTTGCTGGGCATCGAGACCGACCCCGGCCGCTTCGAACAGCCGCTGCGCGAACGCGCGCGCTTGGAGCGGGCGTTCTTGGACCGCGGGATCAGGCTCCACACACAGGCCCGATCCGAGGACACCGCGTCGGCTCCGGCCTAGAAGAACTCAGTCCGCAAAGAGCGTCACGTGCCGGTGGCGTCGTTGCGCATGTCCTGCGTCGACCGCTCGCTGAGGCGGGCGGCAAAGGTGGCCGCCTGGGTGCGACGCTCCATGCCGAGCTTGGCCAGCAGGTTGGAGACGTAGTTCTTCACCGTTTTCTCTGCCAGGAACATCGTGTCCGCGATCTGGCGGTTCGTGTATCCCTCTGCAATGAGGTCAAGGATCCGGCGCTCCTGTGGGGTGAGGCTGGCGAGCCGCGGATCGACTTTCGGACCGTCGCGCAGCCGGTCGAGCACCCGCTCGGTCAGGGCCGGATCGAGCAGTGATTCGCCGGCGCCGGCGCGCCTGATGGTCTCGATGAGATCGAGTCCGCCCACCTGTTTGAGCACGTAGCCGGCTGCCCCCGCCATGATGGAGGCGATCAACGCCTCGTCGTCGGCGTACGACGTCAGCATGACGCAGGCGATCGCCGGGGACGTCGACCGGATCTCGCGGCACACCTCGACGCCACTGCCGTCGGGCAGCCGCACGTCGAGGATGGCGACATCGGGCCGCGTGGCCGGTATGCGCGACAGGGCGTCGGCCACCGTGCCTGCTTCGCCCACCACGTCAATGTCCTGACCGGCTTCGAGCAGGGCTCGCAGGCCCGTCCGGACCACCTCGTGGTCGTCGAGGAGGAACACGCCCAGTGGCACGGGCGACATCATCGCATTCCAGCCAAACGGCTGCGACTTGCCGGCCGGGGCCACGGCCCACCTCTGTAAGCTCAGCGCGGTGCGGTCCCCGACGTTGCATCGGTTGACGACGCGGCGTACTGCGCTGGGCCGGGATGTGCCGGCGATGCCAACCATGGAGGGTGCAGAGCTATGACCGCACAACCGTCATCGGACACCGAGAAGATCGTCGTCGGCTTCGACGGCTCGGATTCCTCGCTCGACGCCCTCGGCTGGGCGGTGCGCCAGGCCGTCCTCACCGACAGCACCCTTCAGATCGTCATGACATGGGAGTGGCCGACGAGCTATGGCTGGGCCGTCCCGATCCCCGACGATTTCGATCCCGAGTCGGATGTCCGCAAAGCGCTTGACACCGCCGTTGCCGATGTCCTGACCGATCACCCTTCGCTCAAGCTGGAACCCCAGTTGATCAACGGGCATCCCGCTCCCGCGCTGGTCGAGGCCTCCAAGGGGGCCGATCTCCTCGTTGTCGGGAGCCGCGGCCACGGCGAGTTCGTCGGCATGCTCGTGGGCTCGGTGAGCGAGTACTGCGTCACCAACGCGCACTGCCCCGTGCTCGTGCATCGCGTGCCCGGCTGACACGGCTGCCCCTCACGGGCGCGCCGCCCGCGCCACGTCAATGGCACGCTGACGCGCCAGATCGTCGGCGCGCAGTTGCGCCCGCCCGGGCCCTCCCGACGTGGGCGCCGGCCGGTCGTCGCGGCCGCCGAGGAGTGCGCCGAGGGTCGCCTCCACCGACGATGCGAGTACCGTCGCGTCGTAGCCCCCTTCGAGGAAGAGAGCGAGCCGCCCCGGCCGGGGTGCGAACTCGCGCACGATGCGGGCCAATTCGGCGAAGTCCCCGCTCGAGAGCTGCAAGTTGCTGAGCGGATCG
>DATBAO010000003.1:0-9541 GCA_036271495.1 Acidimicrobiales bacterium
CGCAAGGCGCTCCTGCCCGTGGGATCGCAGCAGGACTCCTGGCATCTGCTGGCCCGGTTGTTGGGCGGGCCGGATCCGGCCCGCACGGCACCCCCGGGTCGTGCCCGGTTGAAGGCGCCACTGAGCTTCCACTTCCTGTCCGCCGGCCACGATGCCTCCCATGCCGTCTGCGTAACGGGACGGCTCAACCGCGCCACGACCTGGGTGCCGCTGGAGAAGACCCAGAGCATCCGCCGGGTGCAGGGCCCGCTGCAACGACCGCTCGGCCTGGCCACCGTCCATGTCGACGTGGCGGGGAAGCGGGCCCGGGCGGAGTTCCGCGACCGCGAGGTGGCGGAGGCGGACGGGCTGGTGGCCGTGCTGACGGAGCTCAGCCGTTCGGCCCGGCTGCACGACCGCAGGTCTCCCGCGACCGCAGGCCGCGATGCTGCCCCCTCAGGCTGGTACCCCGACCCGGCCGGCCGGCATGAACGGCGCTACTGGCACGAGGGCCGTTGGACCGAGCATGTGGCCAACGGCGGCAGGCGAAGTGCCGACGCGTCTACGCCCGAGCCGTGAAGCGCATCGGGAAGTGGTCGATGGATCGGATGCCCGTCGTGTAGACGAGCTCGTGGTCGGGCTCGATCTCGTACTCGGGGATCCGCTTGTGCCATTCCCGCAGGGCGACCCGCAGCTCCAGGCGGGCCAGGTGCGACCCGAGGCAGCGATGGACGCCGCCGCCGAAGGCGATGTGACGGTTGACCTCGCGGTCGAAGCGCACCTCGTGCGCGTCGGGGAACTCGGTCTCGTCCGTGTTGGCCGAGCCGATCACGACGATGGCGTGATCGCCCTTGTGCACCGGGCACCCCGCCAGCTCGGCGTCCTCCATCACGACGCGCGACACCATCATGACGGGCGTCTCCCAGCGCAGGAGCTCCTCAATGGCGTTGGGAATGATGTCGGGGTTCTCGGCGAGCTGGCGCCGGTGCTCGGGGTGCTGGGCCAGGAAGGAGAACATGCAGTCGAGCGTCGCCGTGACGGTGTCGAGCCCGGCGATGAGGAACAGGAAGCAAATGTCGAGGATGTCCTCGCGGGAGAGGCGGTCACCGTCGACCTCAGCACCGAGAAAATGTGAGAGGAGGTCGTCCTTGGGCTCCTTCTGGCGCTCGTCCAGGACCTTGTCGAAGTAGTCGTAGACCGAGTCGGCGATCTTCTGCTGATATGCATCGGACTCCGCCGAGCCCCGGAGCGTCCCGGTGACGTGCTCGGGTCGGATGATGCCGTCCTTCATGGTGAGGAACGTCTCCAACTCGTCCAGCGGAAGCCCGAGCAGGGTGAGGAAGACCTCCGAGGGGAACGGAACGGAGAACTCCTTGGCGAAGTCCAGTTCGCCCCGGTCGATGAACCCGTCGATGTGGTGATTGACGAGGTCCGCCACCTGCTGGTCCATGGCCGCCATCTTGCGCGGGGCGAAGATCGGGTCGAGCAGCTTGCGGAACTTCTTGTGCTCCGGCGGGTCTATCTGGAGTGGGATCATCGGGCGCTTGTTCTTGAGATCGACGGCGTCCACGTTCGAGGAGAAGATCTCGGTGTGACGGAGGGCAAAGTCGATTTCCTCCTTGCGGGACAACAGGACACCGGGGCTCGAGCCGATGTCCATCGACAGCACCGGCATGGAGTCCCGGAGCATCTTGTAGGTCGGCTGGGGATTGGCTGCCATGCTGGCGTCCATGGCCGCCAGCGGCCCGGCGTCGCCGTAGCCGCCGCCCTCGGTCTCCGTCTCGGTCTCACTCATTGGTCTCCTCCGAATTGATTTGCAGGATGCGATTGACTGCTTGCACGAGCGACGCGTCGTCGGCCTCGGGGATGATCCAGCTCGAGGCGAAGAGGCGAACGATGACGTCAGCGAGCTGCTCCTTGCCGAGCACGCCCGCGGCCACCGCGGGCACGGTGTCGAGGTCGTCCCCGAGCCGCGTCACGAGCTCGTCCCGCAGCGACGGCAGGTTGTCCAGCAGATAGCTCATGACGAACCCGGGCTCGGATTCGAAGAGCGGGCGACACGGGTGCGTCCGGATGAAGTCGAAGGCATACGCCATGAAGGAGGAGATGCGCTCCTCAGGCGTGCGGGCCGCCGCCAACACCTGGTCGATGCCCGTCGAGAACCGCTGGCCGTCGTAGGCGGCCGCGGCAGCGACGACGTGGTCCTTGCTGGGGAAGTACCGGTACAACGTGCCGCGCGACACCCCGGTCGTCTCGGCGATCTCCCGCATCCCGAGCCGGCGTACGCCGCGTCGTCCGATGAGGGCGAGCGCCGCCACGAGGATGCGCTCCTCGGTGGGACCGAAGGGCCCTTCCACGGTGGAAGAAACGGCAACACCCGGGTTGACGTCTTGCAGCGTCGCGGTCATCAAACGGACATTTTAGACACTTTCTGTTCTTTCTGTCTGGTCCAGGGCCGCAATCCCTATTGCAATGGCGAGGCGGATGTGCCCGGACCGAGGGCCCGGGCGGACGACGTCGCTCGAGCGGGATGCGGTCAGGCCGAGGCCCGGCGCCTCCACCGCTGCACGGACGGCACCACGAACAGTCCCACCAGCGCCGCCAATCCGAGGACCGTCGCCAAGAGGCCGAGAACGTCGGCGTTCGAGGTGCCGTACGAGAGCGTGACGTCGTGGCTCGTCGGCACGACCACCATGAGGTTCGGGGTCACGCGATACGGGCCGTTGGCGCCACTCGCCTGCCAGTTGGGGAAATACGAGATCTTGACCAGGACAGGCGTCCCGACCCGCGACACATGGAAGCTCAGGGACGAATCGGTCTGCGTCACGTTGCTGACCTTCGTGGTCCCCGCGTGTTTGACCGTCGGGTGCACAGCGTCGACCGGCGTCCTGGGCCAGCTGGCCGGGCCGTCCTGGGCCAGTTCGACGTTCCATTTGGACGGGTTGGTGTACCAACTCAGGGCCGGGCCCTCCTTACTGGCGCTCCCGAGCCAACTCGACGGCCCAGGCTTCACACCGGAGAGGACGACAGGATCGTTGGCCAGCGGCGTCACCAGCGGGGAGTCCTTCACCCGATAGATGTTCCAGGTCGTGGTCGTGTTCACGCCGCTGTCGCTGTACGTCCACGGTCCCGACTTGGCCACCAGCTGCAGGCTGGGATCGACCGCCGCCTCCTGCTCGACCTGCGGCGTCTCGGCCATGAAGTACTTCACCCCGAGGAGTTGCAGGTGCTGCACCCCGAGCGTGACGTTGAGGGTGCCGTACGGGAGATTGACCTCGGGATCCGACGGCGCCGCCGAGAGCTCCGCCTGGTTGAGGAAGTGGTACGGCGTCGTGGCCGAAGACTCGAACAGGAGGCCTTCCATGGAGTCGATGCAGCCGTTGGTCTCGTAGGGCAAGAGCATCAATGCCTCGGGCGTGCCGAACCGGTTCTCACTCGAGCTGTACTCCCACATGGCGCGTCCGCAGCCGTAGCGCTTGCCCAGGTCCGTCATCGTCTGCATCAGGGAGTGGAACTCGGGGTAGGAGGCTTGTCCCTCGTAACCCTCGTAATTGAAGCTCGACCAGTTCGTGACCTCGTTGGGACCGATCGTCACCGGCAGCGAGGAGGCCGGAAGGATGAACGGAGGCACCACCGCCACCATCACGGCGAGGAGCCCGAGCACGGCCCCACTGACGGCGGCCGGGCCCCAGCGTCGGTTTTGGGTTGGTGCCGGCGGTCGTGGCGGCACGTCGCCCCCCGGCACCGGATCGCCCGCCGACGACCCGGGGCCCTCGGGGGGCAGCCCGGGGGGGGCGGCGGACCACAGGGCAGCGCCCGTCTCTTCGGCCCGGCGACTGTCTCTCGCCCGCCGCCACGCCGTGGCCACGAGCACGCTCCAAGTCCCGAAGGCCCAGGCCGCCATGAAGTAGACGGAGATGAACCACAGCGGCAGCAGGCGGACGTTGTACAGGCTGCCCTGCGGATCGACCGCGGTCGCGATCGCCGACGCGATGCCCAATGTGGTCACCGTGATGCCGAACCGGCTGCGCGTGAGGGCGGCGGTGACGAGACCGATCCCCGCCAGGACAAGGGCCCATGCGTCTGCCTCGCGGAAGTATTGGGCCCAGCCCTCGACGTTCGTGTACCCCATCGACGACGAGTAGGCGTGCTCCAGCCCGAAGGGAGCCAGCCACCACCCTGTCAGCAACAGCCCGATGGCGACGGTCGACCCGGCCCACCACAAGGTGCGCGACCGGGGGACCGCAACCGCAGTCGGGTCGCTGCGCCAGAGGCGCGGGGTCCCGTCGGCGATGCCCCAGCGCGCAGGCAGGAGCTCGATGACCGTGAGGATGACCGCACCGCCGAGCGCGTACATGCCCGGGACGATGTGTGACAGCACGGTGCCCGCCAGGACGATGGCGGCCCAGCCGCGATAGCGGCCCTCGCGGACCGCGCAGGCGAAGAGCCCCAGGAACAGGACGGCCAGGGACAGGCTGAACGAGAAGGCGTATTCCCCCGCCAACGTCGAGAAGAGGTTCCCGCCGTAGATGGTGAAGGTGTAGTCGAAC
Organism: Acidimicrobiales bacterium; assembly: GCA_036271495.1. Taxonomy (GTDB): domain Bacteria; phylum Actinomycetota; class Acidimicrobiia; order Acidimicrobiales; family RAAP-2; genus Bog-473. The sequence continues at coordinate 4,530 of DATBAO010000003.1, forward strand.
AGAAAGGGCAGCGTGGCGGCGGCCAGAAGCGCTGGCAGGGGCGCCCGGAGGCGGAAGAACCGGCCGCAGGCCCAGGCGCAGACGGGCAGCAGGACCGAGCCGAGAATCGTCCCCAACTTGAACGCCACGCCGTAGGGGATCAGCCAACCGCCGACGGCGATGAAGAAGTCGGGAATCGTGAAGTAGAAGGTGTAGAGGGGGAAGCCGTCGTACCAACCGGGATCCCACCCCGTGAGGTGGCCGTGGCTGACCAAGCTCTCGAGGTACTTGGGCATCGCGATGTGCGCGCCGGTGTCCCCGCCGGTAGTCGTCGTGTTCGTCAGCAGCATGCTCGGATGCAGCTGCGACAGCGTGACGACAATGACGCTGGCGATCGTGATCACCGTGATGGCTCCAGGCACCCACCACCAAGGACCTCGCGACGAGGTCTCGGTCTTTGCCGGGGCTGGAGCGGTCTCCGGTGGAGCCTCCTCGGTCACGGTCACCGGCCCGAACGATTCAGCCATGTGCAACCGGGTGCGAGCTCGCGCGGCGCAAACCACGGTCGTTCGGCCACATGCGGCTTACGTTACCGGCCCGATCTCGGTCGGAGGGAGCAGGTCAGCCGCCCTGGCGCGGCGACCGGGAGGGGCGGAGAACTCTCCTGACCTGGGAAAAAAGGTTCCGAGCCCCGAATCCCGATTCAGTGCGCCGCGGCGCGCTCCCAGGCCCCGTGGGTGCTCCCCTCGGAGCGGTGGGACCGCAGGACCGGATGGAAGACGGGGGGCGCATCTCCTGCGTCCGGTCCCATGGCGTCGCTGAGCGCACGAACGGTCTGCTGCACCGTCTGCCGGAGACGCTTGCGGCGCAGCTCGCCGTTCTCGGTGTCGAAGTAGTAGGCCATGCCGAAGCCGAGAGCGGAGACCACGATCCTCCCCGTGGCCCTCCTCCCTCGTTGTACCCGCCTGCTCGCTGAACGCAAGAGTTCCTGCCGGTGCTTCTGCATACTGCAGCCTCCCTCGACAAGAGGACTACCCGGAATCCGGGTCAGAAAAACGCCGGTAGCGCCAACGCATGCGGTCGTACCAGCGGAAATACCCATTGAGGTTCTGCGTTGCGGGAGCTGCGGCAGCGTCGTTCAGCCACGGACCCGAGCCGACGTCGGGTCGTAGAGCGCACCCATCCGGACCTCAATCGGCGACACCGAGTCGCCCACCATGACCTCCCACGCGCCGGTCTTGATGTCGCCGGCGCTCACGGGCCCCCGGTCGGTGCGCCAGACGTAGGCGAGGCCGACGGCCGCTCCGCACGTGGCGGACCACGCGGCGGAGCTCACCTGACCGGCCGGCGCACCGTCATGCAGCATCAGCTCGCCCCCCCACAGCATGGCGTCGGGATCGGCGACGCGCAACGAGACGAGACGGCGCCGCGCCCCGGCCGCGATGGCCGCTTCCAGCGCGGCCCGCCCCACGAAGTCGATCGGCGTGGCGAGCTTGCAGGTGAAGCGCAGGCCGGCTTCGAGCGGTGTGTGGTCCGGGGTGAGATCGGAGCCAAAGGCCCGGTACCCCTTGTCGAGGCGCAGGCTGTTGATGGCGGAATATCCGGCGTCGACGAGCCCGAGATCCGCTCCGGCCGCCATCAGGTCCTCGTAGACGCCGACGGCGAACTCCGCCGGGACGTACAGCTCCCAACCCAGTTCCCCGACGTAGGTGATCCGGGTCGCCCGCACCGTGGCGTACCCGAGGGCGATCTCCCGGCTCGTCGAGAACGGGAACGCCTCGTCGGACAGATCGGCTGGGCCGAGGCGCCCGAGCAGCCGGCGCGACGCCGGGCCCATCACGCCGACGACGGCGTAGGCCGAGGACACGTCGACCACCGAGACGTGCTCGCCGGTCCGGACGTGACGCTCGATCCAGGCTGCGTCCCGTACCGGCGAGGCCGCGCTGGTCACGAGGAGATACCGATCCGCCGCCACCCGGGTCACCGTGACATCCGCCTCGTAGCCGGCGCGCTCGTTCAGCATGCCGGTGTAGACCGCCCGTCCCGGTTCGACCGCGACGTCAGCGGTGCACAGTCGCTGCAGCGCCTGCTCGGCGTCCCGACCGATCACGAGCAGCTTGCCGAAGGAGGTCTCGTCGAAGACCGCCACCTGCTCACGGGTGGCCGTCTGCTCGGCGACCGACCAGGGCAGCCAGTCGGGGCGGCCCCACGTGTAGTCCAGCTCGGCGGGCTGGCCGGCCGGGGCGAAGACGTTCGGCCGCTCCCACCCCATCTTCGATCCGAAGACCGCCCCCTTCGCCGCGAGCAGCCGATGGAGGGGCGAGCGACGGAAGGGGCGCGCCGTCGCCAGTTCCCTGTTCGGCCACGGCACCGCGTAGTGCAGGCCGAGGACCTCCCCCACCCGGTCCCGCAGCCACCGGTTGTTGGCGTTGAACGGCGCGAAACGCCGGATGTCGACGGCCACCAGATCGCTCGTCGGCTCCCCCTCGACGATCCACTCCGCCAGGGCCCGCCCGGCACCACCGCCCGATGCGATCCCCACCGAGTTGAAGCCTGCCCCGACGAAGAAGCCTTGCAGCCCTGGCGCCTCGCCGAGGATGAACTGGTTGTCGGGCGTGAAGCTCTCCGGGCCGTTGTACAGCTTCTTGAGCCCGGTGTGCTGCAGGGCGGGGATCCGATGAACGGCCGACTCCATCAGCACGCTGAAGTGGTCCCAGTCCTCCTCCAGCAATTGGAACTCGAAGGGGTACGGCAGCGCATCGGGGGAGACCCACGGCTTGGCCTTCGGCTCGAAGCCACCCACGACGAGACCACCCACCTCCTCCTTCACGTAGGTGTAGCCGTCGGGGTCACGCAGGATCGGAAGATCCGGGCGGACGCCCTCCATCGCCTCGGTCACCACGTAGAAGTGCTCGGCCGAATGGAGGGGCACGTCGACGCCGCATAGGAGTCCGACCGCCTTCGCCCACTGGCCGGCGCAATTGACGACGACATCGGCCTCGACGGCGCCGCGGTCCGTGACGACGCCCGTGACCCGGCCGTTGGCGGTGACGACATCGGTGACCCGGGTGTGCTCGGCGATCCGCACGCCGCGCTGCCGGGCGCCGCGAGCCAGGGACGCCGTCACGTCGACCGGGTTGACCGTGGCGTCCCCGGGGAGCCACAGGGCGCCGAGGAGATCGCCGATCTCGAGGATCGGGTAGCGCTCGAGCGCCTGCGAGGCCGTGAGCAGCTCGCACTCGAGGTCGTACGCCTCGGCGGTGGCCGCCGTGCGGCGGAGCTGCACCAGACGCTCGGGCGTGCGGGCCACCGTCACGCCCCCGCAGCGCTTGAGGCCGGTGGCCAGGCCCGTCTCGGCCTCGAGCTCCTCGTAGAGACGGGCGGAGTACTGCACCAGGCGGGTGCCTGACTCGGTCGCCCGCAATTGGCCCAGGAGCCCCGCGGCGTGCCAGGTCGTGCCGCACGACAGTTGGCCCTGTTCGAGGAGGAGGACGTCGGTCCAGCCGAGCCGGGCCAGGTGGTACGCCGTCGAGGTCCCGATGACGCCGCCGCCGATGATCACGACGCGCGCCCGGGCCGGCAGCGCGCCCTCGGTCGGTGGTTGCTCCACGGTCGTCCCTTCCCTCTGCAGCCTCGGGATCAGTCTGCCCGCGTCACGTCGGCCAGGAGACGCTCGAGCTCGGGGTCGGCAAAAGTCGCCTCCGCCCGCTCGTACTTGTCCATCCCCCAACTCCAGAAGTCGAAGTCGAGTCCGCTGGTGCCGTCCTGGATGGATGCCCACAGCGTCCACCCGTACTGCGACATGAGCCCCCAGAGGCGGCACCGCGCCAGATGGCTGCGAGAGGGCGACCCGTCGTAGGCCACGACAAGCTCCTCGAGTTGCTCGAGGGTGAGGTGGCACTCGCTCCAGATGTTCCCGAGCTCGAAGTAAGGATCGTTGTTGCCCGAGTACTCGTAGTCGATGATGGACACCCTGCGGCCGTCGTCGATGAAGTTGGCGGCCAGGAGGTCGTTGTTACAAGGCCGGAGATCGACCGGCCGGACCGCCATGGCGAGACGGATCCGCCTGACCGTGCCGGCATGGTCGAGATAGCCCGGCGGGAGTCGAAAGCCTCGATGCTGCACCCGCGCCAGGTAGTCGGGCTGGAGCTCGAACATGTCGAACCGGTTGACGAAGGCGGGGCCGGCGTGCAGCCGTCGGCACGCCTCCGCCACCCGGGGCAGGATCCCGGGCGCCTGGAGGTGCTCGTCGCTCAGCGTCTCGCCTTCGACGAATCCGATCACGAGAAGCCCGTCGTCGGGCAGGAACTCGATGACCGGTGCACCGACGCCGGCTGCCGCGGCCCGGACGCTGTTCTCGTATTCGGCCCGCCGGTCCACCGCCAGCGCATCGGCTGACGGCGGCTTCGAGTGACGCACCACGTACGTCCCGATGGGCGTTGACACCTTGTAGTTCTTGTTCGTCAAGCCACCCGGAAGGGGCTCGACGATGCACGGCTGCCCGCGCAACACCGCAATCCGCTCGAGTAACGCGGCATTGAGACCTGCGCCGTCACCGGCGCTCACCGTCGCTGCGGCAGCGCGCCGCTCAGGGCAGCGACGACGCCGTCGTCTCCGGGAGGACGTCTTCGAACGTGTTCTTGGGTCCCGTGAACCAATGCTTGACCGATGCGTGCCAGTAGATCCACAGGAAGATGAGGAACGCGGGGAAGACCAGGATCGTGTAGTTCACGTACTTCCAAGCGAAGCCATCCGTCCAGGGCACGCCGAGGTTGGACGTCGGCATGAAGGCCATGAAGGTCACGAGCACGACGTCCAGCAGGGCGACGACGGAGAGCCACTTGTACTTCGTTCCGAGATTCCATTGACCCTGTTCGAACCTGTCTCCCATCCGCCAGCGGTGCCAGATCGGGATGGCGAAGCACCAGTAGAGGCCGATGACGCCGATGGAGACCACGGCGTAGAAGGCGATCGGGATCGGTGCGCCGGCGATGTCGACCTTAATGAGGGCGGGCAGCGTGAGGATGACGGAG
>DATBAO010000004.1:0-20705 GCA_036271495.1 Acidimicrobiales bacterium
GGGCGGGATCGTCGATGCCCAGGCCCTCTTCTGGCGCCAGGCAGAGCACGCCGATCTTGCCCTCGTGCAGGTTGTGGTGGACCTGGTACGCCGCCTCGCCCACCTGCTCCAACGGGTAGACGGCCGACAGGGGCGGGAGCACCTTGCCCTCGCAGATCAGCTGGTTGGCATCCCACGCCTCGCGGTAGTTGGCGAAGTGCGAGCCCTTGATGGTCTTGAGCTTCATCCAGAGGTGGCGGTTGTCGTACTCAATCATGTAGCCCGAGGTGGCGGCGCAGGTGACGATCGTGCCGGCCCGCTTGCAGGCGAACACCGACGCCCCCATGGTCTGGCGTCCCGGGTGTTCGAAGACGATCTCGGGCTCGCCGCCGATCAGGCCCCGGATGTCCTTGCCGAAGCGGCGCCACTCCGACTCGTCCTGCGTGTGCTCGTCGGACCAGAAGCGGTAGTTGGCCGCCTTCCGGTCGATGACGGCCTCGACCCCGAGGTCGTTGAGGAGCTTGACCTTCTCGGGCGAGGACACCACGCCGATCGGCGTGCCGCCGCCGTTGAGCACGTGCTGCACCGCGTAGCTGCCGAGGCCGCCGCTCGCACCCCAGACGAGCACCTTGTCGTCCTGGGTCATGCGGGCCCCGTTGGGCGAGACCAGCATGCGGTAGGCGGTCGAGTTGCACAGCGCGTTGATGGCGGCCTCCTCCCAGCTGAGGTGGGTCGCCTTGGGCATGAGCTGGTTGGCCTTGACGACGGTGATGTCGGCCAGGCCACCGAAGTTGGACTCGAAGCCCCAGATGCGTTGGTTCGACGCCAACATGGAGTCGTCGTGCGCCGAGGGGTCCTGGTCGTCGACATAGTTGCAATGGACGGTGACCTTGTCGCCCACCTTCCAGTTGCGCACCATGGAGCCTGTGCGCAGCACGACACCGGCGGCGTCCGATCCGACCACGTGGTAGTCGAGGGCATGGCGGGCGGCCCACGGGCCCTCCTTGGCCAGACGGTCGAGGAAACCGAACGTGGGCAGTGGCTCGAAGATGGACGTCCAGACCGTGTTGAAGTTGATGGAGGAGGCCAGCACGGCCACGTAGGCCTCGTCGGGGGCCAGCTCGGGCAGCGCCACCTCCTCCACGTGGAGGGATTGGCGGGGGTCCTTGTCCGAGGACTCCAGGCCATCGAACATGCCGGTTTCGCTCCGCTTGACCAGGGCGGCCCGGTAGCTCTCAGGCATCGGGAGTGCGGCCAGCTCGTCGGCGGGGGCACCGGCCAGGACGGCAGTGAGGATCTCGCTCATGTGACCCGACGATAGTGGCCCAATAAGATGGGGTTTCCGACTGGTAACCAGACCGGCGGGAACCGGAGGTGCAGGAATGGCCGAGGCCGTCATCGTCGCAGGGGCTCGCACGCCCATCGGAAAGCTCTCGGGCGCATTGGCCGGCTTCACGGCGATGGACCTGGGTGGTTTCGCCATCGCCGAGGCCCTCCTCCGGGCCGGCGTGTCCCCCGATCAGGTCGACTACGTGCTCATGGGCCAGGTGATCCTGGCCGGGCAGGGGCAGATCACGGCCCGCCAGGCCGCCGTCAAGGGCGGCATCCCGATGTCCGTCCCGGCGAACACCATCAACAAGGTCTGCCTCTCGGGCCTGAACACCATCTACCTGGCCGACCAGATGATCCGGGCCGGCGAGGCCGACATTGTCGTGGCCGGTGGGATGGAGTCGATGACCCAGGCGCCTCACCTCCTGCCGGGCGCCCGGGCGGGCTTCCGCATCGGCGACGCAACCCTGGTCGACTCCATGATGTTCGACGGGCTCACCGACTCCTTCGACCACATCGCCATGGGGCTCTCCACCGAGCAGCACAACGAGAAGGTCGGCATCACGCGCGACCGGCAGGACGCCTTCTCGGCGGCCAGCCACGAGAAGGCCGCCGCCGCGGCCAAGGAGGGCCGGCTGGCCGAAGAGATCGTCCCGGTGCAGGTGCCACAGCGCAAGGGTGACCCGCTCCTGTTCGACACCGACGAGGGCGTGCGGCCCGGCACCACGGCCGAATCGCTCGGCGCCCTGCGGCCCGCCTTCACCAAGGACGGCACCATCACCGCCGGCAACGCGTCACAGATCTCCGACGGCGGGGCCGCCGTCGTGGTGATGTCCGCCGCCAAGGCCAAGGAGCTCGGGATCGCGCCGCTGGGCCAGCTCGTCTCCTACGGCATGGTGGCCGGGCCCGACAACTCCCTGCTGACCCAACCGTCGCGGGCGATCGCCAAGGCGGCCGGCAAGGCCGGCCTCGAGCTCGGCGCCATCGACCTCTTCGAGATCAACGAGGCCTTCGCCGCCGTCGGGCTCGCGTCCGTCGACGAGCTGGGCATCGACGAGGACAAGGTCAACGTCAACGGGGGCGCCATCGCGCTCGGCCACCCTGTCGGCATGTCGGGCACCCGGGTCGCGCTCACCGCGCTGCTCGAGCTGCGTCGCCGCGGCGCCTCGACGGCGGCCGTGGCGCTGTGCGGTGGTGGCGGGCAGGGCGACGCCGCCATCCTGCGCTCCCTGGCCTGATGCGACTGCCCTAGTAGGGCGGGCCCATGATGGCCACCAGCTTGGCGCTCCCCGCCGCGACGTCGGCCCAGTGGTCGACGTCGAAGGCGTAGACGCCGAGGGCACACGTCGGAAAGCCGTTGCGGACCGCGCTGGCATGGCCCTTCTTGTCGCGGGCGGCCAGCAGGCCTTGCGACAGGAAATGGGCCGTGGGGTTGTGGCCCACCACGATGGCGGCGTCGATGTCGTCGGGCAGGGCCTGCACAAAGGTCAGCACCTCTTCGGGCTCCGCGCCGTAGAGATCGCCGTCGTGGCGACACTGCGGGGGGTCAGCCATCCCCGACAGGACGAGCTCGGCGGTGGCCCGGGTGCGCGCCGCCGGCGAGATCAGCGCGATCTTCGGCCGCGGGACGCCGAGCAACGCCTTCCCGAGGCCTTCGCCCGTCCCGGCGAAGAGCCGCCCCAGGGCGGCGGCGTCGCGGCGGCCCCGCGGGGCGAGGACACGGTCGAAGTCGGCGCCACCGGGGGGTGGATCGGCCACCGTCTTGGCGTGGCGCAGCAGCCACAGCGTGCGGCCGGCCTTGGCGGGGGTCGGCATCAGCCCAGAGCGAAGGCCGCGTGCAAGGAGCGCACGGCCCGCTCGACGTCCGCTTCGGACACGATGCACGAGGTCCGGATGGTCGAGGTCGAGATCATGTCGATGTTGATCTCCTCGTCTGCCAGCGTCTCGAACATGGTGGCGGCGATCCCCGGGTGCGACTTCATCCCGACGCCGACGAGCGAGACCCGGGCGACGTCGGCGTCGGCCGTGACCCTCGTGGCCCCCAGCTCGTTGGCATGGCCCTCCGAGGTCGCCACGGCGACGGGCAGGTCGGCGGTCGGGACCGTGAACGAAATGTCGGTCGTCCCGTGGTCAGACGTGTTCTGCACGATCATGTCGACGTTGATCGACTCGTCGGCCAGGGCGCGGAAGAGCCGGGCCGCCACGCCGGGGTGGTCGGGGACGCCGCTGACGGTGACCTTGGCCTCCGAGGTGTCGTGGGTCACTGCGGTGACGACGGCTTCTTCCATGTCTGCATCCTCCTCGACCACCCAGGTGCCGGGCTCCCAGGTGAAGCTGCTGCGCACGTGCAGCGGGACATTGTGGTTGCGGGCGAACTCGACGGCGCGCAGCATCAGTACCCGCCCGCCGGTCGCCGCCATTTCGAGCATCTCCTCGAAGGAGATCCGGTTGATCCGGTGGGCCTCGGGGACGATCCGCGGGTCAGCGGTGAACACGCCGGTGACGTCGGTGTAGATCTCGCAGGCGTCGGCATCGAGGACGGCGGCCAAGGCCACGGCGGTGGCGTCGGAGCCGCCCCGGCCGAGCGTCGTGATCTCCCGGGCGGCCGACACGCCCTGGAAGCCCGCCACGACGGGGACCTTCCCGGCCGCCAGCGCCTCGCGCAGCCGGTCGCCCTTGACCTCTTTGATCTTGGCCCGGGTGTGGTCGTCGTCGGTGATGATGCCGACCTGGCTGCCGGTGAACGAGGCGGCGTCCACGCCGAGGTCGGCCAGAGCCATGACCAGGAGCGACATGGAGATGCGCTCCCCGGTGCTGACGAGCATGTCGTATTCGCGGGGCGGCTGGGTGGCACTGACCGAGTTGGCCAGGTGGATCAGGTCGTCGGTCGTCTTGCCCATGGCGCTGACCACGGCCACCACGTCGCTGCCCTGGCGCCGGGTCCGGGCAATGTGGTCGGCCACGGCACGGATCCGGTCGGCGTCGCCGACCGAGGTTCCCCCGAATTTCTGGACGACCAGTGGCATCCGGACGAGGCTACAGACTGCGCACCGGCCTGCCCGTCCCCGGCGGGCTCCCCTGCGACCGGTCGACCGGCCCCGGGCAGCCCGGCGACCGGGCGATCCGAGACGGCCGCCCGGATTGGGTAGGGTCTCGGGCCGTGCCCAGCGAGAAGAGATCCCGGCAGCGTGAGGCCAGAGAGGCCCGCCTGGCTGCCGAGGCGCAGCAACAGAAGCGCCACAAGCAGATCCGCAACACCATCATCGGGGTGGTGGTCATCGGGATCGTCGTCGGCATCGTCTTCCTGGTCTCGGGCGGGAGCAGTCCACCGGCCAAGTCGAGCGGGAGCACGACGACCACCACCGCAGCAGGGAAGACCGGCAACGCCAAACTGCAGGCCGAGGCCGACGAAGTGGCGGTCAAGGCAGGCTGCCCGGCGTCGCCCAAGACGCCCACGGCGGCGGCCAGCCAGAAGTACACGGCCGCCCCGGCCATGAGCATCGACACGACCAAGCAGTACACGGCCACGTTCAAGACGACGGCCGGCACGTTCGACGCCACGCTCGACGCCACGGCCGCCCCCAAGACCGTGAACAACTTCGTGTTCCTGGCCAACAAGGGCTACTTCAACTGCGGCGCCTTCTTCCGGGTCATCCCGGGCTTCGTGCTCCAGACCGGCAATCCGGCGCAGACGAACGCAGGGACCGAGCCGGGCTACACCATCCCCGACGAGCTCCCGCCCAAGGCGACCCCGCAGTACCCGCTGGGCTCGCTCGTCATGGCCAACACGGGCCAGCCCAACACCGGCGGCAGCCAGTTCTTCGTCGTGTCGGGCCCCCAGGGCGAGAGCCTGCCCAATACCTACTCGCTGTTCGGACAGGTCACGACCCCCGGCTTGAGCGTGGTCAGCACCATCGACAAGCAGGGCTCGACCTCGGGCATCCCGCCCGCCGTCACCCAGCGCATCATCTCCGTCACCATCAACGAGAGCTAGGACCCACCTCATGGCCACACCGACCCCACCCGAAGCCGACGGCTCGAGCGCACAGCAGCGCAAGTTCGACGAAGAGCCGCCGATGCTGATCGACACCGACAAGCGCTACGTCGCCACCATGGTGACGTCGCACGGCACGATGGTCATCGCACTCGATGCCCTGGCGGCGCCGAAGACCGTGAACAGCTTCGTCTTCCTGGCCCGCTACCACTACTACGACGGCATCGTGTTCCACCGCATCATCCCGGGCTTCGTCCTGCAGGGGGGCGACCCCACCGGATCGGGCTCGGGCGGACCGGGCTACCGCTTCGACGACGAGCTGCCGTCGGAGGGGAAGTACCAGGTCGGTTCGCTGGCCATGGCCAACGCCGGGCCCAACACCAACGGCAGCCAGTTCTTCGTGATCAGCGGCCCCGACGGCGTGCGCCTGCCCCCGCTGTACGCGCACTTCGGCGAGGTCGTGACCGGGCTCGATGTCGTGGAGAAGATCAACAACGTGGGCAGCCGCTCCGGCGCGCCCACCGAGCAGGTCGTCATTGAGAGCGTCACGATTGAGGAGAAGGACTAGCTCCTCCCGGCCGTGACCCTCGTCCACAGTGGCGAAGGGCGCGACATCATGGTCCTCCCTGCGGGGCTGACGATCTGGAGCGCGTGATTGGCGTTGCCGGACAGGGTCCAGCCCGTGCTGTGCACCAAGTGGTGGTGATGCCGGCACAGGAGCGCCAGGTTCTCGAGGTCGGTACGCCCGCCCGGTTTCCAGGGGACGACGTGATGGATGTCGGCGAAGGTGACGTGGGTGCACCCGGGAAACCGGCACTGTCGGTCCCGTCGCATCACCTCGCGTCGCTGGGCCTGGGTCGGTTCTCGCCGGGCCCGGCCCTCGTACATGGTGTGCCCGACGTCGTCGTCGACCGCCACCGCAATGGTGGCGTCACAGGCGACCCGCTGCACGGTCTCCGTGTCGATGAGGCCGTCGCGCTCGAGCTCGCCCGCCAGCGCGGTCGGTTCGGCGGCGCCGTCAACCAGCGTCGCGAGCGGAACGTGCACGACCACGACGTACGGGCTGCCGCCCGCCGCCCGACCTGAGGAGGAGCGGATCACGTCGGTGTGGGCGTCGCAGAGGCGCTGGTCCCAGCGCGTCTCGCCATCGGACGGGATGGCGCGGGCGCGCGCCTCGAGACAGGACTTGGTCTCGGCGTAGGACTCGGCCGGCAACTGGACCGTCATGGTGCGGCACTGGTCGTTGAAGCGGACCGAGCGGCGATCGTGCTCGGAGAGCGAGGTCGAGCGGTCTGCCGGCTCGGGCGCCCGTGTGGCCGCGATCGTGCGGGCGATGTCGGCCAGCTCACGGACCGAGTGCGCACGGGCCTGCTCGCACAGCGCACGGTCTGTCTCGGGAGTCGCCACGTCGGCCACAACGCGCACCTTGTCGAAGGAGACGTCGCCGGCGCACAGGCTCCCGACGAGCCGGGGCACACCCCAGGCCTTCTCTGCGACCCGCGTCAGCGCCCGTGCCGTGGCGGTCGAGATGCCGAAGCGCTCGACGGCCCATATCTCGAGCGAGGTGGCCCCGTCGTCACGAAAGACTTCCTGGCGGCCGGCCTCGCCCAGGCGGGCCACGATGCGCCCGTCGAGAGCGGCGCGTTGGCGAAAGAGTGCATCGAGCTCGTCGCCCAGCGCCGTCCTCGACAGCGCGGCAGCGGCCGAGATCTCATCGGGTGCGGTGCGTGCGGCGGGCATCGGCGGGAGAATGGTCCCGGCCGCCGGCAACGAGCGCGCAGAAGCGCTCGGCGCACCCTCTGCGAGGGGTCAGGCTTGGAGGGCGCCCAGTCCGTCGGTGGGCGCGCCGCCGACGAAGACGACCGGCGTGCCCACGCCCTCCGAGCGCCAGTCGCCGCCGTTGGAGCGGATCAGCGCGGTACGGGCCGGCAGCGCCACGACCGGCAACTTGGCGGGAGCCATGGCCACCGTGCGTTCCAGCTTCTGGCCGTGGGCGTCATCGTGCTCGTCGCCGAAGTGGGGGACGACAGTGACATTGTCGACGAGGCCCAGCCCGAGCGTCAGCGCGCCGCCGCGGGGGTCGGCCATGGGGTCGGTGAGCACCATGGCCCCCGCCCCCGCCCCGGCCACCACGGCGCCGGCGGCGAACGCCTGCAGGAGGGCATCGAAGACGGCCGACCGCTTGAGCACGGCGCGCAGGTGCAGCGGCGAGCCGCCGGAGAGATAGATGAAGCGGGCGGAGGCCAGGGCGGCCGCCATGCCGGCGTCCTCGGACGAGGCCCGGTCCACCACCATGAGCCCTTCCACCTGTGCGCCCAGCGGCTCGAACCACTCGGCGGCCCGCAGCACGACCCGCTCGGGGTGCTGGTAGGCGGCGGCGGTCGGCAGCACCACCACATCGGTCCCGCCCGACGCAGCCAGGAGGGAGGCGTCAAAGGTGCAGCCCTCGGTCCATTCGTCGCCCCCGACCAGGGCCAGCGTGCCGGACGTGTCCATGGCGCCACTCTTGCACGCTCCGACACGGGCCCCGGCCCACGGCGTCGCTTCGACGCCCGTGGTTACCGACCGGTAAACTCGCCGCCCATGTCGATCACACGGGTGGGAATCATCGGTTCGGGCATCATGGGCGCGGGTATCGCCGAGGTGGCGGCCGCCAACGGGCATGACGTCGTGTTGCGCAGCCGGAGCCAGGACGGGGCCGACGCCATGGTCGCCGGTCTCGCCAAATCGCTGGCCAAGCAGGTGGAGAAGGGCAAGCGCAGCCAGGAGGAGGCATCCGCCATCTCGGGCCGCGTGGGCGCGACCACGCACCTGGGCGAGCTGGTCGACGTCGATCTGGTGATCGAGTCGGTGGTGGAGGACCTGGCCGTCAAGAAGGACCTCTTCGCCGAGCTGGACAGCATCTGCAAGCCGGACACGATCCTGGCCACCAATACCTCGACGCTGCCGGTGGTGGAGATGGCGATGGCCACCAAGCGCCCCGACCTGGTGTGCGGCATCCATTTCTTCAACCCGGCGCCGGCCATGGCGCTGGTCGAGGTGGTGCGGCCGATCACGGCCAGCGACGCCACCATCGCCGCTGCGGTCGCCTTCGCCGGCGCCTGCGGCAAGGACCCCGTCGAGGTCAAGGACCAGGCCGGCTTCATCGTGAACGCGCTCCTGTTCCCGTACCTGAACAACGCCGTGCGCCTGCTCGAGCAGGGCGTGGCCACCAGGGAGGGCATCGACTCCGCCATGAAGGGCGGTTGCGGGTTCCCGATGGGCCCGTTCGCCCTGCTCGACCTGGTCGGGCTGGACACGTCGCTGGCCATCCTCGATGCGCTCTACGAGGAGTACCGCGACCCCAACTACGCCGCCGTGCCCCTGCTGCGCCGCCTGGTCACGTCCGGGCAGCTCGGCCGCAAGACCAAGAAGGGCTTCTACGACTACAACCGGTGACGCTGCGGGCGACGACCCCGTCGCCGGTGTCGCCGGTGTCGCCGGGGCGCCGATCCCGGGCAGAATGGTGATGCGCCCCACTCTCCTGGAGGTGATGTGAATGGCGACCGACCAGCAGCGTGAGCGTGCCGCTCCGTGGGTCATGCGCACCTACTCGGGCCATTCGACGGCCCGGGCGTCGAACGAGCTCTACCGCACCAACCTGGCCAAGGGGCAGACCGGCCTGTCCATCGCCTTCGACCTGCCCACCCAGACCGGCTACGACCCCGACGCCCCCGAGGCGGCCGGCGAGGTCGGCAAGGTGGGCGTCCCCGTGGCGCACCTGGGCCACATGGAGGAGCTGCTCGAGGGCATCCCCGTCGAGACGATGAACACCTCCATGACGATCAACGCCACGGCGGCGTGGTTGCTCGGGCTCTATGTCGCCCACGCGCAGGAGAAGGGTGTCGACCCGACGCTGCTGGGGGGCACGACGCAGAACGACATCGTCAAGGAGTATCTCAGCCGGGGGACCTACATCTTCCCCCCGGGACCGAGCCTGCGGCTCACCGTGGACACCATCGCCTACACGGTGCGCCACGCGCCCAGGTGGAACCCGATCAACGTGTGCAGCTACCACCTACAAGAGGCCGGGTCCACGCCGGTGCAGGAGATCGCCTACGCGCTGGCCACCGCCATCGGGGTGCTCGACGGCGTGCGGGCCTCGGGCAAGATTGAGGAGTCCGAGCTGCCGGCGGTGGTCGGTCGCATCAGCTTCTTCGTGAACTCGAGCGTCCGCTTCGTGGAGGAGACCTGCAAGATGCGGGCCTTCACCGAGATGTGGGACCGCATCTGCCGCGAGCGCTACGGCGTGGAAGACCCCAAGCTCCGCCGCTTTCGCTACGGCGTGCAGGTCAACTCGCTCGGGCTGACCGAGCAGCAGCCCGAGAACAACGTGCAGCGCATCGTCCTCGAGTCGCTCGGCGTCACCTTGTCCAAGAGCGCCCGCGCCAGGGCCATGCAGCTCCCGGCGTGGAACGAGGCGCTCGGCCTGCCCCGGCCCTGGGACCAGCAGTGGTCCCTCCGCATGCAGCAGGTGCTCGCCTTCGAGTCCGACCTGCTCGAGTACGGCGACATCTTCGAGGGCTCTGTGGTCGTGGAGGCCAAGACGGCTGAGCTGGTCGAGGCGGCCACCGCCGAGCTCAACGACGTCCTGGCGCTCGGCGGCGCCTTCGAGGCGATCGACGAGCTGAAGCGCCGGCTCGTGCGCAGCCAGGCCGAGCGCGTCCGGCGCATCGAGTCGGGCGAGCAGAAGGTGGTGGGCGTCAACTGCTTCACCGAGACCGCCTCCTCGCCCCTGGTGGGCGACGGGGAGATTGAGAACATCCTGAAGATCGATCACAGCGTCGAGGCCGAGCAGATCGACGAGGTGCAGCGCTGGCGGTCCGACCGTGACGGCGCCGCCGTGCACGCCGCGCTCGACGAGCTGCGCCGGGTCGCGAACGACGACGGCCCGAGCGGCAACATCATGGAGGCGACCATCGCGCTGGCGCACGCCGGCGGGACGACAGGGGAGTGGGCCGGCGCGTTGCGCGAGGTGTTCGGCGAGTTCCGGGCGCCCACCGGGGTCAGCGGCGGCGTCGGCCAGCGCGGTGACGACCTGGGCCTGGCGGCCATCCGCTTGCGCACCAAGGCGCTGGCCGAGCGCACGGGCGGGCCGCCCCGCTTCCTGGTGGCCAAGCCGGGCCTCGACGGGCACTCCAACGGGGCCGAGCAGATTGCGGTGGCCGCCCGCGACGCCGGCTTCGAGGTGATCTACCAGGGGATCCGGCTGACGCCGGCCCAGATTGTGGCGGCTGCGCGCGACGAGGACGTGGACATCGTCGGGCTGTCGATCCTGTCGGGCTCGCATCTCGAGCTGGTGCCCGACGTGCTCGACCGCCTGCGCGCCGCCGGCAGCACGGCGGCCGTCGTGCTGGGCGGCATCATCCCGCCCGAGGACGCCGAGCTCCTGCTCGGCAAGGGCGTGGCGTCCGTCTACACGCCCAAGGACTTCTCCTTCGACCGCATCATGGAGGACCTGGTGGCGCTGGCCGAGCGCCAGCGCGCCGCCACTCCCGCGTGAGCCGGGCCATCTCGCGCCACGTCACCGGCACGGCGCCGAGCGCGATCGCCCGCACCCGGAGCGCCTCGGGCAGGTCGTAGTGGTTCAGCGCCGCCGAACGCCGGTGGCGCTGGTACCCCCGGAGCGGGATGCCGAGCGCGGCGGCCATGGCGTGCAGTTCCTCGGGCTCGTCCGCCAACAGGTGCGACCAGCGGTCGGTGCGGTCGCGCACCGTCGCCCGCTGGCGCCAGTCGTCGACGTAGACGGTCAGCGGCGGGCCCAGGGCCGGTCGCGCCGGAGCGGCACCGGCTTGTTCCACCAGCGCCCGCTGAAGCGCCACGGCTCGTGCGCCGGGTCGTACTCGTCGGCCGGCGCCGGGCGGGGCCAGGCCAGCTGCACGGCCGCGGTGATGGCGGCCAGCACGGCCGGGTCCGGCGCGGGCGCGGGCCGCAGCGTCAACTGGTCCTCGTCGACGGCGAGCGGTGGTGGTGGTGGTGGCGTCACAGCGGCACGTTGCCGTGCTTGCGCCGCGGCAGCTCCTCGCGCTTGGACGACAGGATGTCGAGGCTGCGGCAGATGACGGCCCGCGTGTCGGCCGGCGAGATCACGTCGTCGATGTAGCCGCGCTCCGCCGCGATGTACGGGTTGGCGTAGCGCTCGGTGTACTCGTCGATGAGCTCGGCCCGCCGCCGGGCCGGGTCGGCCGCCTCGGCCAGCTCCCGCCGGTAGACGATCTCGACGGCGCCGTTCGGTCCCATGACGGCCAGCTCGGCCGACGGCCAGGCGAAGGCCAGGTCGGCACCGATCGACTTGGAGTTCATGACCACGTAGGCGCCGCCGTACGCCTTGCGGGTGATGATCTGGATACGGGGCACGGTCGACTCGCAGTACGCGTACAGCAGCTTGGCCCCGTGCCGGATGATCCCGCCGTACTCCTGGTCGGTGCCGGGCATGAAGCCGGGGACGTCGACGAACGTCAGCAGGGGGATGTTGAACGCGTCGCAGGTCCGGACGAACCGTGACGCCTTCTCCGACGAGTCGATGTCGAGCACGCCGGCCAGCACCGCGGGCTGGTTCCCGACGATGCCGACGACCCGCCCGTTCATGCGGGCGAAGCCGCACGTGATCGACATGGCCCAGTGGCGGTGCACCTCCAGGTACTCGCCGTCGTCGACGACGGCCGTGATGATCTTCTTCATGTCGTAGGGCTGGTTGGGCGAAGTCGGCAGGAAGTCGATGAGCTCGGTCACCTGGCGGTCGGGCTCGTCACCCGACAGCTCGAGCGGCGGCTCTTCGAGGTTGTTCGAGGGGAGGAACGACAGCAGGTGGCGCACGTCGTCGAGGCAGGCCTTCTCGTCGGGCGAGACGAAGGTGGCGACGCCGGACTTGGTGGCGTGGCTCATGGCGCCGCCGAGCTCCTCGAGGGTGACGTCCTCGCCGGTGACCGTCTTCACGACGTCGGGGCCCGTGATGAACATGTGCGAGGTGCCCTGCACCATGAAGATGAAGTCGGTCATGGCCGGTGAGTAGACGGCACCGCCGGCGCAGGGCCCGAGGATCACGCTGATCTGCGGGATGACGCCGGACGCCGTCACGTTGCGGTGGAAGATCCCGCCGTAGGAGTGCAGCGAGACGACGCCCTCCTGGATGCGGGCACCGGCACCGTCGTTGAGCCCGATCATCGGAACCCCGGTGGAGGCGGCCAGGTCCATCACCTTGTGGATCTTCTCGGCGAAGACCTCGCCCAGCGCCCCCCCGAAGACGGTGAAGTCCTGGCTGAAGATGCAGACCCGCCGGCCGTCGATGGTGCCGAAGCCGGTGACGACACCGTCGGTGTAGGGCCGGTTGTCCTCGAGCCCCATGCCATGGGCCCGGTGGCGGGCCAGCATGTCGAGCTCCTGGAACGAGCCCTCGTCGAGGAGGTACTCGATGCGCTCCCTCGCCGTCAGCTTGCCCTTGGCGTGGTGCTTCTCGACGGCACGAGGGCTCCCCGCGTGGAGGGCCTCGTTCTTGCGTTCGGCCAGGTCGGCCAGGCGTTCGGCCATGGAATGTTCCATGCGGTGGAGGCTAACGCTCCCGGAGTCCCTTCAGAAATTGGGACCGTAAGTCTCCAGACTGGAACCCGTTCTCCTTCACGACGTGAGAAACCTGGCTTGACCAGGAAGAAGACATGGAGGCCTGGGGCGGAGAGACCCCGAGGACCGGCCCGACTGCATTGGGGGGAGACGAATGCCGCTTCTGCAAGTGGCCGAAGCCGAGGTTCGATTCGGTGGCGTGCACGCGCTGCGCGGGGTGAACCTGACGGTCGACGCGGGCAGTGTGACGGGCCTCATCGGTCCCAACGGCGCCGGCAAGACCACGTGCTTCAACGCCATCTGCGGGCTGCAGACCATCAATTCGGGTCGGATGCTCTTTGACGACACCGACATGACCGGCCTCAAGCCGCACAAGCGTGCTCGCCTCGGCATCGCCCGGACCTTCCAGCGCCTCGAGATCTTCGGGTCGCTCTCTGTCCGCGAGAACGTGCTGGCCGCCGCCGAAATCCGCCGCCGCTGGTCGCACGACCGCTCCAACGCCGGGGCCAACGCCGACGCCGTCCTCGCCCTGGTGGGGCTGACCCACCTGGCGGGCCGGGCCGCCGACACGCTGCCCACCGGCCAGGCCCGCCTGCTCGAGCTGGCCCGCTCCCTGGCCACCCGCCCCCGCCTCCTCCTCCTGGACGAGCCCTCCTCGGGACTGAGCGACACCGAGAGCGAGGAGCTGGGCGACCTGCTGGTGCAGCTGGCCGGGGCCGGCATGGGCGTCCTGCTGGTGGAGCACGACATGGAACTGGTCATGCGGGTCTGCACGGACATCAACGTCCTCGATTTCGGTGCCGTCCTCATGTCGGGCACGCCGGCCGAGGTGCGGGCCGACGACCGGGTGCGCGCCGCCTACCTGGGCGCGGCGGACGACCCCGAGGCGGACGACGAGATCCTCGACACGGACATCGAGCTGACGGGCGCCGTGGCCCATGGCTGAGCCCCCGGTCCTGGAGCTGCGGCGGGTCCACGCCGCCTACGGGCAGATCGAGGTGCTCCACGGCATCGACATCGCCGTGGCCAACGGGTCGGTGCTGGCGCTCCTGGGCCCGAACGGGGCCGGCAAGTCGACGACGCTGCGCGTGGCCAGCGGGCTGATGGAGCCGACCAAGGGCTGCTTCCACGTCCTCGGCCGCCATGCCAACGGCGTCCGGCCCGACAAGCTGGCCCGGGCCGGGCTGTGCACGCTGCCCGACGGCCGCGGCATCTTCCCCAACCTGACCGTGACGGAGAACCTCCGCCTCATGACGTTCGGCGGCCCGTCCCGCTCGCACGTGGAGGAGATGGCCTTCGGCCGCTTCCCCCGGCTGAAGGAGCGCCGCCACCAGGTGGCCGGCACCCTGTCGGGCGGCGAGCAGCAGATGCTGGCCATGGCCCGCACCCTGAGCGTGGAGCCCGCCGTGCTCCTCCTCGACGAGATCTCCATGGGGCTGGCACCGATGATCGTGGCCGAGCTCTACGGCCTGGTGGCCCAGATCGCCGCCGAAGGGGTGGCGGTCATTCTGGCCGAGCAGTTCGCGGCGACCGCGCTGGGCGTCGCCACCGACGTCGCCGTCGTCGTGCAGGGCCGCATCGTGGCGTCGGGCAAGCCCGACGACCTGCCGGACGACCTGGCCGACGCCTACCTCGGAGGTGCAGCAGCATGAGCGTTTTGCGCCGTCTCCCCGTGCTCGGTGCCGCCGCGGTGCTGCTCGTCGCCGGCGGCTCGGGCCTGTTGGCTGCCGCGTTCACGGCCGCTCCCGCCGGGGCGGACAGCTCACTCGGGGGCTTCACGGTGACCGGCCTGGCCGAGGCCGTCACCGCCCAGTACGAGCAGCCGAACTTCCCGCTCCCGGCGACGCCGTCGCTGGAATTCGACGAGGGCTACGCCGCCACGACCGACAACTACGGTCCGAGCGGCAGCGCCACCGCCTCGAGCCTCTACCCGGGTCAGGTCGTGGCCAACGCCGGCCCCGAGCTCGCCCTCCTCGTGCCGGGCGCGCCGCTGCCCCCGGCACCGGTATGGCCCATTCAAGCCACCAGCCAGTTCCCGCAGGCACCGAACTCGGGCTCGACGGACCAGCCCGGCGTGAACATGGATGCCTCGAGCACGACCAATGGGAACACGGCCAGCGCCACGCTCGGTGACGACGCCGCCACCGCCGGTGCCAACGGCGCCGACCCGACACAGCAGGCTCCGTCGAGCTCGGGCAACCCCCTCGCCAGCACGTCCGCCATCATCGGCGTCGGCACCATGTCGGCGACGTCGTCGTCGCTCGCCCCCAGCACGTCGGCCAACGCCCAGGCCAGCGCCACCGATTCGGGGATCTCCATCCTCGCCGGCTTCATCAAGATCGGGAGCGTCACCTCGACGGCCACGGCCACCTCGGACGGGACGACCGGGAAGGTCACCGGATCGACCCAGGTGCAGAACATGGACATCGCCGGCGAGGCGGTGACCGTCGACGCCAACGGGATCGCCGCCGCGGGCCAGAGCGCGCCGGCCACCCTGCCGATCTCGAAGCTCAACGCGGAGCTGTCCCAGCTCGGCATCTCGATGTCGGTCACCAACCCCACCGACAAGGTCAACGGCGCGTCGGCCAGCCGTACGCTCGACGGCCTCAAGATCAGCATCGACCTCAAGACCCTGGACTCGCCGCTCAACATGGTGTCGGGGCTGCTGCCGGCGTCCCTGACGTCGCAGCTCCCCATCGCGCTGCCCAACGACCAGCAGCTCACGCTCGACCTGGCCACCGTGCAGGTGAACTCGACCGCCTCCCCGTCCTTCGCCGCCGGCAACAGCGGCAACTCGGGCGGGGCCGGGTCGAGCTCGAACGGGTCGACCCCGTCGGCCGTCTCGAGCGCGGACATCGCCGGCAACTCGGGCACGCCGGGCATCACCGGCACGACGGGCACCGGCGGCTCCTTCTCGGGCGGCACCGGCACCGGGGCGGGTAGTACCCCCACCGGATCCGCCGCGGGGTCAGGCAGTCCCCTGTCCACCGCCTCGGCGCCGGCCTCGGTGATCGCCCCGGCCTTCAAGGGGATCGGGGCGGCGCTCGTGCTCCTGGGCGTGCTGGCCGCCTGCGCGCTGGCCTACGCCTACAAACGCGCCGACGAGGCCAGCGGGGTGCTCGGCACCTCGTGCGCCGACGGCGATCCGCTCATGGAGCGCTTCACCGCAAGCGCCGACGACCTCTCTGAATTCGGAGGAGGGAACTGATGAAGCTGAACCTGATGGGACGAGCGACACCGGACCCCGGCCCGCTGACGCGGCTCACCGGCGCACCGGACGACAGCGTGCTGGCGCCGGAGCGGGTGGTGCCACCGGCCTCGGAGATGGAGTCCTCGACGCCGGTGCCGTCGCGCCTGCAGCGACTCGGCGCCGCCATCGACCGGGCCCGCCCGAGCAAGAGCGGGCGCAACGTGCGCAAGTGGATGGAGACGATCGGCATGTCGCTCATCGTCTTCGGCTTCGTGTGCATCCTGCTCGGCTGGTACGGCGCGGCGCACAGCCCGTACCTGTACCAGGAGGTGCCCTACCTGATTTCGGGCGGCTTGCTCGGCGTCGCCCTGGTGATCGGCGGCGGCATCTTCGTCCGCATCGCCTGGGGCATGCGCCAGGCGGAGGAGGACCGGCGCAACGCGCTGGCCATCGTCCGCTCGGTCGACCGGCTCGAGCGCATTCTGCGCACCCTCGACGAGACCCGCCGGACCGAGCACGACGAGTACGTCCGGTGAGACACGCCACGACCCAGCGCCCGCGCCCCCGTCGGCGCCAGCGCCAGCAATTCGCCGTGATCCTCTCCGTGTCCGTCCTGGCCCTCCTCGCTTCCGCCTGCGGTTCCCGCCTGGGCGGCAGCCAGGCCGCCCTGGCCCAAGGCTCGGGCTCGGGCGGGCGCGCCGGCGGTGGCGCCGGGAGCGGCGTCACCGGAGGCACTGGTGCGGGCGACACGACGACCACCGTGGCCACGGCGTCCGCCTCGGGCGGCACGGCCGGCACGGCCGGCACGGCCGGTACCGCCGGTCACGCCGGCGGGCCCAGCACGGCCGCCGCCACCGGCGGCGCAGCGGGCGCGGCGGCGGCAGGCACCTCACCGGCCGCCCCCTGCGGCGCCAACGGCAACATCGCACCGGCCGGGGGCAACGGCGGGGCGACCGGTCCCGGGGTCACGGCCACCACCATCACCGTCGGCAACATCGCCAGCATCAGCGGCGTAGCGCCGGGCCTGACCCAGAGCGCGCAGCAGGCCACCGAGGCCTGGGCCGCCTACGTCAACAGCACCGGTGGCCTCTGCGGGCGCCAGATCAAGGTGCAGCCCTTCGACGACGGAAACGACTCGGGGACGAACTACGCCGACGCCCAGCAGGCCTGCTCCGCCGACTTCGCCATGGTCGGCAACGCCTCGGGCTTCGACGACGGCAGCGCGCAGGCCGTCGGCGCCTGCGGCATCCCGACCATGGCGGCCGAGGTCTCCACCGCGGCGGCGGGCAATACGGCCGACATCTTCGGCGCCAGTCCCGGCAACGCCCACTACTGGTCGCTCGGGCCGGCCAACTACCTGAAGACGACCTACCCCAACGCCGTGACGAAGGCAGCCATGATCTACCTCAACGTCTCGGCCACGCAGACCCAGGCCGCGCACGAGACGGCGTCGTACACGGGCGACGGCTTCCACTACGTGTACAACACGTCGACGACGCCGACGAACGCCAACTACGCCGCCAACGTGCAGGCCATGCAGAGCGCCGGCGCGCAGTACGTGACCGAGTACTCGGACGCCTCCTCCGCCGAGCGGCTCCTCCAGGCCATGCAACAGGCCAACTACGCGCCGCAGGTGGTCGACTGGTTCTCCGAGGAGTACTCGCCCCAGTTCGCCCAACAGACGGCGCCCGAGTCGAACGGCGACCTGGTGCTGATGTCGGCCACCGCCGCCTACTCGGAGGCCAACGTCAACCCCGGCCTGCAGCTCATGGAGAGCTGGATGAACCGCGTGGCGCCCGGCTACCACCAGGACATCTTCGCCATGCTGGCCTGGTCGGCCGGCCTCGCCTTCGAGCAGGCGCTCAAGGAGGTGGGCCCCGACGTGACCCGGGCCGCCGTCATCTCGAAGCTGCAGGGCCTCACCAGCTGGACCGGGGGCGGCGTCACGCCGCCCGTGAACATCGGGCAGAAGATCCCGTCGAAGTGCTTCTTCTACGTGAAGATCGAGAACGGGGCCTTCGACCGCGTCTACCCGACCGCGCCCAACACCTACGACTGCAACAGCGGCTACGCCCAGTACTAGGACGCCCGGACCAGACCATGCACGAATTCCTCGAGTTCACCATCATCGGCATCGTCCTCGGCTCGGCCTACGCCGTCGCCGCCAGCGGCCTCGTCGTCACCTACGCCACCTCGGGCATCTTCAACATCGCCCACGGGGCCATCGGCATGTTCATGGCCTTCGTCTACTGGCAGCTCTCGGTCGGGTGGCACATGAACGCGGGCCTCGCCTTCGTCCTCACCGTCTTCGTGCTGGCCCCGTTGATGGGCGCGTTGATCGAGCGCGGGGTGATCCAGTGGATGGACCCGCGCAACGTGGCCACCGCGCTGGCGGTCACGGTCGGGCTGACCCTGCTCATCTTCGGGTTGGTCGACAGCTACATCTGGAAGCCGACGGCCCGGGTGGTGCCCCAGTTCTTCGGGTTCAGCGGCTTCACCTTCCTCGGGGTCAAGATCACCTGGGAGGAGGTCATCACGGTCGGCGCCGCCATCGCCATCGCGGTGGGGCTCCGGATCTTCCTCTACAAGACGCGCACCGGCATGGCGATGCGAGGCGTGGTCGACAACCGGGAGCTGATCGGGCTCTTCGGCGGGCGGGCCACCCGGCTCTCCACCCTGAGCTGGTCCATCGGGGCCTCTCTGGCCTCGGTGGCCGGCATCCTGGTGGCCCCGCGCCTGCAGCTGCAGCCGCTCATCCTCACGCTGCTGGTCATCGACGCCTACGCCGCGGCCGTCATCGGCCGCCTGCGCAGCCTGCCCATGACCTTCCTGGGCGCGCTCATCGTCGGGCTCGCCTCCTCCTACGCGGTGGGCTACGTGCCCAGCACGGGTTTCTGGTCCTCGACCCCCGTGCAGGGGACCCTGACCCTCTCGGTGCCCACCCTGATCCTCTTCATCGCCCTGCTCACGCTGCCGATGGACCGCATCCGCAGCAGCACGCCCCTGCGCCACGTGCCGCTGGCCCCCGCCAGCTTCCTGCGCTCGATCCAGGGCGGGGTCCTCCTCGTCGTCGGGGTGATCCTGGCCGTGACCTTCATGGATCCCGGCAACGTCGTGAAGCTGGGCATCGGCCTGGCCTTCGGCCTCATCTGCCTCTCGCTCGTCCCGCTCACGGGGTGGGGCGGCTACGTGTCCATCTGCCAGCTCACCTTCGCCGGGCTGGGCTGTTACGCCATGTACAAGTTCGGCAGCGGGGGGTCGCTGTTCGGCCTGCTGATGGCGGCGGTCATCGCCGGCGGTGTCGGGGCGGTGATCTCGCTGCCCGCCCTGCGCCTGCGCGGCCTCTACCTGGCGCTGTTGACCATGGCCTTCGCCAGCCTCATGGACAACGCCTTCTTCCCCTGGTCCGCGGTCTTCGGCTTCGACGGCTCGGTCCCCATCCACCGGCCGGTCCTCTTCGGCCTGAACGTGTCGTCTGACAAGGGGTTCACCATCTTCCTGGCCGTGGTCTTCGCCCTGTTCTCCATCGCCCTCCTGGCACTGCGCCGGGGGCCCTTCGGCCGGGTCCTGGTGGCCGCCAAGGACTCCGAGGCGGCCTGCGCCACCCTCGGCCTGTCGCTCACCACCACCAAATTGGTCGTCTTCACCCTGTCGGCGGCCATGGCCGGGGTGGCCGGCGCCCTCTTCGGGGCGGCCGAGGCCGTGGCCGGCGGCACCAATTTCGAGATGTTCGAGAGCCTGCTCATCCTGGCCGTGGTGGCCATCGGGGGCGCCTCGGTCTGCTCGGGGGCCCTGGCCGGCGGCCTGGCCGTCGGTTTCCTGCCCGGCAACGCCCAGGACGTCTTCATCGGCGCCGGCACCGTGGCCCTGGCCTTCTACCCCGACGGGGTGCTGCCCGAGGCCTACTCCCGGGTCAACCGGTGGTGGAGCGGGCTCACCACCCCCCGCCGCCCCCCGGCCCCGGCCGGGGTCGAGGAGCGCGCCGGTACACTGGCTGGTACCCGGGCGGCTTGATTCGGGACGACGGCCCGGTAGTGCGGCCGTCGTGGGGGTAGACCGCGATTGTCGGAACCCCAGGCAGCCGCTATCATTGAATCCCTGCCATGTGCGGCTCCGGCCAGCGCGTCAGCGCCCTGCACATGGGATTCACATTCTGATTAGCGAGAGGGAACGCGTGCCCACAATCGCCCAGCTCGTCCGCAAGGGACGGCAGGCCAAGGTGACCAAGACCAAGACCCCAGCCTTGAAGGGCGCGCCCCAGCGGCGGGGGGTGTGCACCCGCGTCTACACGACCACCCCGAAGAAGCCGAACTCGGCCCTGCGCAAGGTGGCCCGTGTGCGCCTGTCCTCGGGCGTCGAGATCACGGCCTACATCCCCGGCGTCGGCCACAACCTGCAGGAGCACTCCATCGTCCTCGTCCGTGGTGGCCGTGTGAAGGACCTGCCCGGTGTCCGCTACAAGGTCGTGCGCGGTGCGCTCGACACCTCCGGCGTGCGCGAGCGACGCCAATCCCGCAGTCGCTACGGCGCCAAGAAGGAGTCCTAGGCATGCCCCGAAGTGGACCAGCAACACGACGCGAGCTCGCGCCGGACCCTGTCTACCGCTCCGTCCTGGTG
>DATBAO010000005.1:0-29842 GCA_036271495.1 Acidimicrobiales bacterium
GTCGGCGGCGACGAGCCAGTAGCCGCGTCCGGTAAAGGTCATGGCCATGCCGACGATGGGCTGGTTGAGTCTCTGCCCACCGGTGGACCCGTAGAACGGCGCGTCCCCGAAGGTGAAGATGCCCCCGTCGGCGGCGGCCAGCCAGTACCCCCGGCCGGTCGGCGTGGTGGCGATGCCGACCACCGGCGCGTTGAGGCGCCGCCCACCCATGGACCCGTAGAACAGGGCGTCCCCGTAGTCGAAGATGCCCCCGTCCGCCGCGACGAGCCAGTAACCCTGCCCGGACGGCGACGCGGCGATGCCGACCACCGGCGCATCGAGCGGCCGCCCTCCCATGGACCCGAGGAACGGCGCCGCGCCGTAGTCGAAGATGCCGCCGTCGGCGGCGGCCAGGAAGTAGCCGCCCGTCTTGCAGGTCGCCACGCCCACGATCGGGGCGCCGAGCGCGAGCGTCGACGCGTCGCCGTCGTTGGGGAAGTCCCCGTAGCCGAACAGCCGGCCGAAGGAGGTGAGCACGGCGTAGCCGCGCCCGTCCGCACTCGGGACCATGCCGACGACCTTGCAGTCCGTGGCGGGCGAGGTGCAGAGCGGCGCCGGCGGGGCCGTGGTCCAGCAGGGTTGGTTCTGCTCGGCGGTGCCGTTGTCGACGGCGACGGCCGTGGTGCAGGTGGGGTCGACCGTCCAGGGCGGGACGCAGGCGACCACGCGGCAGACGATCCGGCCCATGCAGGGCACGTCCTGGTTGCACTGCCCGTACCGGAACTGGAGGCAGCCCGTCAGGTAGGAATCGCAGCCGAGCGGGCCGCAACCGCAGGCGGTCCCGTCGCAGCCCGTGGAGCAGAAGGGAAAGCCACCGCTGCAGCCGTTCTCGCACGAGCAGGTGGCATTGCAGTCCATGTAGTAGCGGGGGCCGCCGCAGTACGACGAGTTGTCCGCCACCCACCAGCCGCCCATGATCGTGTTCTCCGGGCAGAAGTTGGCGCCGCTGACGGAGCAGCAGAATTCGGAGAAGCCCGAGCAACAGGTGCTCCCACAGCCACAGCCGGCGTTGCCGCACTCGCAGATGGCCCCGTAGGCCGAGCCCGGCCGCAGGGCGAGGTCCAACCCGGATCCGACGGCGACGGCGCTGCCCACGAAAGCGGACCGGTTGATGAGGCTGCGCCGGGACAGGCGCCCCTCGAGCGCCTGGGCCGTGCGCGCCACGAGCGCGGTGGACAGGCTCACCGCGCCCGCACCGGGACGGGGCGGACGAGCCGGCGCGCTGCGCTGAGGGCGGCAAGGGAGGACAGGGCAAGTGCGGTGAGCCAGAGCCCGACCGCACTCACAAAGAGGAGGGGGAAACCGGCCCAGGGCTGGTGGGCGAGTTGCGTCACCAGCGTCCCCTGCTCTGGCGCGTCCAGGGCGACCGTGGCCGCCGCCGCGGCGAGCACGAGATTGACGACGACGTGGAGCGCCGTCGGCGGTGTGTCCGGCCGCCCGAAGCACCCGCAGGTGGCCAGCGGCCCGCCCCGGTGGCGCGCCGCCACGACGACACCGGCGAAGCAGAGGTAGGAGAGGGCGACCAGGGCGGCGGTGACCGGGCGCGGGAAGAGGACGGCCACTGCGCCGAGCGCGGCCTCGGCCAGCGCACCGAGGCGAACGACCCATCGCATGAGCGCCAAGGGTGGCCGGGCCCCGAACAGGGCGGCCATGGCGCGCGCGGTGTCGTCGGGTCGCACGGCCTTCGCCGTACCGGCGACGCAGAGCAGGCCGGCAGCCACGAGATACAGGCCGATCAGTTCCATTGCGGCCTGGCCATGGGGAGATCCGCCGTCGCGGGGCTCAGTGTCAGCGACGACAAGAGCGTGTTGACGCGGGGGACCAGCGCCGGCCGCTGCGCATGACTGCCGAGCACGGCATAGAAGGAGAAGGGCCGCCCGGACTCGGTGAAGAACCACTGCGTGCCCGACTGACCGGGAATGCCGCGGCGCAGCACCATGGGGGAGAAATCAGCTTGTGCCAGCGCGGGGGGCCGGCCCTGCCGCGCGAACAGCGCGGTGCCGACGCTCTCGGGCCCGTACTCGAAGAGGGTGGCGAAGACATCGGACGGGCCCATCACCGTGACGGCGCCGCTCCCGAAGTCGCCGATGTCGTCGGGAATGGGGAATGTGGCGAACTGGCCGACCGGGTAGGTCACGCCCACGGTGGCGGGGCGCACGAAGATCCGACCCTCGAAGCCGGCGGGGAGCCGCGCCGTGATGCCATGGGCGCCGATGGTGGCCACTATTCGGCCGGCACCGCGCGACCGTGCGGGAACACGTCGTCGAGGGTACGCGGATACAGGCTCGGGTCACCGGGGAGGATGCCGGCGGCCGCCAGGACCTCGTCGGCGGCCGCCTCGCGGGCCGGGCCGCCGAGCGACGCCTCACCACGGCCCCGGGTGTCGCCGGCGTGGCCGCGATCGTGCTCCGCCCGCCGCACCAATTCGGCCAACTGGCCCACGTGGCTGGCCACGCCCTGCCCGACCTTGTCGCCGGTCGCGCCGTCCACCAGGACGAAGAACGGGGATCCCGGCACCTGGTAGTCGACCCAGGCGTCGGTCGACATCACCACGGGGATGCGCCCCGTCGTCCTGGAGCCGACTTCGGCGGGTACTTCGCGGTCGGGGCCCTTGGTGACGATCACCACGCGGGTGCGTTCGGGCAACTGCAGGCGCCCCGGATCCTGCAGGGCCTCCCAGAAGGCGCCGCAGCTGGTGCAGCCCGAGGAGAGGAAGCCGAGCAGCGTCAGGTCGTCGCTGTTGTCCACGGCGATGGCGCGGGCATCCCCCGTTGGAGTGACGCCGGCGATGGCCGGGGCCGCCCCCAGGGCCGGGCTCGAGGCCGGGGTGACCATCGTCACGGGGGCGGCGACCGGACCCGCGGCGGCGGGGTCGCCGACACCCACGCCCAGCTCGTGCAGTGAGCGCAGGATGTCGGCATGACTGCGTAACAGGCCCGTCACCAGGATTCCCAGGACCAGAACCACGAACGTCGAAACAATGACCAGCGCGACCACTCCGCCTCCTCTACGCGTCCGGCCCCAGTATCCATCCGCAGCCGGCGCGAGGCGCGGCATCACAGCCGCAGCGCGCCGGCGATCCCTCGGGCATACTCCGGTCTGTGCCGGCCGACGAATTGTTCCTGCCCGAGCCCGAGCCGCGCCGGGTGCGCTACACCGTGATCTCGGTCGACGACCACGTGGTCGAGCCTGCGCACACCTTCGAGAACCGGATCCCGGCCGCGTTGGCGGACCGCGCGCCCCGCATCGTCGAGACATCCGAGGGCCACCAGGTCTGGGAGTTCGAGGGCCAGCGCTATACGCAGGTGGGGATGAACGCCGTGGCGGGCCGCCGCCCGGAGACCTACGGCCTCGAGCCGTTCCGCTTCGACCAGATGCGGCCGGGTTGCTACGACGTCGACGCGCGCGTGCGCGACATGGACATCAACGGCGTCTGGGCATCGGTCAACTTCCCGTCCATGATCACCGGATTCTGCGGGCGGGTCTTCTTCGACGCCAAAGACCGTGACCTGGGCCTGGCCTGCATACGGGCCTGGAACGACTGGCTCTTCGAGGAGTGGTACTCCGCGCATCCCGACCGCATCGTGCCGCTCGGCATCACGTACTTGGCCGACCCGGCCCTGGCCGTGGCAGAAATCCGCCGTAACGCCGCCCGCGGCTTCACGTCCGTGACCTTGCCCGAGCGGCCGCACGAAATCGGGTTGCCCTCACTGTGGGACCGAGCGCATTGGGACCCCATCATGGAGGCCGTGGTGGAGACCGACACCGTGGTCTCCCTCCACGTCGGCAGCTCGGGCCTCACGCCGGCCCCGCCCGGCGCCGGTATGGACGCGCTGCAGCTCGGCGCCACGCTCTTCGGCCAGCTGTCGCTCATCGCCTGCGCCGAGTGGCTCTGGTCCGGCTACCCCCTGCGGCTCCCGGGCCTCAAGATCGCCATGAGCGAGGGCGGCATCGGCTGGGTCGCCATGTTGCGGGACCGGCTCGAGAACATCGTCGACCGCTCCCGCTACGGGCTGGGCTGGGAGGTGCGTCCGGCGGACGTCCTGCAGCGCAACTTCTGGTTCTGCACCATTGACGACCCGTCCACCATCGACACGCGCCATGCCATCGGTGTGGACCACATCATGGTGGAGGTCGACTACCCGCACGGCGACAGCACCTGGCCCGACACCCAGGAGGTGATCGCGCGATGCTGGGGTCACATCCCGGCCGACGAGCTGCGCGCCATGTGCTGCGAGAATGCCGCCGCCCTGTACCGCCATCCCCTCCCGGACACCGTCTTGCCGCGCTGAGAGGAGCCGACCGATGTTCACCCCGACCGCCGAGAAGCTGATGCCCGACCTCACGCCGCGCGAGGAGCTCGTCGTGCTCGCCCGCGCCCTGTGGCGGGAGGGCTACAACGACCACCTGGCCGGGCACATCACGGTGAACCTCGGCGACGGCACGCTGCTGTGCAATCCGTGGCTGTTGACCTGGGCGGAGCTGCGCCCGTCCCACGTGCTCCGGATCGACCTCGAGGGTCGGGTGGTCGAAGGCGACTGGCCCGTCCCGCTCGGCATCCCCCTGCACCTGGAGCTCCACAAGCTGCGCCAGGACGTGGGCTGGGCGGTGCACAATCATCCGCTCTTCGGCACGGTGTGGGCGGATGTGGGTGCGGTCCCCCCGATCCTCGACCAGAGCTCCGCGCTGGGTGGTGGCTCGCTCGTCCTGATCGACGAGTACGAGGGCCCGGTCAACGACGCGTCCAGCGCACGGTCCGCGGTCGAGAAGATGGGCGGTGCCGCCATGGCCCTGCTGGCCGGGCACGGCGTCTTCGTGCTCGGCGGGTCGGCCCGGGCGGTGCACCAGCGGGCGGTGGCACTCGAGCAGCGGTGCCAGCGCGCCTGGTACGCCCGGGCGGCCGGCGGGGCCGGGGTCTCACGCGTCCCCCAGTCCTTCCTCGACCTGGTGGCCCAGAGCGACGGGGAGGGCTTCATCGGCTTCTGGGAAGCCGCGGTGCGCGCCGAATTGGCCGCCGATCCCGATCTGCTGGCCTGACTACCCCGACGGGGTCCCGAAGACCTCGTTGAGCTCCATCGGCACGGGCGTGTCGAGTTGGCCGTAGGTGCACGACGCCGGCTCGCGGTCCGGACGCCACCGCACGAAGGAGGTGGCGTGGCGGAAGCGGTCCTGCTGCAGGTGGTCGTAGGAGACCTCGCAGACCGCCTCGGCGCGCACGGGCTCCCAGGTCATGTCCTTGCCGGCGTTCCAGCGATTGGTGCCTCCCGGGGCGCGGCCACTGGCCTGGGCCTCGGCCCAGCCCGCCCAGGGGTGGTCCTTCTGCCCGTCCTTGCGGTACGGCTCGAGCTCGGCGACGAGCTCGCGGCGGCGGGCCACGCTGAAGCCGGAGGCGACGCCGACGTGATGGAGCGTTCCGGCCTGGTCGAACAGGCCCAGGAGGAGGGACCCCACCCCGGCGCCGTCCTTGTGGGTGCGGAATCCGGCCACCACGCAGTCCGCCGTCCGCTGGTGCTTCACCTTGACCATCGCCCGCTTGTCGGGCAGGTACGTGACGGCACCGTCCTTGACGACGACCCCGTCGAGCCCGGCGCCTTCGAAGCGGGAGAACCAGTCGGCCGCCACGTCGGGGTCCTCGGTGACCGGGGTGAGGTGGATCGGCGGGTGTGCCTTCTTGAGCGCCTTCTCGAGGGCGGCCCGCCGGGTGGCGTAGGGCTCGTCCATGAACGAGCGGTGACCCTCGGCCAGCAGGTCGAAGGCGACGAAGGAGGCCGGTGTCGACTCGGCCAGCAGGCGGATCCGCTTCTCGGCCGGGTGAATGCGCTGGGACAGCGCGTCGAACTGCAAACCACCGGGACCGGCGATGACGATTTCGCCGTCCAGCACGCAGCGCGGCGGGAGCTCGTTCTTGAGGGCGTCGACGAGCTCGGGAAAATAGCGCGTGAGGGGTTTCTCGTTTCGGCTGCCGAGCTCGACGTCGTCCCCGTCCCGGAAGACGATGCAACGGAAGCCGTCCCACTTCGGCTCGTAGTACAGGCCCGCGTCGCGGGGAAGCTCCCGTGCGAGCTTGGCCAGCATGGGCGCGACCGGAGGTCGGACGGGGAGCGTCACGAGGCGTGCGTCCCGGCCCAGGCCAGGAGTGCGTCGACCGAGCCGCGGTTGACGATCCGCTCCGGCGGTACCGCGGCCTCGACGGCCTTGGTGCAGCCCCGCCCGAGCCAGCCCAGCTGCCCGGGAGCGTGGGCGTCGGTGTCGATGCTGAACGAGCAGCCCAAGGAGACCGCCTGCCGGAGCAGGTCCTGTGGCGGGTCCTGGCGCTCGGGCCGCGAGTTGATCTCCACGGCAGTGCCCGTACGGGTGCAGGCGCCGAACACGGCATCGGCATCGAAGGTGGACTGCGCCCGGCCCCGCCCGGTGATCAGCCTCCCGGTGCAATGCCCCAGGATGTCGGTGTGCGGGCTCTCAACGGCCGCCAGCATCCGTTCGGTCATGGCGGGCGCCTCCATGCGCAGCTTGGAGTGCACGCTGGCCACCACGACGTCCAGCTCCGCCAGCAGGTCGAGCTCCTGGTCGAGCGAACCGTCCTCAAGGATGTCCACCTCAATGCCGGTCAGGAGGCGGAAGGGCGCCAGGTCCTCGTTGAGCTCGGCGACGACGTCGAGCTGGGCCCGCAGGCGTTCGGCGTTGAGGCCGTGCGCCACCGTGAGACGGGCGCTGTGGTCGGTGAGCACCAGGTACTCGTGCCCCAATTCCCGGGCGGCCTCGGCCATCTCACGGATGGGGCTCCCGCCGTCGGACCAGTCCGAGTGGGAGTGGCAGTCACCCCGCAGCGAGCCCAGGAGCTCCAGCGCGGGTGCGTCCAGCACCATGTCGTCGGGCGTCTCCTCCAGCTGGGTCAACCGGTCGGGGACCTTGCCGTCGAGGGCCTCGGTGATGACCAGCGCCGTCGACTTCCCGATCCCTTCGATCGTCTGCAGGCGCCCGGACCCGGCCAACGTGCGCAGCGTCTCGCTGTCGACGTCGGCCACGGCACGCGCCGCGTGGCGAAAGGCGCGCACCTTGTAGGTGTCGGCGCCGCCGCGCTCGAGCAGGAACGCGATGCGGTTGAGGGCGTCGAGCGGTTCCACGGTCTACGCCTTCTTCGCCCGGCTGGGCGCCACCCGAGGCGGCTCGTCGGGCATCTTCGGGTACTGGGGCGGCCAGGGCGCATCGTGCAGCCCAGCTTCCCTGTCGCGGGCGGCCAGTTCCAACAGCGGCTCGATCGACTGCGGTTCGGTGGCGATGTCGGCCCAGGGGTCACCGCGCCGGCGCACCAGATCGGGCACGTTGCGGATGGTGAGGTCGTTGGGGACGACCGTCTCGACCTCGTCCCAGGTGAGTGGTGTCGAGACCTGCCCGCCGGTGCGCGGCCGGGCGAACCAGGCACCGAAGACCGTCTTGTGGGGCGCGTTCTGGTTGAAGTCCACGAAGACCCGGCTGCCGCGCTCCTCCTTCCACCAGTTGGCCGTGATGAGATCGGGGAAGCGGCGCTCGAGCTCGCGGGCCAGCGCGACCGCGGCGGCGCGGACCTGCACCGAGTCCCAACGCGCCTGCAGCCGGAGGTACACGTGGAGGCCGTTGTTGCCGGTCGTCTTCGGGTACCCGCGCAGACCGAGCTCTTCGAGGACGTCGCGACAGAGGAGCGCCACGGCACGCACCTCGTCGAAGCCGATGCCGGTCGTCGGGTCGAGGTCGATGCGCAACTCGTCGGCGTGGTCGGGATCGGCGGCGAGGTACGGCCACAGGTGCAACCCGAGGCAGCCGATGTTCACGGCCCAGATCACATGAGCGATGTCGGCGACGACGAGCGCGTTGGACGTGGTCCCGTTCGGCGTGGAGACGACGGTCGATTCGAGCCAGTCCGGGGCACCGGCGGGGATCCGCTTTTGGTAGAAGGACTTGCCGGCCGCGCCGTCGGGGAAACGCTGCAGCAGGGCCGGCCGCCCGCCGGCCGTGTTCAACAGGTGATCAGCAATGTCGAGGTAGTAGGAGACGAGGTCGAACTTGGTGCCGTCGAGGGCGGGGAAGTAGATCTTGTCGGGGCGCGAGATGCGCACCTCGTGCCCCCCCACCTCCACCGTCCGTTCGTTGTCCCCGGCCACCGCATCCGACTCTACCGAGGGGCGCTGGGAGGGAGCTCAGGCCTCGGCGCCATGCCCTCTGGCAGGCACGGAGCTCGTTTCACGGCAGGACGAGCGCAGCGACGCGTCCCGGAGTCCCGGCGCCGGCAGCACGATGCCGCGGTGGGAGAGCTCGCGCTCCAGCCGGGCCCGTTCCTCCCGTGGACTGTCGAACCAGGACGGGGTGGCGCGGACATTGAGCGACGCACACAGCCGGATCAAGGCACCGTCGTAGGTGAGCTCCCGGGCCAACGCCTCCGCAACGGGTACCGCCGGACCCGTGGCGTGCAATCTGGCCCGGGAGTCCACGAGGTCGGCCAGCAGCAAGTCGTCGGACTTGTCCGCCTCCCCACCTCTGCCAAGGGCCCGCGTCAACAGGTCTCTGTACATGACCACGAGTGTGATCGTGCACCGCCCGCGTCGGCTTCGATAGGGCTGAACGTCCCGGCATTTCGGCCCGTTCTGGACCTTTCTTGATCGTCCGTTGCGAATCGCCCACTGAGATTTCCGCCGTGTGAACTCTGGCCCGTCCGCTTGTGCCGGGGACAACCACGCGACCACTATCGGCAGGGTCAGGTTCGCCGGTTCCTCCAGCGCCGGTGAGCTGACGGCCGGACAGCGCAGCAGCGGCACCACGGTTCCGTAGACGGCCCGCCCGACTCCCCCCCCGGGCGGGCCGTTGCGCGCCGGCAATCAGATGAGGTCGGACAACCCTTCCCAGCCGGCGGGTGGCGGGGCCAGGTGCCAGAACTGCTCGGGCACGCGGCCCTGCATGCGGGCCGTCAGCGCGTGATCCTGTTCGAGCGGCGCGATCTGCGATGTGTAGGACCAGATGGCGCGGCGCTTGCGCTCCTCGTCCGGCACGTGGGGGACGATGGCCGGCGTCGGCCACGGCTGGGACTTGAGGAGCGTGGCCACGCGCCAGGCCAGCATGCCGGGCAGGTGCTTGTACCCGTGGTCCTCGTAGCAGAACCACTCCCGATCCTGCTGGTCGGCGCGGACCAGCAGGCAGGCGTCGTGCACCATGACGTGGTCCGGGTTGGCCAGGCCCATGGGAAAGAACACCGAGGTGGGGTTCACCCGCGCGATGGCGGCGCCGAGCACGGGAGCCACCTCGGCCGGCGTCGGGCGGTCCGCCGGCGCCAGGTACTGGTGGTCGGAGAATTCGAGCCATTCGAAGGAGGACTCGAGGACGGCCATGGCCGCAGCGTCCTCCTCGCGCCGGACCGCAACGACGTCGTCGCCGGCCACGAATCCGCCCAGCGCATCCCACTCCGAAGGTTCCTCGGGGTAGGACGGTGGCCGTCCGGCCAGGACGGTGACGACCGTCGTGTCGTCGTAGCTGGCGATGAGATGGCCGGCGCCCATGGCGGCGTCGTCGAAGTGCGGCGAGACGACAAGGATGCGACTGAAGACGGCGGGGTCGACCTCGCCCCACGTCGGTTCGGCGAAAGTGGAGCTCATGCCCGGATCATATGGGGACCTCGTCGATCTCACCGGCGACGTGGCGCCGGAAGACGGGCAGCAGCGCGCCGATGACGGCCGCACCCGCGATACAGGCGAGCCCCCCCGAGACCACCGAGAATTCGATGCTGGTCAGCGCGGCCACGGTGCCCGACTCCATGTCACCGAGACGCGGGCCGCCCTGGACGACGGCCATCTGAATGGATGACATCCGGCTGCGGAAGCGCTCGGGGATGGAGCTCTGCAACATGGTGTTGCGCAGCACGGCGGAGATGACGTCGGCCCACCCCGCCACGGCCAGTAGGACGAGCGCGACCCACAGGACGTCGGTGAACCCGAACAAGGCGATGGCGGCCCCCCACACCGACACGGCGACGATGACCGCCCAACCCTGGCGGCGCAGATTGGCGACCCAGCCCGTGGTCACCGCCCCGATCAGTGCACCCACGCCCGGCGCGGCGTAGAGGAAGCCCAGCGTGATGGTGCCGCCGCCGAAGACAGCGCCGGCCATGGCCGGGAACAGCGCCCGCGGCATGCCGAACACCATGGCGTTGATGTCGATCAGGTAGACGCCCTGGAGAGCCTGTCGCGAGCGGAGGTAGCGCAGGCCTTCCTTGGTCGACTGCCAGGGGGAGAGCCCGCCGGCGCCGTGGGCCGGAGGGATGGGACGCAGCATGGCCGAGGTGATCGCGGCGACCACGAAGGAGGCGGCGTCGAGCCCGTAGACGAGTGGGAGCCCAATGCCGAGCAGGAGGCCCGAGAGCGCGGGCCCCACAATGACGCCGACCTGAAAGACGATCTGGGTCATGGCGGCGGCAGCGGGAATCTGGCGGCGCTCGACCATGCCGGGCACGGCCGCCATGCGGGCGGTGCTCGAGAACCCGGTGAACCCCGCCGCCACCGCGCTGACGAGGTAGAGCGCGGCCAACGACGGGTGGGTGACGGCGGCGTTGACGGCCATGGCGGCGCTGGTCAGCAGGAGGGCGACCGCCGTCCACACCATGATGCGGCGTTTGTCCACGGAGTCGCCGATGGGTCCCGCCGAGAGGGCGCCGGCGAGGAAGGGAAAGAGCTGGGCCAGGCTGATCGCCCCTACCTGCAGGGTGGAGTGCGTCATGGAGTACACCTGGTAGGGGATGGCGACGACGGTCAGCTGCGACCCGATGACGGAGATGAGCTGACCGATGAAGAGGAGGCGGAAGTCCCTGCTCTCGCGCAGCGGGGTGGTGTCCACCAGGATCCGGCCCGGCATGGCGGTCAGCCTACGGTCGGCGCCGGGCGGCCCGGCAAGGGAGCTGCAGGCTCAGGAGAGCTGCTGGCCGAGGTTGCGCACCGAGATGTCCCAGGCCGCAGGCCAGTCGTCGGTGCGCAACAGCGCATCGCTCCCACCGTCGCAGAAGACCACCGAGCCGCAGAAGAAGGCGCCATCGGGGCCGAGGAGGAGATCCACCAGGGCGGCGATCTCCTCGGGCCGGCCCGGGCGGCCGACCGGGATGGGCAACATGTCGAGGAGTGGCCCGGCTTCGGGATCCGCTCGCATGCCCGCAATCATCGGCGTGTCGATCATGCCCGGGGCGATGGCGTTGAGCCGCAGCCCCGCTCCGGCCCAGTCCGGCCCGGTCGCCTGGCGGCGTACCCAGTGGGCCACGGCCAGCTTGGACGCCGGGTAGGTGACCAGGGAACCGTGGGCGTCGGCGATCTGGCCGCTGCGCTCCTCGTCGTGGCTGAGGCAGGCGTCGACGAGGTCGGCCGGGATGGCGGGTTGCACGGTGGTCGAGTTCGAGCTGATGGCCACGGCGGCCCCACCGGCTCCCAGCAGTGGGCGGAGCCCTTCGAGCACGTCCACCGTGCCGAAGTAGTTCACCGACGCCAGGAGCGATCCCGCCCGGTCCGGCGTGCCGGCCAGGCCGGCACACGTCACGACGCCGGCCAGCTTGCCGCCGCTCTGCTCCGTGGCCAGTGCGACTGCCTCCTGGCGCCCACCTGGCGTGGCGAGGTCGGACACGATGTCGGCCTTGTCCTTGTCCACTCCGATGACGTTCCAGCCCGCGGCGCGCAAGCGGGCGGCGGTGGCGGCACCGATACCCGAGGCGGCGCCCGTGATGACGACCGAGCGGTCAGGCAGCGGGACGCGCCTTGAGAACGGCGAGCGCCTTGTCGGCATGCGCACCCATGGAGACCTCGGTGTGGATGACATCGAGCAGGGTCCGGTCGGTGTCGATGACGTACGTCACCCGCTTGTTGGGCAGGAAGCTCATGCCGCGCTTGGCACCCAGCTGCGACGCCACGACGCGGTCGGAGTCCGACAGCAGGGGGAAGCCGAGCGATTCCTTCTCGTCGAACTGCTTCTGCTTGTCGACGCCGTCCGCGCTGATGCCGACCGGCTGGGCACCGACTGCCGCAAACTCACCGGCCATGTCGCGGAAGTGGCAGCTCTCCTTGGTGCAGCCGTAGGTCATGGCGGCCGGGTAGAAGAACAGCACCACGGGCCCCTTGGCCAGGAAGCCGCTCAAGGAGCGGGGCTCGCCCGTCTGGTCGGGCAGTGTGAAGTCGGGGACTACGTCGCCTTTGTGCATCCGCTCAATGTAGGGCGAACGGGTCTCGGCGTGCCCGGCTACCCCTCGAAACGGAAACCCACGCCGCGCACGGTGACCAGGTGGCGGGGGTTGGCCGGGTCGGGTTCCACCTTGCGGCGCAACCGCTTTATGTGGGTGTCGAGCGTGCGGGTGTCCGTCAGCTCCTGGTCCCACCAGAGGCGATCGATGCACCAGTCACGGGTGACAACCTGCCCGCTGTGGGACATGAGGAGGGCCAGGAGGTCGAATTCCTTGCGGGAGAGCTCGACGGGGACCTCGTCGACCGTGACCTCGCGCCGTCCGGCATCGAGGCGCACCGGCCCTACCGCCAGGACCTCCTCGTGGTGCTCGGCCACGGCTACGCCGCGGCGCAGGACCGCTCGCATGCGGGCGACGAGCTCGCGCAGCCGGAACGGCTTGGCCACATAGTCGCTCGCGCCCAGCTCCAGCCCGAGCACAATGTCGACCTCGGAGTCCCGCGCCGTCACCATGATGATGGGCACCGGCTTGAGGCTCCGCATCTGCTGGCAGATCTCGATCCCGGATTGATCCGGGAGCATGACGTCGAGCAGGACGAGGTCCGGGTGGACCCGGTGAAAGAGGCGGAGCGCCTCGTGCCCGTCGCCGGCCGACTCCACCGTGAAGCCCTCGCGGGTCAGACCCGAGGCCAGCGCCTGGCGATACGACTCCTCGTCGTCGACGACGAGGACCAAGGGCCGGTTGTCCCGGGCCGGGCCAGGTGAGGGGGGGCGGCCGCTCGCCGCCGGTGCGTTTGCGATTGCCATGCTGCGTTCAGCCTCAGGCAGCGTCGTGGGGGACCCGGGGCGGCCTGAACGGGAGGAGGACAGGCGACGTCGGTGGACGGGGGGTAGTTCGCACCGGCGTCGCCTGAGCACGCGGGGAGGCGAACACCCGCGCCACGGTGACCAACGAACCGAGGATCCCGGCGCGGTGTGAGCGAGCCGGTCGGATCGTGATGACCTCGGCCAGAGGTTCCTGGCCGCGATGACGCCCGGTGCGGGGAGCGGAACGACGGTCCCAGCGGGTGTGATCCATGTGCTGATCCACGGTCGCCATCGGCAGTCACGCTACGAAGCCGAGGTGAACGTGCCGTGAAACCGTTGCAACGAACAAGTGTGCTGCAGATGAACTCTTAAGGTTCTGTCCCTGCTCAGAGCATTACGCTCCCTGACACACGAGTGGGAGGTACCGAATGACCGAGGCCATGGGCCACGGCGTGAACCAGCGCAAGGCCATACAGATGACACCCGCCGAGGTGGAGGCGTTTCTCGCCGAGAGGCGGAACATGACGATGTGCTCCATCTCGCCTGACGGCTCCATTCATGCGGTGGCCATGTGGTACGGGTTCCTGGACGGCTGCGTGACGGTGGAGACAAAGGCCAAGTCGCAGAAGGTCCGTAACCTCCGGCGTGATCCGCGCCTCACGCTCCTCTTCGAGGACGGCGACTACTACGAGGAGTTGCGGGGCGTCGAGCTGGTGGGCCAGGCGGAGATCGTCGACGAGCCCGACCGGCTCTGGCAGCTAGGGATCAGCGTCTACGAGCGCTACAACGGGCCCTATACCGACGAGCTCAAGCCGATTCTGGAGATCATGCTGCACAAGCGCGTGGCGGTGAAGCTCAACGTCGAGCGCACCGTCAGCTGGGACCACCGCAAGCTCGGACTGCCGTCGACGCGACCTGCAGGGTGAAATTCAGTATCCGGCAGGCGGTCGCCGTACCGCCGGCACGGGCCATGGCGGCCTACGGGTCCCCCGCGTTCTACGAGGGTCGTGCGGCGCGTGACGACATCGCGGTGCGCGAGGTCGTCCGCCATGACGCCGAGGGCGACCGCATCGTCTTGGAGGTGCGCTTCGCCTTCACGGGCACGGTCGCGCCCGCCGTGCGGGCGGTGGTCGACCCCGGGAGGATGTCGTGGATAACCCGCACGGAGATCCTGCTCACCGAAGGCCGTTCCAGCTGGGTCGTGCTGCCCGACCACTATCCCGATCGGCTGCGCGCCAGCGGCACGTATCTGTTCGAGGAGGGTGACGGCGGGGCGGAGACGTGCACCGTCGAGGTCGAGGGCGAGCTGAAGGTCCGTGTGCCCATTGTCGGCCGCTCCGTCGAGAAGGTCATCGTCGGTGATCTGCGGGCCTACATCGCCGACGAGGTGGCCGGCATCGCCGGCTGGGAGGGGTGACGGTCAGCCGCCGGGCTGCTCGCACACTTTGAGCATCTGCGTCATGCCGTCCTCAATCCCACCGGCCAGGATGTCGATGTCGGGTGTCGAGTCGTAGTCCCCGGTGATGCCGAAGTTGACCTCGCCGTCGTAGGAGAAGATGGCAATGCCGAGGCGCATCTGGCCGCCGAGCGGCACGTAGGGAAAGGCGCGGATCATCCGCCGCCCCGCTGCGTAGAGCGGGAATTGCGGCCCGGGCACGTTCGTGGTGATGGTGTTCACGTTGCGCTGCCCGGCCCGGGTGGCGAGCCGCATCCCCAGGGCGAGGAGCATGGGCGGGGCAAAGCCCGACATGGAGGTCAGAGCCTCACCGGCCACGGCCTGGCTCGAGTCCTTGAGGTCGTTCATCTGCTCGGTAATCACATGCAGGCGCAGCGCGGGATCGTCGATGTCGACCGGCAGCTCGGCGAACATGGCCGAGACCTTGTTCTCGTAGGTGCCGTCGCCGACGGCCTTACCCGATGCGTCGCGGGGCCGGACCGAGACGGGCACCAGGGTGCGCACCACGCGCTCGACGTCCTCGTCGCGTGCGAGCAGGAGCTCGCGGAAGCCGTTGGTGATGCTGGCCAGCACCACATCGTTGAAGGTCCCGCCGAGCGCTTTGCGCACCCGCTTGATGTCGTCGACCGACGTGGTCGCCCAGGCGTAACGACGGTGGGGGCCGAGCGGGCCGTTGAGGCTGGAGAGCGGAGTCGGGCGGACGAGCCCGCCGAGCGAGAACAGCCCGCCGGCCACGTCGAGCAGGTAGCCCGCCATCCGCCGCAGCGCCCGCGTCTGCGCGCGGGCGGCACGCACCTGCTCATACGGCGACTCGACGACGTTCTCCAGCGCGTCCAGGAAGAGCTGGAGGCTCGAGGGCTCCGGCCGCGGCCTCCACTCCGACGCCTCGGGACGGACGGCGTCGGGACGCAGGTCCATGATCACGGCCAGCAGGTCGGTGCCGGAGATGCCGTCGACCAAGGCGTGGTGTGTCTTGGCCAACATGGCCCAGCGGCCGTCCTCGAGCCCCTCGACGACCCAGATCTCCCAGAGCGGCTTGGAGCGGTCGAGTTGCTGCGCCATGACGCGGCCCACGAGCTTGCGCAGCTCGCTCTCGCCACCGGGGGCGGGCAGCGCGGTGTGGCGGAGGTGATACTCAATGTTGAAGTGGGGGTCGTCGACCCAGACCGGACGCCCCAACTCGAAGGGCACGAAACGGACCTTCTGGCGGTAGCGCGGCACCAGGTCCAACTTGGCGTCCACCATGGCGACGATGTCGCCGAAGGGTGGCGGCGGGCCCTCGAAGATCGCCACCGAGGCGATGTGCATGTGGGACACGTGGTCCTCAATGTGGAGGAACGACGCGTCCAACGGGCTCAGGCGATCAGGACTCATCGACCCTCCCTTCGGGCTTCCCCCTCGAGGGCGAGCCTACTCCCGGGGCGGCCGACGATCCTGGGCTCAGCCGGCGGACGCGGCAGCGAGCGGGCCGC
The DNA here is from genome assembly GCA_036271495.1 of Acidimicrobiales bacterium. Classification (GTDB taxonomy): domain Bacteria; phylum Actinomycetota; class Acidimicrobiia; order Acidimicrobiales; family RAAP-2; genus Bog-473. The sequence continues at coordinate 15,949 of DATBAO010000005.1, forward strand.
CGAGGGAGGCGAGCTCGGGGCTGGCCAGGATCAGCTCCCGGGTCTCCTCGTAGGCGGCCTCGATCACCTGGGGGCTCCTGTCCTCGGCCATGGCGCGCAGCCCCATGGCGCGGCGGGCCTCGTCACCCGGCTCGAGGCTGATCACGACGAACCCGGCCTGCTGCAGACGGGCCATCTCGCGCTCCATCCGGCGGTGCACGGTCCGGCGGAGCCACCCGTCCGCGCCGTTCGCACTGCCGTGGGCGGCTGACATGGACGAGATGACGACCACCACGTCGAGCCGCTCGGACCGCAGGACATCCGCGTTGGTGACCGAGTGCACGCCGCCGTCGACGTACTCGGTACCCCCGATGACCACGGGTCGGAAGTAGCCCGGGATGGCGCACGAGGCCAGGACGGCTTCGGCCAGCCGCGCCGGGGGCGCACCAGTGCGGCCGAAGACGACCCGGGCACCATCGGACCGCCGGACCGTGCAGATGCGGAGCCCATCGGGCCAGCGGCCGCCCATGTGCTCGTCGAGGCCCCGGGCCCGCTCGGAGATGTCGATCCGGCCCCTGGGCAGCAGCGTCATGGCCGCCACGTCGGGCCGGAAGGCCAGGGGTCGCCGGATCACCCGGGTGATCAGCGCCGGGGAGGGCGGGTTCCACGGCCGCAGCAACGAGCGGACCGACGGCGTGGGGAGTGGCTCCACGTCGGCCGGGAGGATGCGACGCAGGATGGCGCCACCCCGGCGCGAGGTGGGCACCCCGTAGAGCGAGGCCGCCAGGTCCGTGGCGGGCACCCCGACCCGCAACGCGGCACCGGTGACGGAGCCGGCGGACGTGCCCACGATGATGGAGGCCTGGCGCGGGTCCCAGCCGGTCTCGCGTTGGAGGGCCGAGAGGACGCCGGCCTGGTAGGCCTGGCCCACGATGCCGCCGGCACCGAGCACGAGGCCGATGGAAGGAGTCTTCCGGCTCCCGAATCCCCCACGGATCACCTTCATCACCCACCTTTTTACCCGGCGGTGCAATTGCCCGCGTCGATCCGACGGGGCGCCTGCGCATCTGCCCAGGCGGATGGCCGTTGCGGCCCGCCGCTACCGTCGAGTCCGGGATGCCCACGACCCGGACCAGCCTCCATGTCATCGCCACGCACGTCCTCGGCCGCCGCCGCTTCGCGGTCAGCGGGCACTTCGGCCTTCGGGCCAGCCCCGGGGGCGTGGCCACCCCGGCCTTCGGACCGGAGCCGGAGGTGGTCCGGACCGCCGGCCCCGACCTGATCCACGAGGTCGGGGCGGCGAGCCAGTCCCTGGTCATGGACGGTGCGACGTTGGCCGAGCTGGCAGCCCTCGTCGGGGCGGACCTGCGGGCGGAATTCTCGGCGGGCGCCGGTGCGCCTGCCGTCGGACGGCTGGACGAGCCGATGCACCTGGTCGACGAGGAGCTCGACGTCCTCTACGGCTGGTTCGACCTGGGCTCGCGGGCGCTCGATGTGGTGACCCGCGGGTCGGGGTCGGTCGCGGGCTGGTCCACGACGCAGCTCTGGCCCGAGCATTTCGACGTCGGCACCACCTTGGACCTGGGGTCGGGGCAAGGCGTCAATCTCGGGTTCTCCCCGGGCGACGGGTTCTCCGACGCACCGTACGCCTATGTCGGTCCCTGGGGCCCGGAGCGGCCGGGGCCCGCCGACTACTGGAACGCTCCCTTCGGCGCGGTGCTGCCCCAGGCCGGCGCCGAAGACGTCGAGACGTGCTCGGACTTCCTGCGCCGGGGCCTCGCCCTGCTCGGGGTGACTCGCTAGCGGGGGCGCAACGCCGTGGCGAGAGCTGTGCTCACGACTCGAGGAAGCGGAGCACGGCCAGCACCCGGCGGTGGTCCTTTTCCGAAACCGGGAGGTCGAGTTTGGCGAAGATGTTGGCGACGTGCTTCTCGACGGCGCCCTCGCTGACGACCAGCGCGTTGGCGATGGCGGCATTGGACCGCCCCTCGGCCATCAGGGCCAGGACCTCGCGCTCGCGGGCGGTGAGGGCGGAGAGGGAGTCGGTGCGTCGCGTCGCCCCCAGGAGTTGCGTGACGACTTCGGGGTCCAAGGCGGTACCTCCTACGGCGACCCGCTCCAGAGCCTCGACGAAGTCGCTGACGTCGGCCACGCGGTCCTTCAACAGGTAGCCGATCCCGGCGGCGTCGTCGGCCAACAGGTCGGCGGCGTAACGGGTCTCGATGTACTGGGAGAACAGGAGGATGCCGAGCCCCTCGTGGCGCGCGCGCAGCTCCAGCGCCACGCGGAGCCCTTCATCGGTGAAGGTCGGCGGCATGCGGATGTCGATGACGGCCACGTCCGGAGGGTTCTGGGTCACCGAGCTGCGCAGGGCCGCCGGATCGCCGACCGCGCCGGTGATCGTGAAGCCGCGGTCGACCAGGAGCTGCACCAGGCCGTCGCGCAGGATGGCAGAGTCCTCGGCGATGGCGATACGGAGCGCGCCGACCATCAGGACGTGAGGGGGAGGTCGACGGTGACCACCGTCGGGCCGCCGGGAGGGCTGACCAGGTTCAGGCGGCCGTCGACGGCGCGCACCCGGTCCGTCAGCCCGGCCAGTCCGCTCGACGAGGAACCGACTGTGTTCAGCTGCGCTCCGCCGACCCCGTCGTCGCGCACGACCAGCCGCAACCAGGTGCCCTGCGCCGTGCAGGAGACCGAGGCCCGTGACGCCTGGGCGTGCTGGGCGACGTTGGCGAGGAGCTCGGCCACGCAGAAGTAGGCGATGGCCTCAATGGCCGGCGTCGGCCGGGCGGGGAGGTCCACCGACAGCTCGGTGGGGACTGCGCTCCGCGCGGCCAGGGTGGACAGGGCGCCTTCCAGGCCGATGTCGAGAGCGGGCGGATGGATGCCTCGGGCGATGTCGCGCAGCTCGATGATGGCCTCCTTGGCGCCGCGGTGCGCGGCGTCCACGAGCTCGCGCACCCGGTCGAGGTCGACGTGCTCGGGGTCGTCCTCCAACTTCTCCTTGGCCATACCCAGCCGCATGGCAAGCGCCACCAGCTGGGCCTGCGTCCCGTCGTGGAGGTCGCGCTCAATTCGCCGGAGCGTGGCCGCCGACGCGTCGACCGTCTGCGTCCGGGCCTTCTCCAGGGAGCGCACGCGCGTCGCCATGGGATCGGGCCCGAGCAGGCTGCGGATCAGCAGGCGATCCACGTTGACGAAGCCTCGCATGACCCAGGGTGCAGCGAAGAAGAAGACGGCACCGAGGATGAGGCCGAACACGTCGTGGAAGAACCCGATGTCGCCGAACCCGTTGAAGTAGTCCGACGGGAAGAACGCGGACGCCAGCCCCCACACAGGGGAGCCGCCTCCGTCGCGACCGAAGATCGGGCGGAGCAACAGGGCGAAGGCGTCCCACCACAAGCTGAAGGCGACGAAGACACCCAGGATCGACCACGGCACTTTGAGGGCGAGGTAGCCCACGGCACGCCAGGCCACCCGATCGCGGAGGCAGGACTGCAGCCAGCCCAAGAATCCTGGCCGCCCGACGAACGGCTCGGGGTCCCGCACCTCTTCGCCGAGCATGTTGCGCGCCAGGCCCCGTTGCAGGCCACCGATGCCGCGAGCGCTCCGGAGCGACAGCGCGAGCACCGCCAACCCGAAGAAGGTGATGGCCAGGATCAGGCCGGCGCCCATGGTGAAGGCGACGAACGCCAGCCCGGCTCCAGCGAGGGCGGAGCCGAGGAGGAAGAAGCCCAGCTCGCTCCAGACCCGCTTCGTGAAGGGCTCGTGGACGATGGTGCGGGCCACGGCCTTCAGGCGGACGCTCTGCTCCTCGGTCATGGCCAGCGAGATTTCGCGCCCTCGAATCCGCACCCGTATGCTGCTGTCGTCGCTCGGGTCCGGGGTCATGCATCCCGCCGATGGAGCACGAACGCTCCCAGGCCCAGAGCGGCGGCGCAGTAGGCGAGCATGCACACGACCCCGATTGTGACCGACACGGCGTCATTGTGCTGATTGACCGTGGCCGCCACCGAGTTGGCGAAGATCAGCTCGGGTGCGAAACGGGCGATGAAGTGCGAAATGGAGTTCAGCAGGATCGGGGCCAGCAACGTCACCCCGGCGAAGACGGCGATGGCACCCGCCGTGTGGCGGATCACGGTACCGAGGCCCAGGCCGAGGAGCGCGAAGAGGGCGAGGAAGGCCCCCGACAGGGCGACGGCACGCAGCACGCCTGGCTGTCCGAGCGTCGCGGTCGGCGCGCCTCCGGAGAGCACCGCCTGACCCTCGAGGAAGGAGAGGAAGCTGAGCACCTCACCGACAACCAGGGTGGAGAGCCCGACGACGGCGATTTTGGCGGTCAGGAGCACCCCTCGTCGGGGCATGGCAGCCAACGATGCCTTCATCGTCCCGGTGCCGTACTCGCCCGTGACGACCAGGACGCCGAGGACACCGATGGCGAGTGATCCGATGGCGAGGCCGGACAGGGACTGGTTGGTGGGATCGAACCCCTGGTACCACCCCGGGGGGTGATGCAGGGCGCCGTGCGTCGCCAGGAAGGTGACGAGCAACGTGCCGACCGCGGTGACGAGCAGCGTCCACCGGATGGAGCGCAGGGAGACGAATTTCGTCCATTCGGCGCGCATGGTCTGGCGCAGGCCGGCCCGCCAGCGGCGGGACTCGGCGCCGGCGGAGCCGATGTGCGGCACGACGGCGCGTACGGGAATGGTGGTCACGGGCGTTCCTTTCAGCGGGCCGGCAGCGCGTCGGGCGCGGCCGCCTGGTCGGGGGCATGCGAGCGGTACTCGACGGACGAACTCGTGAGTTCCATGAAGACGTCTTCGAGCGAGGCGTGCAGCGGTGTCAGCTCGTGCACGGTGAGCTCCTGACCGGCGGCCAGCTCGCCGATGTCGGCGGAGGACAGACCCGAGACGACGATGGCCCCGTCGTCGTGGACGGAGGGCCGGGCGCCGGCGCGCGACAGCGCAGCGACGAACCGCTGCGGGGTCGGGGTCACGACGCGCACCGCGTCGCTCCGGTGACTGGCGACGAAGTCGTCGACGGTGGTTTCGGCGATCAGGGTGCCGCGGCCGATCACCACGAGCCGGTCCGCCGTCAGGGCCATCTCGTTGATGAGGTGGCTCGATACGAGCACCGTCCGGCCTTCGGCGGCCAGGTCCCGCAGCAGATGGCGCACCCAGCGGATGCCCTCAGGATCGAGCCCGTTGACCGGCTCGTCGAACAGCAGCACGCCGGGATCGCCGAGGAGCGCGCTGGCGATGCCGAGCCGCTGTCCCATGCCCAGGGAGAACTTCCCGGCCCGGCGGTCGGCGACCGCGGTCAGCCCGACGAGGTCGAGCACGGTGTCGACCCGGGCCAGGGGGATGTCGTTGGCCTGCGCGAGCCAGCGCAGGTGGTTCCGGGCGCTCCGGCCGGGGTGGAAGGCCTTGGCGTCGAGCAGCGCACCCACCTCGCGCAGGGGCCACGACAACTCGGCATAGGGGCAGCCGTTGACGAGTGCCGATCCGCCGTCGGGCCGGTCGAGCCCGAGCACCATGCGCATGGTGGTGGACTTCCCCGAACCGTTGGGACCGAGGAACCCGGTGACCACACCGGGAGGCACGGTGAAGCTCAGGGCGTCGACAGCCAGCGTCTTGCCGTAGCGCTTCGTCAGCCCGTGGGTGACGATCATGGCTCTCCTTCCGCAACCGGGCCCGGAGGTTCCGCGCCAGCGCTCTCAAGCTTGCGGGGACGGAGCGGCGAGGGGAATGCCGTTAGCGGGCGTCCTGGCCTGGGGTTAGCACCAGGAGCAGCGACGGCTGCGAGGCGTGTCCACCCGCGCCAGAGGGCACCAGGCCCGACCGAGCGTCCCTGGCCAGCGGCTCAATGAGCGGCGGGCGACCCGGGCCAGGCGGGGTACGACGGCGGGCGGTCGGGCGGGGTCGCGTAGCTGGTGACCGAGCCCGTCACGGAGAACATCGGCACTGGCCCGGCGGGCACGGTGCCGGACTTGGAGCGGGCGCCGCCGTTGACGTAGCGCATCAGCCCGGTGCCATTCGCGCCCTCTTCGTCGGGCCCCTTCGCCGTGGCGTCGTCCCAGAGGAACGTGTAGTCCGCCGGTGACGAGTAGCTCGGGAGCGGCGCCGCTCCTTGGTAGCCGTAGGCATCGAGCGGGGTGGTCGGCCCGCCGCCGGCCGGCGGTGAGCGGAACAGCCCGCTGGCGAACGTGTACGGCGTGAGGTCGGGCCCGGCCAGCTGCACGCCGTCGAAGAACTGCTGGACCGGTGGGATGAGCGCTGGCGCGGCCAGGGAGGCCGGCGCGGTGTTGGCCCCGTACCACCAGCGGTAGAGGTGGTCAGCGTCGCCGGCGCCGACCGGCACGGGCACGGCGAGGCTCGTGATCCCGAAGGCGTGGGCCCACTCGCTCTGGTCGTAATAGCGACCGAGCGCCGCGGTGTCCGTCAGGGCTATGCCGGTGATGATCCACTCGGGGAAGTAGCCGATGCTGGCGGCCGCCTTGGTGAGATAGATCGGCATGATGGGGTCACCGGCGAAGATCACGCTGGTGGCACCCGAAGCCTTGAGCTTCTCGGCGATGGTGGCGGCCTGGGTGGGCAGCGTCGTCAGGTCGAGCGTGTATGACAGCGTCGTCGGCGTGACCATATTGACCTTGCCGGCGCGGAGTTTCTCCGTCAGCGACGCCGTCAGCTCGGCCGTGCCGGGTGCGGGCGGTTCGGACGTCTCGCTCACCACGATGAAGGAGCGCTTGCGCGCGTGGAACGAGGGCTCTCCGGCCCAGACGGCGTCTTTGCCGTTGAGCTTGGCGATCACGTACGCCACCGTCTCGTAGAGAGACGTGTCGGCCGTGGGGAGGTTGGCCCACTGGAAGGGCGCGTTCTTCTGCACCTCGCCGTTGGTGGAGGAGTCGCCGCAGCCCATGCACAGCACGTGGAGGCGGGCCAGCTCGTCCTGGTAGGCCGAGGTCTGCGCCGGAGCGCCGATGGAGGCGAACGCGTGATCCTGCTGGGCGACGGTGACGGCGTCGGCATGGGCGGCCACCGGGTCGGTCGCGGCACCGGTGGCGTTGAAGACGATGAGGTTCACCTGGCGCCCGTACATCTCGTAGACGTGGTTGAACATCGCCACGAAGGACTGGTACATGGCGAGGGCCTGGGCCGGGGTCCCGGCTGCGCTCGAAATGGCCGATGTCAGCCCACCTGGCTGAGGCTGGTAGTAGACGAGGTTGATGGAGGTGGCGGACACGCCGCTCGAGGTGGCGCCTCCGTTGCCGGCGCCGGCGGCGGGGACCGGCACGCACGCCGGGGAATACACGGTCGGCATCTTCAGCCGGCCGGTCTGATGGTCGCACTCCGAACCCCAGTCGTACGCGGCTGCCTTCCCGGTCTTGGCGGCGGCGGCATAGGTGAGCGGCACCGTCGCCTGCGGGTGGTCCCCCGCCGCCGGCGTGCCCCCGGACGAGGTGCCGTCGGTCTCGTGGACGGTCGCCGTGATGCCTGCCGCCACCAGCGCGAGGACGATGAGGATGACCGGCCCGGCGCGCCGCAGCAGGCTCACCTGCGGCCAGGGCCGCATGGTGCGTGCATCGGGATCGACGTCGCTCATGGGTGCTCTACCTCCGGGGCGGTCGTGACGGCGGCAGTCCCCGAACGGGACAACGTGAGCGGGTCGGAGCCCAGGAAGGCCTCGCCGACCACCGGCAGCTCCAGGACCTGCTGGGGCGTCCCACTGGCCAGCACGGTGCCCCGGTCCATGGCGATCAGGCGGTCGGCGAGCTCCGCAATGAAGGCGATGTCGTGCTCGACGACGAGCATGGTGGCGTCCAGCCGGTCCCTGACGTTGCGCAGGAGGCCGACCATGGCTTCGACCTCCCGCTGGGCCACGCCGGAGGACGGCTCGTCGAGGAGCACGACGGACGGCTGGAGTGCGACCACGGCCGCCAGGTCGACCAATCGTCGCGACCCGGTCGAGAGCTCGCTCACCATGCTGTCGGCGAACCGGTCGAGGCCGAACATGTCGAGCAGCTCGTCGACCCGGTGCGCCACCGCGGCCTCTGTCCGCACCTGCAGAGGGAGGCGCAGCATGGCGTTGAAGGGGTCGCGCACGTCGGTGAAGCGCTCGAGCGAGACCGCCACGGCGTCGCGCACGGTCAGCCCGGCGAACAGACGCGAGTCCTGGAAGGAGCGGCCCAGACCGAGGCGGGCCCGGGCGGACGCACTGCGGTCCGTGATGTCGACGCCGGCGAAGTCCACGCGCCCCGCGTCGGGGCGGAGAAATCCGGATACCACGTCGAACAGCGTCGTCTTGCCGGCGCCGTTCGGCCCGATGATGCCGACGATCTCCCCGTGGTCCGCGTGCAGGGACACGTCGTGCAGGGCGGCATTGCCACCGAAGCGCAGGGAGACGCCGCGCACCTCGAGATCCACCCCGCCGTCGCCCTGGCCGGAGCGGCCGGTGGCCGGGGCCGCCAGCGTCTCGGAGGCCTTCTGGAGGTAGACGGACCAGAGGAGCTCGGGATGTGCCGCCAGCTCGTCGGCCGACCCCGAGAAGCGCACGACGCCCGTCTCCATGACGTAGACGCGGTCCGCCACCGCCACGGCGACATTCATGGATTGCTCCACCAGCAGGATGGCGGTGCCCGCCTGGCGCAGGCTTTCGATGGCGCCCAGCAGCTGCTCCACGACGATGGGTGACAGGCCGAGCGACAGCTCGTCGATGAGGAAGAGCTTGGGCCGGGTGATCGTGGCCATCGCCAGGGCCAGCATCTGCTGCTGGCCTCCCGAGAGGTTGGCCGCCCGTTCGTCCCGTCGCGACGCGAGAGCGGGGAACGAGGCCAGCGCCTCGGCGATCATGTCGGTGTCGTGCTCGCCGCGTCGCCGACCCTGCCAGGCCGCCACGCGCAGATTGTCCTCGACCCGCAGGTTCGGGAAGATCCCCTCGCCGCCCGGCACCTGGGCCACGCCGAGCCGGGCGATCTCGTCGGGCGGGAGGTGGGTGATGTCGCGCCCGTCGAAGACGATGGCGCCGTGGTCGGCCTCCACCACACCGCCGATGGCCCGCAGCAAGGTGGACTTGCCGGCCCCGTTGGTGCCGACGAGGGCGACGATCTCCGCCTCGTCGATCTCAATGGCCACGTCGGCCAGCACCACGACGCCGTCGTAGCCCACGGCGAGCTCGCGCACGGCCAGGAGCGGCAGCCGGCCGGCCTGCCTGTCGAGCAGCATCTGCGTGCGGGTGCGCATGGAGGTCCAGACGTCGCTGACGTCGCGTGCGATGAGACCACCGGCGCTCGCGACGATGAGGCCCCCGATGACGAAGATCGGGACGAGGATCAGCAGCCCGTAGCGGAAGCCGATGGCATCCCCCAGCGCGCCGACGCCCGGCAGGACGAGAAGTCCAGGCAGGACGAACAGCGCGCCGATGGAGAACCCGACTGAGCGCACCCGGGGCGGGATGGCCAGTGAGAGCGAGGCCAGCACCCCCGGGCCGACGACGGCGAGCGAGGCGACGATGCCGGCGTTGCCGATGAAGGCGATCGGGACGTTCGGGGCCAGCGCGAACAGGACGGCGAAGGCGGCGGCCGTGACCGAGGCGACGGCCAGCATGCGGAAGACAAGACGGATGTCGCGCCGCGCCACGCGCGTGGCGATCACGGCGCCGGCGGCCAGGCCCAGGATGTCGAACACCTCCGTGGGGGCGATGAGATAGGCCCGCTGCACGGCGTCGAGGTGGAACGTCTCCTGGTACTGCAGCGAAGCGAGCGACGCGAACCCGGCGATGGCGGCGGCCAGGAAGGGCAGCGCGATGAAGATGCGGCGCAACACGCCGATCTTCCAGACGGTCCGCCAGGATTCGCCCAGGGACGGTGGCGTCTCATCCGGGATGTCGAAGGTGCCGTCGTCCGCCGCCGGTGCGTCGGCCAGCGGCGCGGGCTCGCCCCGTTCGGAGGCGAGCATTTGCTCGCTCAGCGCGAGCTGCTCGTGACGTCCCCGCGGTGGTTCGTGCAGCCGCAGGCCGACGATCACCACGATCACGATCGGCACGGCAAAGAAGAAGAACGGGGCGCGCCAGGAGAAGAGCGCGGCCAGCCCGGCGCCGAGCAGGACACCGACAATGACCCCGAAGCTGATGCCGGAGCGGTGGGCCGAGTACACGCGCGGGCGCACCGGGACGGGGTAATAGTCGGCCAGCAGGGAGTTGTGGGTGGGAAAGATCACGGCCTGCCCCATGGAGACGCCCACCAGCATGATGGTGGCCACCACCACGCCCTGGGCGAACCCGAGGCCGATGGAGAACGCGGCGCCGACCAGTGCGCCGACCAGCGCGATGCGCACCCGGTTCATGCGGTCGGCCAGCACGGCGACGGGCAGGGTGCAGGCCAGCGCCGCCGCTCCGGCGATGGCGACGATCAGAAGGATGCCGGCGTTGGTCAGATGAAAGGCGTCACGGATGTTCGGCGTCAAGATGTTGAAGGCGCTCTGCGTGGCCTGGTCGAGGAGCTCAATGGTGAACAGCACCCCGAGCGGGAAGACCGACACGCCACCCCCGAGCCTGGCCAGGCGCCTCATGGCGCCAGCGCGCCTTCGACCGGTCCAGCGACTCCCCGCTTTCCGTCCCGGTGGCGCCGGGCCAGCCCGTCGAGCGCCCAGTCCCGCAGGTCGAAGCAGAGGCCGGCCAGCCCGCGGGGGAAGAGGATGAGCACCAGCAGGACGCCCAACGCAGAGGGAAAGAGTTGCCAGCTCGGCGGCAGGTAGATCGTGCTGCCTTCGACGATGGCGGCACCCAGGATGGCGCCGAAGGCCGACCCCAGGCCGCCGACGGCCGTCGAGGTGAAGACGATGAGGCTGACCGGCACGAGGAACGACGTCTCCTCGTACTGCTGATTCACGACCAGGAGGAGGCAGCCGGCCAGCCCGGCAATGAAGCCGGAGACGGCGAACGCCGTCAGCTTCGCCCCCAGGACGCGCACGCCGTAGCCGGACGCGGCGCGCTGATTGGAGGGGAGCGCGCGCAGGACGCGCCCGGTCCGGCTGTGGCGCAGGCCGTGCAGCGCCACCAGCACCAGCACCAGGACCCCGAGGCAGAGCTCGAAGACAGCCGACTGCGACGTCAGGGACAGCCCGAAGATGAAGGGCGTCCCCAGCTGTGCCTGGGGGATCCAGGAGAACTCCTCCCGCACGAGCAGGTACCCGGAGGCGGCCAGGCTGAAGGCCAAGGTCGTCACGGCGGCGAACATCCCGTCGAGGCGGAGCGTGGGGATGCCCACCACGACGGCGACCAGAGCCGCGGCGGCCCCGGCGAGGAGCAGGGCGAGGCTCAGGTCCCAATGCCAGTCCACGAGCGCGAGGGTGCCGACGGTCGCCCCGACGGCGGCGAACGACATCTGGCCCAGGCTGACCTGCCCCGACCATCCGGTGAGGACAACGATGGAGCAGCCGACGATGGCCAGGACCACGAGAGCCGAGCCGCGGATGAGCTCGCCCGGGCCCATCCACAGCGGCAGCGTGCAGGCGGCGGCGAAGGCCGCGAAGGCCGCCACCGGGGTCCCCACCCGCACCTCGGTGAGATCGCGCAGCGACGCCGGCAGATCGCGCACGCTGCCGGCCAGGGCCAGTGACGACTCGGCCTCGCGGTCGGAGTGCCGGGCCAACAGCTGGCGCACGACGATGGCGGCGAAGACCACGCCCGCCAGGACGGCCAGCCCGAGCGCGTCGTTGGTCGGGTCGTTCCAGGCCACCCCCTGTTCCAGGATGCCGAGGGCCACGGCCGAGGCGGCGATCACGGGCAGCTCGGTGAAGTTCCCGAGCGCCAGCGCTGCCAGCGCCGTCACCAGGGCGGTCAGGCCATAGGTGGGGTCGAGCGGGAGCCCGAGGATGGCGGCCTGGAAGAAGATGCTGACGAAGGACAGGACGCCGGCCACCACCCAGGTCACGGACTGCAGGCGGCCGACGGGAATTCCGAGCATGGATGCCCGGTCGCGCCGGTCGCCCACGGCCTGGACGGCCAGCCCGACGTCGCTCCGGGTGAACCAGACCGACACAGCGGCCAGGCAGGAGAGCGACACGATGACGGCCACCACGTCGTCGGCCGTGAAGACGACCGGTCCGACATGCCAGGCCAGGTGCCAGGGGAACGACACGGTCGCGCTGGCGATGGGCTCCTGGCCCCACAGCCGCGGGATCAGCAGGCTCACGACGACGAGGAGTTGCGAGAGCCCGATGGTGGCCACGGTCAGGATCAACCGGGGCGAACGCCGGAAGCGCCGGACCACGACGATCTCCACGGTCGCGGTCAGGAGGAGCGAGGCGGCCAGGCCGGTGGCCAGCCCCAGGAAGTAATTCACGCCCGAGAAGGCGATCAGGCCGACGGCGAGCACCGCCGGCGCGGTCCCGAGGTCGCCCTGGGCGAAGTTGATGATCTTGTTCAGCCGGTAGGTCAGCCCGAGACCGACTGCCATGAGGGAGCCGAGGAGGCCGAGCACCGCACCCTGGAGCCAGACCCCGAACGGGATCGGGAACACGACGAGCTGCACGGCAAGGACCGCGCCGACGGAGGCGACTCCCGCCACCACGGTCGACGCGCGCCCGGGCAACCGCAGATGAGTCGTCAGCGACTCAGGCCCTTCTCATGGCGTCGTGCCGCATTGGCGAACTGGCCCCCCCGGGTAGCTCACGTGCCCTTGTGCGTGTGGGCGCTCAGGGTAGTGGTCCGGGTCGGCCCCTGCCCGGACGCCACGGCGCGTCGCCGGTCAAGGCACCAGAGGTGACGGCGGTACCCTGGTCCCGCGCCGCGGCCCGGGGACAGAGTGGGAGCGTTCCCCGCTTCCCGCCGCGCAACCCCCCACGCACGAATCGAGGCATGGTGACGCTCACCGACCCAGCACCGGCAGCACAACGTCCGGCCTCGCCGGCGGCCCACGCGGTCGAGCTCCGCAAGACGTACGGCACCGGAGAGGCGACGGTGCACGCGCTGGCCGGCGTCAACGTGACCTTCGAGCGCGGCCGTTTCACTGCGGTGATGGGCCCCTCCGGGTCGGGCAAGTCGACCCTGATGCACTGCATGGCCGGTCTCGACCGTCCGACGTCAGGGCAGTCCTTTGTCGGTGACCTCGACATCGGCGGCCTGGACGACGCCGGGCTCACGCAGATGCGGCGCGACCACATCGGGTTCGTGTTCCAGTCGTTCAATCTGGTCCCCACCCTGACGGCGGCCGAGAACATCACGCTGCCGGCGGATCTGGCCGGGCGGAAGGTGGACAAGGAGTGGTTCGACTACCTGGTCGACCAGCTCGGCATCGCGGCGCGGCTCTCGCACCGGCCCAGCGAGCTGTCGGGTGGCCAGCAGCAGCGGTGCGCCTGCGCCCGCGCCTTGATCAACCGGCCCGACCTGGTGTTCGCCGACGAGCCGACGGGGAACCTCGACTCCAACTCCACGGCGGAGATGCTGGCGTTCATGCGCCGCTCGGTCACCGAGTTCGGCCAGTCCATCGTCATGGTGACCCACGACCCGCACGGGGCGGCCTATGCCGACCGGGTGGTCTTCCTGGCCGACGGCAACATCGTCGACGAGCTGGCGCAACCGACCGCCGACCTGGTCTTGGAGCGCATCCGGACGCTGGGGACCTGACATGTGGCGCGTGACCATCAAGGGATTGCTCGCGCACAAACTCCGGCTGGCCCTGACCGCGCTGGCCATTGTGCTCGGCGTGACGTTCATTGCGGGCACCTTCGTCCTCACCGACACGCTGCACAACACCTTCAACACGCTGTTCGGCAACATCTACCAGAGCGTCGACTTCCAGGTCCGCGGCGTGGCGCAGTTCGGCAGCGGGGGCACGGCCACGCGGAATCCCGTGCCCGAGTCGCTCGCGTCGACGGTGCGTGCCGTGCCCGGCGTAGAGGCCGCGGAGGGTTCG
>DATBAO010000006.1:0-25726 GCA_036271495.1 Acidimicrobiales bacterium
GTCAAAATGGACACCGGAGGCACCAACTACGAGCGGACCGTGCTCTATGTCCGGAACTCCGGCCAGGGGGTGGTCGTCAAGGGCATCACGACTGCCGACTCACTGCACAATATCGGCGGCCGCCTCAACGCGTCCTCCCAAGCCGACGTGGGCCTCATCAACAATCGGACATTCCTGGTCGCCTTCGCTGACCAGCTGATCAATGCCGAGGCATCGCACGCGTCCCTGGTCAGCGCCGGATCGAACGGCATCTCGACATGAGAATGGCAACCTGTCGAGGAGCGACCTCCCGGCAGGAGCGGAGCCAGTGACTTCATCTGGAGAGAACGGCGATACGCCGTTGGCGTCGTCCGAAATTCCCGCGCCGGGGGAACTCAAGATCAAAGAACGGCGATCGTGGAAGACCTGGCAGTTGCTCTCGGCGGTTGTGGTGGCGGCCGTCGTCGGCATGGCAATCAACGGCGACACCGGAGGCGGATCGTCGAGCGCGAGCGATGCGACCAAAACCAGCGGCACGCTGCCTCCTCAAAGTTCATCGACTCCGGATTCCGGCGGCGCGGTGACCACCACCACGGCAGCCGGAGCGGGCGGGGCGACGACCACGACGGCTCCCGGAGGCAGCACAGGCACGACCACGACGACTGTCGCCACTGCGGCTGGAGGATCCACCACGACGACCACCTCGGCCACGGGCTCGACGGCCGCGGCGGGTCCGGCTCGGGTCCTCCTGACGTCGCCGCAGCAGACGGGAAACTGGACCAGCCCCGCGTTTACGACGACAGCGGCCGGCTGGAATATCGGCTGGGCCTATCGCTGTGCACCGGCGCCGGCGGCTGGTCCTGCCTTCCAGGTCTTCGTCGTGCCGGCCGGGTCCGCGCCGACAGGGACGGCTGCGATCAGCGAGACGGGAGCATCAGGACAATCCGTGACATCGCAGTCCAGCCTCGGATCCCAGACGTTGGTCGTGCAGACCACGGCCAGTTGCACCTGGGTCGTCAAGGTCACTGGCACGTAGCCGGCGTGAGGGGTCAGCCCCCTCCGTCCCCTGGGTCATCCAGGCTCGCCAGCTTGGCATCGAGATCGTCGAAGAAGTTGTAGTTGCGATCCTTGCTCCTGCGGCGCTCGGACGCGTCGGCGGAGACCATGATGTCGTGTGCGGAGAGTGTCGCCGTGTGCGGGTCATCGCCGGGCACGGGCATGGTGCGTGAGCGCCCGTTGGCACCCTGGTGATCCTCGGGCATGGACGCTCCGACCTCTTCGTCCTCGGTGTCGACGGTCGCAGGCGCAGGATCCGGGCGGTCGAGTTGTCGCGCGATGTCGACTCGTGGCACGGCAATGAGCAGGCTCGGATCCTCGTGTTGCTGGCGCACGGATCGCACTTTGGTCAAGAGCAACTGCTGCGACTCGGCGAGAGCGAGGAGCACCCCGGACAATTGCGAGGGTGACTCGGGGGGCGAGATGTCTGCCACCTCAAGAGTGTAGGTCTCGGTGCAAGGATCCCGAGAACGGCAACGGGCTGAGACCAGCCACCCACAGGTGCCCAGAGGACGAAGCGCCACTTGCGTGAACCCTGGGTAACAGGAGGGGAACGTGCGAGCGACATGCTGATGTTTTGTTGGTGTCACCCGGCATTGGGGCTTGAGTGCTCCTTCCGGATGTGCGAAAAAGTGGGCCGCAGTTCCCCGTCTTCGACGCCACGCCCCCCTCAACGTGCACAACGTCATCTCCGTGCCGGATCCGAGTTCGACCCGATATGTCTCCGCCGACTCCATGTGTGGCTTCCGACCAGGTCTGTGCCGTCTCGTTGCCCCATGGGTGAGTCCGGCGAACCGAGTGATGGCATGAGGACACGTCGAGCGGGTCCACCATGTCCGTGATCACCCCGCCTGACCCGTCTCCGGGTTCCATGGAGGAACTGACGCTCGACTCCTGGGATCTGTGTCGGGAGTTTGTGGAAGCACTGCTGTCCGATGCGCAAGCGGTCGCGGCGCGAGAGCACCCGGGGCAACCCGTTCGGGAGGTCGACTGGCCGCGGATTTGGCAGGCCGGGGATGGCGCATCCTCCGACGAGCGCGCCATCGGCCGGATCGTTCGCGTCGCTGCGGAGATCGCACGTGAGATCTCCGGCGAGATGACGGAAGTGGTCGGCCCGCCGCTGGGACGCCACGCCGCACCTCCCACTGAGGAGGTGGCACGACCCGACCCTGCGCTCGCACGACCAACCGCAGTAGTTGCCGCACCCGTCATCGCTGCGGCGCCGCAGGTCGGCACGGTCGAGCGTCGTCTCGACGCCGAAACGGCGATGGCGCCGACCACCGCAGCGCAGACGTTGGACTTGGACACAGTGACGGTGGACGACCCCGATGCCGCGGCGACCACCGTTCTCGAACCGATTGTCGTACCGGTGGTCGAGCCCATCACCGAGCAGGTGCCGCTTGTCGACTCCGCACTGGTGCCGCCTGAGCCTGAAGACGAGGCAGATGGAGCCACACAGGCAGATGCGGCCCGGTCAAGGCGCGCCGCGAGGCGCTCCGGATGGATCACGGCCTACACGTGGATGAGCGCGATCGGCGCCATCATCCTGTTGTTCGTGGCCTGGCAGCTCTGGGGGACGTCCATCTCCCAGCACCACGCCCAGGACCAGCTCAAGTCGCAATTCGACGCCGCGGTGCAGGCGCATCATCCGACTGCGGCCAAGGGAAAGGCGAACGGGTCGGCCTCCGCTCTCATCCCAGCCGGGGAGAATCTTCCCAACCCGCCCGACGGGACGGTGATCGCGCATCTGCAGATCCCCGCGATCGGCCTCGACGAGTACGTGGTGTCCGGGAGCAACGCGAGCGACCTGTCGAAGGGCCCAGGCCACTACGTCGGAACGGCGATGCCCGGCCAGGCCGGCAACGTCGCCATCGCCGGCCACCGCACCACCAACGGTGCGCCGTTCAACCGCATCGGCCAGCTCACCCTGGGTGACCGCGTCTTTCTGACGACGCTGACGGGCGAGCATCTGACGTACGTGGTGTCGGCGGCTCCCGTGTCCGTCTCGCCGCGGGACGTGTCAGTGCTCAACTACTTCGGCGACAACCGGGTCACGCTGACGACCTGCACACCTGAGTTCTCGGCGGCGCAGCGGCTGATCGTCGTCGGCCAGCTCAAGGAGCCGGCGGGGACACCCAAGGCGCCGGCCAAGGACGTCACGTATCACGTTGCCAATTCGGCCAATGCCAGTTGGAACTGGTCCCTGCTCCCGACAGTCGGAGTCGAGGCCTGCCTCCTGCTGCTCCTCGGGCTCTCCTACCGTCGCTTCGGATACTGGTTCGAGAAGACCAGTAAGTGGATCGTTCTCGTGCCACTGTGGGCTGCCGGCCTCTATCTCCTCTTCGATACCCTCACGAAGTTCCTCCCCGCGAGCCTCTGAAGCGAAGCGACGCTCAGGTCGTCGGGGTCGTGGCTATGGCGGCGGCCAGGGGGGAGTCGATCGGGCCGGTGTTGTAGCTGCACGGCCCGAGTGGGTCGAGGAGCCAATCCCACACGAGGAAGGCGCTATCACCCGCCGCGAACTGGGCGTGCATCTTGGCGGACATCGCTGTCGCTCGCTGCTGCAGGCTGATGCAGCCGGCCTGGCCGTTGCCGGCCTGGATCCCGGCCTCCCCGGTGATGATCGGCTTGTCGAGGGCTCTGGCCTGCCCGAAGCGCACCGCCATCCCGTTCCACTGGTCGCCTCCCATGGCGGCCGTTCCGTAGTAGTCGTGCACGCTCAAGACGTCGATCCCCGGGGATGCTCCGACCCTCTGATAGTCGGCGCCGGAGGTGCCGCACTGCCCGCCACCCAGGAAGCCCCCCTCGACGAGATGCGTCGGGTCGAGGTGGTGGATCTCCGCGCCCACGGTGGTGAAGAAGGAGGTGAGTGCAGTGGCGGCAGCGGTCTCGCTCGGGCACGTTTGGTGCCCCGAGCAGTTGCCGGGTTGGTCGGCGGCGGGGCAGGTGGATGCCTCGGCCTCGCTCATCGGCTCCCACATGCCGAGCGCGGGTGAATCCGCGTAGCGGCTCACGAGGTCGTCCATGTAGGTCCAATAGGACAGTGGGGTAAGGCCGCGACCGTCGGAGTTGGAGCTGGCGTTGTACACGTTCATGAAGCCGCCCGAATACCACGCCGGATCCTGCCAATGGTCGCCGTCGCACGTGCCACCCTGGTCGCTGATCGTCGGGATGAGATACACGTGGTACTTGGCGGCCTGGGCGAAGATGTTGTCCAACGGCGCCCAATCCAGCTGACCCGAACGGAAGTTCGTTGCCAGCGTTCCCTGGAAGGCCCAGAACCGCACAAGGGAATTGGGACGGAGCGAGGCGAAGAAGGAGTCGATCTGGGCTGTGGTGGCCGTGCCGCCACAGCCCGCATTGGTCCCCCAGTCGGTCGCCAGTTGATACGCGTTGAAGCCCGTGAACAGGGTGGGCACCCCGCCGACCTCGAGATGCTGACCCTGCGCCGTGATGGGGAGCTGTCCCGTCGGGACGTAGGTGAATTGGGTTGCACTGCTCGAACTCGAGGTGCCCTCAGGTGTCACCACCTGGACATTGACCGTGCCGGCGCCGACGGGCGCAACCGCGCTGATGCTCGTAGGAGAGGTCACGCTGAAGGCGGACGAGGCGTTGTCTCCGAAGTCCACCGCCTTGGCGCCCGTGAAATCCGATCCCGTGATCGTGATGGTGGCGCCGCCACCGGCCGTGCCACCGGCGGGGGTGAGTCTGCTGATTGACACGGGACTGGTGCCGCTGTTGCCGGAGCTCCCGCTCGCGGGAGGAGAGCCGCTGAGGCTCACCGGTGCAGACGCAGCCGGAGTGCTGGCCGAGGCATGCGGCGTCACCGGGCCTGTAAGGGGTGAGCCGTAGTTCTGCGCAGAACCGAAGGGGTGTACGGCGCCGTCCGCCGTCAGCACCCAGTAGCCACCCGAAAGGCCGGCAAGCGATGTTGCCGGCGCAGCCGATCCCGTGACCGACCCGTACTGAGAAGCGTCACCGAAGGGGTAGACGGTCCCGCTCTGGCTCACCAGCCAGTAGCCGTTGTTGTCCGGCGTCGGGGCCATGTAGGCGATGGGGGAGGTGGGCGGGCTGCCTCCGAGCGAGCCCTCGAATTGCGCGTCCCCGAAGGCGAAGATCCCGCCGTCGGACGCCACCATCCAGTAGCCGCGCCCGTCGTGTGTGGGGGCCATGCCGACGATGGGCTTGTTGAGATGCGTGGCCCCCATCGACCCTTCGAACGGCGCGTCGCCGTACGCGAAGACGCCGCCGTCGGATGCGACCATCCAGTAGCCGAGCCCGTCGTGGGTTGGTGCCATGCCGACCACGGGCTCGTTGAGATGCAACGAGCCCGTCGAGCCGTAGAAGCCGGCGTCGCCGTAGCTGAAGATGCCGCCATCACCGCCGTCGAGCCAGTAGCCGTGCCCGCCGGGAGTGGGAGCCATCCCGACGGTCGCCTTGTTGAGCGTCGCCTTCGACATGTCCCCGTACGTCGTGGCGTCCCCGAACCCTTCCACGGCGCCGGCGCTGGACACGACCCAGTAGCCCCCTCCGTCCTGGGTCGAGGCGATGCCGAACCAATTCTGCTGTGTGTCACTCACCGTGTTGGCATGCGTCGCGGATGCTGAGGACGTCGGAGACGTCGGAGAACTGGAGTCGGCCAGAGCGAAGGTGGGGACGACGTACCCGGCGACCCCGGCCGCGACGGTGCCCGCGATCAACGCGTGCACAAGGACGCTGTGCCTGCGGCTGGTCCTTGGTTCTCCATCGTGTCGATCGTTCCGTCTCACCGTGCTCCCACACTGAATGGGGGAACCCGGCGTTCAGGCCTCAGCCGAGCGGGGTCGGCGCGCGGCTCCGATTCGGGTTCCCTGCTCCATCACGACGCAAGAAGGGAACTACCCGAAGTTGTCCGCCTGCAGCAGCCCAGCTCGTCCTACCTGATAACTCCGGATCCCCCGTCGTTGCCACGAAGGATGCGTGCTACCTATTTCTTTCGGGATGTAGCTCCGTTGCGATGAGGTTGGATTTGCCCTGGGGAACGGATTTGTCGACTCATTGGCGGGTGATTTTCGAACAGAGCGTGACAGAAAGGTGAACTATGCGTGACGCCAGGCAGAAACAGGGGATGGCTGCTTGACCGAAATTTTTTCCCTCGCCCATCATGGCGAGACACCATTCGGCGGGTTCGAGGCTCTTGCGATCGCAGCTGCGTCGAGAGCGGAGCAGAGCAAATGCGGGTCAGGGCAATCAGGGGCAGCTGGGTCGTTCGAGGAGGGAGCGTCGTCTTCGTCGGCGGCCTCATGCTCGCTCTGACAGGTTCGGCGGCGTGGGCCTCGTCAGACTGCACCTCTGACCATCGCGCCAAGCCGACGCACGGGAATGATCCGAAGACCTGTCGGGCGCTCGGGTACGGGGGCGACACGTGGGTCGGCTCGAACGCCGGCCACGGGGCCACTGACTCCGAGCTCGCGGGGACCGTGCAGACCAACGACGGCACGGTGCAGCCCGGGACCGGGCAGGAGGTCGACCTCGCGATGAAGGGATTCCCCGGTGCCGTGGTCGACGCCGTGGTCGTGGGCGGAGACGCCTGGTACAACACCTACAAGGATCACGGGTCCCTGCCGCCGGGACGGGGTGCGCGCCAGCACTACATCCCGCCGTTGGACGGTGGGCAAAAGGTGTCGTGGGTCAGCTACTGGTACGCCTGCTACCACGTCGACCCCCAGCCGGCGCTGCCCGAGGTTCCCCAAGCACTCGAGGTGCCGCTCGCCGGAGGGGCCATCTTTGCCGCGTACCTGTTCGTCCAACACCGTCGTCGCAAGGCCGCATCTGCCCCGTAACGCCCGTCCTCGACCCAGATGGTCCAGGGGCGCTCGGCACTAGATTGAGCGCCATGCGCCTCGCTGTTCTTGTCTCGGGTTCCGGGACGATCCTGCGGGCGATGTTCGAGGAGGGCCTCCCGGTCTCCGTCGTTCTCTCGGACCGCCCCTGTCCCGCCCTTGCCCTGGCTGAGCAGCACGGGGTCGCGGCCGAACTGGTCGACCGGGCCGCCTTCGGGGGCTTCGGCCCGGCGTTCGACCGCGACGCCTTCACGAGCGCGGTGGCGGCCACGCTGGTGGCCCATCACGTCGACCTCGTGGCGATGGCCGGCTTCGGGACCGTCATGACAGGCGCCGTCCACCAGGCCTTTCCCGGTCGGATCGTCAATACCCACCCCGCCCTGCTGCCGGCCTTCCCGGGCTGGCACGGGGTGCGCGACGCCCTGGCCGCCGGCGTGCCCGAAACGGGCTGCACCGTGCACCTGGCCACCCTCGAAATGGATGCCGGGCCGATCCTGGCCCAGGAGGTGGTCCCGGTGCTGCCCGGCGACACCGAGGCGTCGCTGCACGAGCGCATCAAGGTGGTGGAGCGGCGGCTGTACCCGGCCACCGTGGCCTGGGCCCTGGCCGAGCTGGACGCGGGACGTGCTATTCATCCCGACGCAGAGAAGAGAGAGGACGTCGTGGAGGAGATCAAGTCGTGAGAGCCCTGTTGTCCGTCTATGACAAGGAGGGCCTGGTCGACCTGGCCCAGGGTCTCTCGGACCTCGGCTGGGAGCTGGTCGCCAGTGGGAACACCTCGGCCAAGCTCACCGAAGCGGGTATCGCCCATCTCGAGGTGGCGGAGGTGACCGGGTCGCCCGAAATGCTCGGCGGCCGGGTCAAGACCCTGCACCCGAAGATCCACGGCGGCATCCTGGCCGACCGCTCCAAGCCGGAGCATCGCGAGGACCTGGCGGCGAACGGCATCGAGGCCATCGACCTCGTCGTGTCGAACCTGTACCCGTTCTCGTCCGACCCCTCCATCGAGTTGATCGACATCGGCGGTCCCGCCATGGTGCGCGCCTCGGCCAAGAACCACGAGCACGTCGGGATCGTCACGTCGCCGGCGGACTACCCGGTCGTGCTCGACGAGCTGCGGGCATCCGGTTCGCTCTCGGCCGCCACGCGCCGCCGCCTCGCCCGTGCCGCCTTCGCGCACACGGCGGCCTACGACGCCGCCATCGTCGCCTGGCTCGATGCCGGGGGCCCGACCCCCGTCGCCGAGCTCGCCGGCGCCACGAGCGCCGACATCGAGGAGTCGGAGCTGTCGGCGGTGCTCCCGCCGACACTGCATCTGACCCTCGAGCGCACCGAGGTGTTGCGCTACGGCGAGAACCCGCACCAGCGTGGCTCGCGCTACCGGATGGCGGGCTCGGCCAGCTGGTGGGACACCATGCTGCAGCACGGCGGGAACCCGCTGTCGTACCTCAACCTGTTCGACGGCGACGCCGCCTGGCGTCTCGTGCACGAGCTGGCGTCCGACGCCGGTGCCGGGCAGGAGGCCGTGGCCATCATCAAGCACGCCAACCCGTGCGGTGCCGCCGTGGCCGGCAACCTCGTCACCGCATACGAGCGCGCGCTCGAGTGTGACGTGCAGAGCGCCTTCGGAGGCGTGGTCGCCATCGGTGGCGACGTCACCGCCGAGGTGGCTGACGCCATCGCCGCCGGCCCGCAGGCGGACGTCATCATCGCGGCCTCCTACACGCCGGAGGCCCTGGAGAAGCTGAGGAGCCGGCGCAAGGCCACCCGGCTGCTGTCGGGCCCCGCGCCGGAGCAAGCGGTGCGTCAGCTACGCAGCCTGGGGTCGAGCGTCCTGGTGCAGGACATCGACGCCTTCCTGTCGCCCCGGTCGGAGTGGCGGGCCGTCACCAAGCGCGCCCCGTCCGAAGACGAGTGGCGCGATCTCGTGCTCGCGTGGCGGGTCTGCGGCCGCACCACCTCCAACGCCATCGCCGTCGTCACCGCCGGCCAGGCGGTCGGTGTCGGTGCGGGACAGCAGTCCCGGGTCGTCGCGGCCGAGATCGCCGTGCAGAAGGCGGGCGAGCGTGCCAAGGGCGGGGCGGGCGCCAGCGACGCGTTCTTCCCCTTCCCCGACGGACTGCTCGTGCTCGCCGACGCAGGGGTCACGGCGGTCGTCCAACCGGGCGGCTCGGTCAAGGACGAGGAAGTGATCGCCGCCGCCGACGGCGCGGGCCTGGCCATGGTCATGACCGGCGAGCGGCACTTCCGCCACTGATGAGCGCCATCCTTCTCGACGGGGAGCCCGTCGCCGCCCGCATGCGGGCCGAGGTGGCCGACCGGATCCAGCGGCTGCGCAGCGAGGGCTTCGGCGTCGGCCTGGGCACCGTGCTCGTCGGTGATGACGCGCCCAGCGAGCGCTACGTCGCGTTGAAGCACGAGGACTGTGCCGGCATCGGCATGCACTCGGTGGGCGCGCACCTGCCGGCCACCGCCACCCAGGCGGAGGTGCTCGACGTCATCGAGCGCTTCAACGCCGACCCAGAGGTGAGCGCCTTCCTGGTGCAGCTCCCGCTGCCGCCGGGACTCGATGAGGAGCAGGCGCTGCTCGCTATCGACCCGGCCAAGGACGTGGACGGCCTGCACCCCGTGAACCTCGGCCGCCTGGTGCTCGGGACACCCGGCCCGCTGCCCTGCACACCGGCGGGGATCGTCGAATTGCTGCACGCCTACGACGTCCCCGTGGAGGGGCGCCACGTCGCCATCATCGGCCGCGGCGTGACGATCGGCCGGCCCTTGGCCAACCTGCTCACGCTCAAGCGACCAGGGTGCAACGCAGCCGTCACCGTGGTGCACACGGGCGTTGATCCCGCCGACATGGCGGCCATCGTGCGCACGGCGGACATCGTCGTGGCCGCCGCCGGGCGACCCCACCTGCTCACGCCGGACATGGTGAAGCCGGGCGCCGCCGTCGTGTCGGCCGGCACCACCTTCGAGGGCAAGAAGCTGATCCCCGACGCGCACCCCGATGTGGCCGAGGTCGCGGGCTGGATCACGCCCCGCCTGGGCGGGGTGGGGCCGATGACCCGTGCCATGCTGTTGCGCAACGCAGTGCGGGCCGCGGAGATGGCAGCCCGATGAGCGTCCGGCGCCTGACCACAGGCAGGGAGGCGAGCAACCGGTGACCGAGCGGGAGTACTCCGAGCGCCCGTGGGGCAATTACACCGTCCTCGATGATGACGCACCCGATCACAAGGTCAAGCGCATCGTCGTGCACCCCGGGAAGCGGCTCAGCTATCAGCGCCACTCCCAGCGGGCCGAGCACTGGTTCATCGTCTCGGGCACGGCGACCGTGACGATCGATGGCACCGTCACGGAGGTGCGCGCCGGCGAGGCGGTCGACATCCCGCTCGAGGCAGCGCACCGGATCGCCAACCAGGGCGACACCGACGTCGTCTTCATTGAGGTACAGCGCGGCTCGTACTTCGGCGAGGACGACATCGTCCGGCTGGAGGACGACTACGGGCGCGTCGACGCCGCGCCGGCATGACGCGCATCGCCGAGCTGCTGGCAGCGGGGCCCACCTACTCGTTCGAGTTCTTCCCGCCCAAGAACGACAAGGAGCTGGCCACCCTCGCCCGCACCATCGGGGAGCTGCAGCCGCTCGAGCCGTCGTTCGTCTCGGTGACCTACCGGGGCGGTGCCGAGTCGCGGCAGCGCACCGTCGACCTCGTGTCCGGCATGCTCCACACGACGAACCTCAACCCCATGGCCCACATCATCTGCGTGGCCCATACCCGCTTGGAACTGGCCGACATCCTCGTCTCGCTGCGCAAGGCCGGGGTCGAGAACCTCATGGCCCTCGGCGGGGACCCGCCCGAGGATCCCGCCGCCGGGCCCGGCGAGCTGGCGTACGCCGCGGAGCTCGTCGAGCTGGCCCGGGCCATCGGGGGCTTCTCCGTCGGCGTGGCCGCCCACCCCGCCGGCCACCCGCGCTCGCCCGACCTGCCGAGCGACCGGGACTACCTGGCCGCCAAGTTGGCGTTGGCCGACTTCGGGGTCACCCAGTTCTTCTTCGAGGCCTCCGAGTACGAGAGCCTGGCGGCCGACCTGCGCCGGCGTGGTGTCGATACGCCCGTGTTGCCCGGCATCCTGCCTGTAACCTCGCTCTCGACCATGGGCCGGTTGGCCGGCATGGGCGCCGCGGCCCCGGACTGGATGCAGGACCGCCTGCGCGCTGCGGACGAGCGGGGTGGCCCCGATGCAGTGCGGAAGGAGGGGGTGGAGCTGGCCACCGAGCTCTGTTCCAACCTCCTCGCTTCCGGCGTGCCGGGGCTGCACTTCTATACGTTCAACACCTCCAGCGCGACACGCGAGATCTACGCCGCCCTCGGCCTGGGCCCCGGAGCTGCCTGACCGGCCGCCTGGCCTCCTGACCACCTCAATTGGGACCGCCACGTCCCGCCCCGTAGCATCCCGTCCATGGCAGATCTCATTCGCATGGGCGACGACGGCACACTCCAGGTCCCCGACGAGCCCATCATTCCCTTCATCGAGGGCGACGGCACGGGGGTCGACATCTGGCCCGCCGCCAAGCTCGTCCTCGATGCCGCCGCCGCCAAGCACGGCCACAAGGTCGCCTGGAAGGAAGTGCTGGCCGGCCAGAAGGCGTTCGACGAGACCGGCAACTGGTTGCCCGACGAGACTGTCGCCACCTTCCGCTCGCACCTGATCGGGATCAAGGGCCCGCTGACCACGCCGGTCGGCGGTGGCATCCGGTCCCTCAATGTGGCCCTGCGCCAGATCCTCGACCTCTACGTCTGCCTGCGCCCCGTGCGCTGGTTCACCGGCGTCCCCTCGCCGGTGGTGCATCCCGAGCTCGTCGACATGGTCATCTTCCGGGAGAACACCGAAGACGTCTACGCCGGCTACGAGGTGCAGTCCGGTACGCCCGAGGGCGAGAAGCTCGCCGCCTACCTGCGCGAGGAGATGGGCTGGCCCATCCGGGACGCCTCGGGCATCGGCATCAAGCCGATCTCGCCCATGGGCTCCAAGCGTCTCATCCGTGCCGCCATTCAGTACGCGCTCGAGCGCAAGCGCGAGTCGGTGACGATGGTCCACAAGGGCAATATCCAGAAGTTCACCGAGGGCGCGTTCCGCGAATGGGGCTACGACCTCGTGCGGGAGGAGTTCGCCGACGTGGCGGTCGGTTGGGACGACTGCGACGGCAAGCCGGGGGACAAGCTCCTCGTCAAGGACACGATCGCCGACATCACCCTGCAGCAGGTGTTGACCCGCCCGTCGGACTTCGACGTCATCGCCACCACCAACCTCAACGGCGACTACCTGTCCGACGCCCTGGCCGCGCAGGTCGGCGGCATCGGCATCGCCCCGGGCGCCAACATCAACTACGTCAGCGGCCACGGCATCTTCGAGGCGACACACGGCACGGCGCCGAAGTACGCCGGGCAGGACAAGGTGAACCCCGGCTCGGTGCTCCTCTCCGGCGTGCTCATGTTCGAGCACATCGGTTGGAACAACGCCGCGGCGGACATCGTGCAGGCCTTGGAGGCCACCATCGCCGACAAGATCGTCACGTACGACTTCGCCCGCCTGATGGACGGCGCCACCGAGGTGAAGTGCTCCGAGTTCGCCTCGGCCATCGTCGACCGCCTGTAGCAGCCGCCACCGCAGCACCCCAGAAGCCACCAGTAGAACAAGCAAGCACTGTCGGAAAGGACCACCCCCTCCATGGCCAAGCCCCCCGTCCACGTGACCGTCACCGGTGCCGGCGGCCAGATCGGCTACTCCATCCTGTTCCGCATCGCGTCGGGCCAGTTGCTCGGAGAGGACCAGCCCATCGTGCTGCGCCTCCTCGAAATCGAGCCCGCCATGCGCGTGCTCGAGGGCGTCGTGAGGGAGATCGACGACTGCGCCTTCCCGCTGGTCCACGACATCGTCGCCACCTCCGACCTCAAGACAGCCTTCGACGGGACGTCGTGGGCGCTCCTGGTGGGATCCATCCCCCGCAAGGCGGGCATGGAGCGCGGCGACCTCCTCAGCGTGAACGGTGGGATCTTCAAGCCGCAGGGCCAGGCCATTGCCGCCAATGCCGCTTCCGACGTGCGCATCCTCGTCGTCGGCAACCCCTGCAACACGAACTGCCTGATTGCGCGCGCCAACGCACCCGAGGTGCCGGCGGACCGCTGGTTCGCCATGACCCGCCTCGACGAGAACCGGGCCAAGGCCCAGCTGGCAGCCAAGGCCAACGCAGCGGTGGCCGACGTCACGAACGTCGCCATCTGGGGCAACCACTCGGCCACGCAGTTCCCCGACTTCGCCAACGCCCGTATCGGCGGAAAGCCGGCAGCCGACGTGATCACCGACAGCGAGTGGCTGCACGGTGACTTCATCACGACGGTGCAGAAGCGGGGTGCCGCCATCATCGACGCCCGCGGATCGTCCTCGGCGGCCTCCGCCGCCGCAGCGGCCATCGACACCGTCGTGAGCCTGCGGACCGCGACGGCCGAGGGGGATTGCTTCTCCGTCGCCGTGGCCAGCGAAGGCCAGTACGGAGCGCCCGAGGGCCTGCAGTTCGGCTTCCCCGTCCAGGCGGACGGCAAAGGGGGCTGGTCCGTGGTCGAGGGCTTTGCCCGTGACGATTTCGCCACCGAGCGCATCGGCGTCACGACCGATGAGCTGCTGGGCGAGCGCAACGACGTCAAGGACCTGGGACTCATCGGGTAATACCCCCGGTACGATGCAGGCTTGATCCCTCACCGCCTGCAAGGCCACCCTGCCCTCGGGCACCCCGAGCAGCCCCGATTCCCGGGCGCCGTCACCGGCTGTTCGCGGTCGTGAAACCAGTGCGAAACACATGCCTGGCACCCTGAGGTCCGTGGGAGACCTCTTCGATGGGTACGGCACGTCGGCCCGCGGGCTGACCGAAGCCGCCTTTGACGAGATGGTCGGGCGCGACGGCTCGGCTCGGGTGCCCTACGCCGCCGTGGCCTCGTCGCTGGCCCAGATGGGCCCCGAGGACGTCTCGGCCCGCGCCTCCCGTCTGGCCCGCGCCTTCATGGACCAGGGCGTCACCTTCGACCTGGACGGGGAGGAGCGACCGTTTCCCCTCGACGTCGTGCCCCGTATCTTCACCGGCGCCGAATGGTCCAAGGTGGCGGCCGGGGTGGCCCAGCGCGTCCGGGCCCTCGAGCACTTCCTGGACGACGTCTACGGCGCGGCCCGGATCGTGAGCGACGGGCTCATTCCCCACGAGGTCGTCACCAGCTCGCCGGGCTTCGTGCGCGCCGCCCACGGCTACTCGCCACCGAACGGGGTGCGCATCCACGTGGCGGGGATCGACGTGATCCGTGACGAGGATGGCGAGTTCCGGGTGCTGGAGGACAATCTCCGGAGCCCATCGGGTGTGAGCTACGTGCTGGCCAACCGTGCCGCCATGGCGCGGGTCCTGCCTGAGCTGTTCTGGGGTCAACCCATTCAGATGGTGACCGACTACCCCGCCCGCCTGATCAACGCCCTGCGCCGTTCCGCTCCGCCGTCGGTGCAGGACCCGACCGTCGTCGTGCTGACCCCCGGGGTCCACAACTCGGCGTTCTACGAGCACGCCTTGCTGGCGCGCCTCATGGGTGTGCACCTCGTGGAGGGGCGGGACCTGGTGTGTCACGGCACCGACGTCTTCTTGCGCACCACCGAGGGCGAGGTCCCGGTGCACGTGATCTACCGCCGTATCGACGACGAATACCTCGACCCGCTGCAGTTCCGACCCGAGTCGTTGGTCGGTTGTCCCGGCATCGTCAACGCGGCCCGGGCCGGGCGGGTGACGATAGCCAACGCAGTGGGCAACGGCGTGGCCGACGACAAGCTCGTCTACACCTACGTGCCGGCCATGATCCGGTACTACCTGGGCGAGGACCCCATCCTGCACAACGTGGAGACGATGCACCTGGTGGACTCCGCCGTCCGCAAGGATGCCTTGTCCCGTCGCGGCGACCTGGTCTTCAAGCGGGTGGACGGTTCGGGCGGGAAGGGCCTCGTGATCGGCCCGTCGGCCACCGGCGCCGAGCTCGACGAGCTGGCGCTCGACGTGGAGGCGGACCCCCGCCACTGGATCGCGCAGCGGGTCGTCGCGCTCTCCACTTCGCCGACGTGGGTGGACAACTCCATGGAGCGTCGTCACGTCGACCTGCGTCCCTTCGCCGTCAATGACGGCGAAGACGTCTGGGTACTGCCCGGAGGCCTCACCCGGGTGGCGCTGGGCGAGGGGAGCCTGGTGGTCAACTCCAGCCAGGGCGGCGGGTCCAAGGACACATGGGTGGTCGGCGGCGGGATGTCGATGCCGCTGCTCCCACCGCGCCAGGTCGCTCCCTTCCAGGCCGGTCCGCCCATGGACGCCGGGCCGGCATCCGACGGCGAGCTCGGCGTGCAGCAGCAACAACAGCAGCAACAACACGAGGAAGGCGGCCCGTGCCGGTGACCCGGGCGCTCCTGAGCCGGGTGGCCGAGTCCATCTTCTGGGTCGGCCGGTATGTGGAACGGGCCGAGGGAACGGCGCGCATCCTCGACGTCTCGGTGTACCAGGCCCTGGAGCAGAGCGACGTCGAGGGCTCGCATGCGGCCCGCCGTCTGCTCGCCGTCATGGGCTTGCCCGACTCGGGGACCGAGACCCTGTGGCAGGCCACCGAGCGCCTGGCCACCGACCCCGACAGCCGGTCGTCCATTGCCGGCGCCCTTGCCGCCGCCCGGGAGAACACCCGCGCCGTGCGCCATGTCGTGCCGGTGGAGTTCTGGGAGCACATCAACGCCACCTGGGCCGAGCTCCCGTTGCGCTGGGAGACCGGCCGGCGGGCCGGGCCGGCCTTCTATCTCTCCTTCGTGAAGACCCAGTGCGCCGGCATGATGGGGTTGGCCGACACCATGATGAGCCGCGACCAGACCTGGCTCTTCTTCACCCTGGGCCGCTGCCTCGAGCGCACCGACGTGGTGGCTCGCCAGCTGGCCACGGTGGCGTTCGACGAGGTCTTCGACAGCGGTCTCGTCATGCTCCTGCGCTCCTGCGGCGGCTACGAGCCCTACCTGCGCCTGTCCCAGGGTGTCGTGGAACCCGGGCGCGTGCTCGACTTCCTCCTGCGCGACCGGCTTTTCCCTCGCTCCGCCTTTGCCTCGCTCACCTTGGCCGAGGAATGTCTCGACCAGATCAACGCGGGGCGCGAGGGCGCGTGGGACGACGCACGCGGCCTGGTCGGCCTGGCCCGGGCCGAGCTCGAGTACTCGGCGCCGGCGACCCTGTCCCGTGGGCTCGAGACCCGGCTGGAGCGCCTGCAGGCCTCCATTTCGTCCGTCAGCGACGCGGTGACACGCCGCTACTTCGCCCAGGACCTGCCGATGCAGTGGCGGCAGGGAGGCGGGGGCGGATGAGCCGCACGGATGGCTGGCGGCTGCGGGTCTCGCACGAGACGCGCTTCGACTACGACGCTCCGGCGCGGGCGTCGTACAACGAGCTCCGGCTCACGCCGCGCAGCGAGCAGCGCCAGACGGCGCTCGAGACGAGGGTGGTGACGCTGCCGCCGGCACCCCAGTACTCGTACCTCGACTATTGGGGGACGCACGTGACCGCGTTCAACGTCGACCGCGGTCACGAGGTCCTGGCCATCACGGGAAACTCGCTCGTCGACACTCAGCATTCCGGTGAGCCGGAGGACTGCACGTGGGAAGACATTTCCGACGCGTCGGCCACGATGGCCGATCATCTTTCCCACCACCTCTACACCGCGCCGGGCTATGACCTGTCCGGGATCGCCACAGACCTGCGCGCCGATCGCCCGCTCGAAACGGCGCGCCGGATCATGGCGACCACGCACGAAGCCCTGCGCTACGTGCGTGGCGTGACGTCGGTGCACACCTCGGCCAACGAGGCCTACGCGGACGGGGCCGGCGTCTGCCAGGACTTTGCCCACCTGGCGTTGGCGCTCACCAAGTCCGTCGGCCTGCCGTCCCGCTACGTGTCGGGCTACTTCCATCCCGACGCGGACGCCGGCATCGGCGAAGAGATCTCGGGTGAGAGTCACGCCTGGGTGGAGGTCTGGACGGGCCGCTGGTGGGCCTACGACCCGACGAACGACTGCCCGGTGGGCGAGCGCCATGTCTCCGTCGGCCGCGGCCGGGACTACGGGGACGTGCCGCCGGTGAAGGGCATCTACGCCGGCAACGCGGAGAACACGATGCGCGTGGTGGTGCGCATGGCGAGGGTGCATTGACGATGGCGGATCCGGGCTGAACCGGAGAGACAGGGTGGTGACCTCGTGCTGACCAGAATGCGGATCTGGCTTCCCGACGCGCCGGGTGTCCTGGGAGCCGTGGCGGCGGAGATCGGTGCGGTGCAGGGCAATGTCGTGGGCCTGGAGGTGCTCGAGCGCGAGGCCGGAGTGGCGATCGACGAGCTCGTGGTCGAGTTGCCCGACGAGCCGGGGGCGGTCGACGCTGCCTGCCGCGGCGTGCGCAACGTTCCCGGAGCCGGGGTGGAGGAGGTCACCGAGTTGTTGACGGAGGCCAAGGATCGCGAGGACACCGTGCTGGCCGCCGCCGCGGGCGTCCTGCAGGCGGCGACACCGACTGCAGCCATGAATGCGCTGACCGGTCACCTGATGGCGCTGTTCGACCTGACGTGGCTGGCCTTGGCGGATGACGGGCTCACCGGTTTCACCGAGGTCCACGGCGATGTCCCGACGGTGCAGTGGGTCGCCGCCTTCGCCGAGGGCTCACGCAGTGGCGCCGACCCGGCCAACGACACCACGGGCTCGGGCGTTTTCATCGAGACCGTTCCCGAGACCGGCTTCACCATCTGCGGTGGGCGTCCTGCGGCCATCCGACGACGGGAGCGCCACGAGATCGCGCTCCTGGTCATGGTGGCCTCGCGCTTCATCGACGCGCTGGCCGGTCGGGTCTGGGCCGAGCCGGTGAACGGGTAAGAGGACACGCACACACGAACTGACGACGCGCGGACCAACGCCTAATGTCCCGGAGATGCTGCGTATCGGCTTCGTGGGCTCCGGTCTCATCGCGTGGGCGCATGGCCTGAGCCTCAAGGCGCTGATCGACGGCGGTGTCGTCGATGCCGCCGTTGTGGCGGTCCACGACCAGCACGAGCGCCGTGCCCGCGGCTTCGCCGACGTCATCGGCGGTGACGCCGTTGCAGTCGTTGGGGACGCCGGCGAGGTGGCCCGGCGCTGCGACGCCATCTGGGTCTGTACGCCGACGGCGGCGCACAGGGGTGCCGTGGACGAGGCTCTCAGCGCGGGGAGTGCCGTCTTTTGCGAGAAGCCACTCGACGTCAACCTGGCGCGGGCGACGGAGCTGGTCGAGACGGTCAGCGCGTCCGGGGTGGCGAGCCAGAGCGGCCTCGTCCTGCGCAGTGCCCCCGTCTTCCGGGCGCTGCGCGACCTGATTGGTGGCGGCTCGCTCGGGGCGCCGATGGCCGCTGTCTTCCGCGACGACCAGTACTTCCCGATACAGGGGACCTACGCATCGCAGTGGCGAGGCGATGTGTCCCAAGCCGGTGGCGGCTGTCTCATTGAGCACTCGATCCACGACCTCGACATCCTGCGTTTCTGCTTCGGCGATGTCGAGTCGGTGGTGGCCCGGACTGCGAACCATGCGGGGCACGAAGGGATTGAGGACCTGGCTGCCGTCACGCTGTCCTTCGCCTCGGGTTTTGAGGCGCAACTCACGAGCGTCTGGCACGACATTCTGAGTCGCGGTTCGACCCGTCGGCTCGAGGTCTTCTGCCGTGAGGGCATGGTCTGGTTGGACGACGAGTTCCGCGGGCCACTGCACATACAGACCAGCGATGGCACGGAGGACCGGGCCTGCCCCTCACCTTCGTGGGTCGACGCCCTACCGTTGGCCGACGACGAGGTCGGTCTCGCCGTGCGTGCCTACGTCGAGGCCGACCGCGCCTTTGTCGATGCTGTGACCGATGGGCGCCCTCCCGCTCCCGGTCTCGACGTCGCGCTCGAGGCGCACCGCCTGGTCGACGCGGCGTATCGCTCTGCCGCCGACGGGGGCGCTCCGATCGGACTGTCGACTGAAGGATGAAATCGGCGCCGGCCGCCTCATCCGCAAGTCGGAGGAGCGGTGCCATTTCTGGGGCGTGAGCTGGGAAGACGAGCGGCTGCAGCGCTCACCGGGCGAGTGGACAGCCTGGGTACCATGAGCCGCCACCGGCGCCGTGCAGGCCGTGCGTGCGACAAAGCCGAAAGAAGGAGACCCCGAGAGCGTGCGTTCGTTGATTCGCATCTTCACCCAGCAGCCGCTCGCGGCGAAGGTGCCCGAAATCACGGTGATGTTCTGGGTCATCAAGATCCTCACCACGGCAGCCGGTGAGGCCATTTCGGATTACCTGTCCACCGGCAACAAAGAAGTGGGCGCGGTCATTGAGGTCGGTGTCTTCGTCGCTGCGCTCATCGTGCAGTTCAGCACCCGGCGCTACTACGCCCCTGCCTACTGGCTCCTGGCGTTGGCCATTGCCATCGCCGGGACAGGGGTTTCCGACACGATGCACCTGACCTTCGGCATCCCCTACGCGGGGACGTCTCTCTTCTGGGCCGTCGCCCTGGCGCTTGTCTTCTACCTGTGGGATCGCAGCGAGCACACCCTGTCGATCCACTCCATCACGACCAGCCACCGAGAGAAGTTCTACTGGGCCACCATCTTCGCCACGTTCGCCCTCGGGACCGCAGTGGGTGACTTCACCGCCCAGACGCTGGGACTCGGCTATCTGGGGTCAGCGATCTTCTTCTGTGTCGTGATCCTCATCCCGTGGGCCGGGTGGTCCCGCTTCCGTATGAACGAGATCCTCGCCTTCTGGTTCGCCTACGTCGTGACCCGGCCCATCGGCGCGTCCTTTGCCGACTACTTCAGCAAGCCCAAGGAGCTGAGCGGGGCCGGCTTCGGCGACCTGCAAACGGCCGCGGTCATCACCCTGCTCGTCATCATCCTCGTCGCCTATACGACAATCGCCCGCTTCGACATCCAGCCCCCTGAGCCCGGCTCGGGGACCGAGGTGGCCGGCGGGACGTGAGACGGCCATGGAGCCCTTGGCGCCGGTCTGTCCGAGCCCCTCGACGTGCTCCATAAGGTGCGGGCTATGGATAGTGCTTCGCTGCTTCTCGAGCTCTACGGTCGCATCCCGCCGCTGGCCGCCGCCGCGGTGGAGGGTCTCGACGGGGAGGAGCTCCACCGTGCGCCCGGGCCGGGGGCGAACACCATCGGCTGGTTGGTCTGGCATCTGGCCCGGGTCCAGGATCATCACATCGCCGAGCTGCTGGGCACCGAGCAGATCTGGGTCGGGGGCGACTGGGCCGAGCGCTGCCGGCTCGAGCCCGACCCGTCCAACATCGGCTACGGCCACAGCGCCGAGGACGTCGACGCCGTCCAGCCCGAGAGCGCCGAGGTCTTGCTCGACTATCTCGGCCAGGTGCAGGACCGCACGGTGGCCATGCTCGAAGGACTGGGTCCTGATGACCTGGACCGTGTGGTCGACCGGCGTTGGGACCCTCCGGTCACGCTGGCCGTGCGCCTGGTCAGCATCGCCGACGACAGCCTGCAGCATGCGGGCCAGGCGGCCTACGTGCGGGGCCTCCTCGGGAACTGAGCCCTACGAATCCGTTGTGCGCGCCGGCGGCTTGGGCCAGCGGACGTACTCCTCGTAGTGGTACGCGGTTTCGTAGCCCAGGCGGTGGTAGATCGGCGCACCCATCGGCGAGGCCTGCAGTGAGCAGGAGGACGCGCCGTGGGCGAACGCCAGGTTGGTGACCGCCACGGTGACGAGTGCGCCGAGGCCGGTCCCGCGCTCGGCGGGGATGGTCCCCACCCACTGCAAGCTGGCAACGCCGTCACTCTCGTAGACCATCGCCGTGGCCACGGCTCGTTCGCCGCGGCGTGCCACCACGATGGACGCCGCGGCGTCGGCCAACACGGCGGAAATGTCATCGAAGACGTCGACCAGCACTTCAGGTGGCATCCCGTATGTCGCGTAGGCCTCGGCGTTCACACTCACGAACTCCAGCACTCCTGCTTCGTCGTCGACGAGGCGCAGGGTGACGCCGTCGATGGGAGCCACATCGGGGAGGGGAGTGCGGCAGACCATCTCGGGAACCGGGTCACCGAAGGCCTCGAGACCGGCCTCCTGGCAGGCCCGACGCAGATCCTCGTCTTCGCCGCTGTCGCGCACCTTGACGGCGAAGCCCCGCTTGAGGCCCCCGAAGAACCCGTCAGCGGCGGCGACGAGCGCGGCGCCGCTCAGCGAGTCATCCGACCGGAAGGCGCCGTTGGCCACGACCGGTATCCAGGTCCCGCTGGCGCAGAGCACGATGCCACCGCCCTCCAACAAGGCGCCCCGGCCGCTCCAGTGGGTGAGCGCGCGGTTGAAGGAAATGAGCGTGCGGTGGCCGAGCTGCGCCTCGGTCGCTGTCGGCGCGGCCTTGGGGGTGTTCGCGTTCCCGAGCAGCCCCCCGTGAAGACTCGTCATAGGAGTTCATGATGCCCCACGGAGGTCCCGGGTAACAGGATACGACCAGAAGATCTGGCCTCAGCTGAGTTCGAAGACGGGGTGATTGGCGGCGACGGCGGCCCACTCTGCGTCGGTCGACTCGGGCGTCACGCCGTCGAAGAACATCCCCACCTCGAACTTCCAGCGACGAAGGTAGGCACGCAGGATCGGCACGCTGTCGGCTACCGGAACCTCGTTTGCGGTGCAGAGTTCGCGACGCCGGCCCAGGATCAGCACCAAGTGGCCCCCGGCGTGGCGGACGTTGCGCACCCATTGGGTCTCGCCACGGGGAGAGACCAGGTAGCGGGTCCCTTCGATCGTCAAGAGGTTCACCGGGACGTGGTGCAGCTTTCCGCTGGTCCGGCCCCGGTGCTCGAGCACCCGGGAGCCGTAGACGCTCAGGCCCAGGCGGGTCAGGCCCTTGACCAAGGGATTGAAGAAGGTCCGGGTGAACCAATCGGGCTCTTGGTAGTGGGCCGTGTGGGTCGCCGGGCTGGTGCTGCTGCTGGTGGTGGTCATGGGACTCTCCTCATTGGTCGGGGTGGCCATGAACATTGATATTAAATGTGAACAGTGTTCTTGTCAAGTACTTGTGTTCTCAACCAAGAACACGCAGACTGGGATGCATGCCCCCAACCACCGCAGCGCCGGCCACGTCGGCCCCCCGCACCGCCCGGGAACGGGTCCGGGAGGAGATGACGGCCGAGATCCTGGCCGTCGCCGGAGAGCACGTCGCCCGCGACGGCGCCGCCGCCCTCTCCCTGCGCTCCATCGCCCGTGACCTCGGGATGGCGCCCTCGGCGCTCTACCGCTACTTCGATGGGCGCGACGCGTTGCTCAGCGCCCTCATCCTGGGGGCCTACGAAGCACTGGCCACCGAGGCGGAGCAGGCGGCCGAGCAGGCGGAGGAGGGCGCCCGCCGCGACGCCGGCGGTGACGCCGAACGGTGGCTGGCGGTGCCGCGCGCCCTGCGCACCTGGGCGCTCGCCCACCCGCACCAATGGGGACTCATCTTCGGCACCCCCGTCCCGGGGTATCAGGCGCCCGAGGGCACGGTCGAGCCCTATGCCCGCGTCGCCGTGGCCCTGGTCCGCCCGCTGGTGGGCGCGCACGCGGCGGGCCGGCTGCGTGGGGACGACCCACCGCATCAGGTGTCGGATGCCCTCCGGGCCGCCGTGGAGCCCGTCAGCGCAGGGCTCCTTCCCGGCATGCCGGTCGAGAAGGTGGTGCTGGTGCTCCAGGCCTGGACGACGATCGTCGGCGCCATCAGCCTCGAAGTCTTCGGTCACTGGCGCAACACGGTGTGGGAGCCGGAGCTGCTCTTCGAGGCGGCCATGGCCCAGGTGGCGGAGGCGATCGGCCTGCGTTGACGGTCGCCTGCTGACCGGCGCCGCCACGGTGCGTTCAGCGCAGGGCGTCTCGCAGCACCAGCGCCCGTGCCTGCAGTTCTTCCAAGCGGTCCTCGGGGACCCACTCGGCCATGGCCCCGACCAGGTCGAAGACGAGCGCAGCCAGCTCGGCCAGCTCCTTGCTGGGCTCTTCCAGCTTGATCTGCGAGAACGGGAACGCGACGTTCACCCGGCTGGATGGCGCGTTCACGTGCGAAGCGTCGCGTTGTTTCGCCCCTCCGGCGCCGTTCAGCGCCGAAGGGGGGGCGTTCTTCTCAGATGACTTTGGCACTCCACCATCCTGGTCGCGTCACGACGAGGTGCGGGTGATGCTGCAGCTAGCCCAGAACGGGCAGCTTGACCTCGAGCCCCGCATTCGCCAGGAAGACGAGCTTGTGCTCGAGGGCGTTCCGCCAATCGACCATGTCCTTGTCGAACTGCATGCGATCACCGTCTTCGCATGCGTGCTCGAGCTCGTCGAATGCCAGGTCTTCGGCATCGAGCAGGGCTCGGTACTTCGAAAGGAAGTGGTCGTCGATCGGCTGATGCACGTCGTGCCTCCTACCACCGGCCCGACCTTCGCGAGCCGGTGCGGACACGATACTTCCGTCACGCGTCGTCCGCTCAGGCGGGGTCCGCGGGCCGGCTTCGCACCGGCCGTCCTACCAGTGGCGGCGCAGGCGATGGTAGGTCCGGGGCATCAGGGAGCGGAAGACCATGGCGGCATCGATCAGGCCGGACACGCTGATCTCGAGCGCCGGCCCGCCGGCCCGGGCCAGAATCCGGCGTGACACCGTCTCGACACTGCGGGTCGTCAGCCGGGGAGGGCGGCGCAGGCCGCGGTCCAGGGCTCCCAATCCCAGCTCCGTGGCCATGAATGCGGGGTAGACCACCTGCAGCTGGACCCCCTTGGGGCCGAGCCGGAACGAGGTGGACTCGGTGAAGGCGGACAGGGCGGCCTTTGAGGAGGGATAGGCGCCCGGGCCGGGGGAGGGCAGGCGGCCGCCGTCCGAGGAGACGTTGATGACGATGCCGCGACCGCGCTCGAGCATGGCGGGCAGGACGGCCAGGGTGGCGGCGACCGGGGCGAAGAAGTTGACGTCGAAGGTGCGGCGGAAGTCGTCTTCGGTGATGTCGGCCAGCCGGATGCCGGGATCCTGGGCCGCGTTGTTGACGAGCAGGTCGACCGGGCCGTGTGCCGCGGCCACCCCGTCGAGCACGCGCCGCAACGTTGCCGTGTCGGCCACGTCGCAGGTGATCGTCTCCGACGCCGGCGTGAAGGTGCAGAGGTCGGTCGCCAGCTTGTCGAGCCGCTCGGTGGAGCGGGCCAGGCCGACGACCGTCGCGCCGGCGCGGGCCAGGTCCAGGCAGAGCTGCGCGCCCAGGCCGGACGAGGCGCCGGTGACCACGGCCACCTGGTTCCGGTAGCGCCCACCGAAGTCGGGGGGACGGGACGAGTGCGAGAAGGGGGGACGGGCCATGGGGCGCGTCAGGGGGCCGGGGCCGGCGGATCCGTCAGCTCGTCGAGCTCGGCGCCCAGGCGGGCCGTCGCCTCGGCCAGCACGTCCTGGCCCGCCACGAGCGCAGCCAGGTCGCCGCGCACGCGGACGCGCCCCGCCGCCAACGCGTCCGCCGGGTCGAGGTCGCCGCGGGCCATGGCCAGCGCCTCGGCGTAGCCGAGCACGATGGTCGCGGTGCCGGCGACGGTCCCGGCAGGATCGAGCGCCAGGCGGGCGCGGCCCCCCGCCACGGTCAGCACGAGATGAACGTCGCCACCACCGGCCTGGACGTCGTCGGGCGACCCGGTGATCACCTGGACCACGCTGAAGGAGCCATCGGCGGCGGCCAGCGATCCCGCCCCGGCCGCGGCGACGGCATCGGTCAGGTCGAGGGCGCCCAGTGCGGCGTCGAAGGACGCCACCCATTCGGGCGAGAGGTAGCGGGGCATGGCGAGAGTCTGCTCCCGTTGGAGGCGGCGTGCGGGTGCGGGCCGGCAAACCCCGAGGGGGTCCGCCGACGGGCGCGCCCGATCAGCCGGCGGAGGCCTCTTCGGCCGACTTCTTCGAGCGACCCGTGATCTTGCGCCCGAGCCAGGCCACCGGGTCGTAGCGGGCGTCGACCACGCGCTCCTTCATGGGGATGATGGCGTTGTCGGTGATCTTGATGTGCTCGGGGCAGACCTCGGTGCAGCACTTGGTGATGTTGCACATGCCCAGGCCGCGGTCATGCGCCAGCTCGCGACGGTCGTTGACGTCGAGCGGGTGCATCTCGAGCTCGGCGAAGCGGATGAAGAAGCGGGGCCCGGCGTACTTGGGCTTGTTGTCCTCGTGGTCGCGTATGACGTGGCAGATGTCCTGGCACATGAAGCACTCGATGCACTTGCGGAACTCCTGGCCGCGCTCGACGTCGATCTGCATCATGCGGTAGCCGCCCTCGGGCTCGGGCCCGGGCTTGAAGGCCGGCACCGTCTTGGCCACCTCGTAGTTGAAGGAGACATCGGTGACGAGGTCGCGGATGATGGGGAACGCCTTCATGGGCGCCACCGTGACGGTCTCGCCCGGAGGCAGGGTGTCCATGCGCGTCATGCACATGAGGCGGGGCAGGCCGTTGATCTCGGCCGAGCAGGACCCGCACTTGCCGGCCTTGCAGTTCCAGCGGCAGGCCAGGTCCGGGGCGTCGGAAGCCTGAATGCGGTGGATGACGTCGAGCACCACCTCGCCCTCGACGGCGGGCATGACGTAGTCGGTGAACTCGCCGCCGACGTCGTCGCCGCGCCACACCCGCATGGTGACGGTGGCGTTGTCGGTCGCGCCCGGGTCGGCGGACGAGGCCGCGGCCGGCGTGGTCTGGGTGTCAGTCATGGCTTGGGGGCCTCCTCGAACAGTGCGCGCAGCTCTGGTGGCATTTCGGGCAGCGGCTCGGGTCCGATGGCGATC
>DATBAO010000007.1:0-17361 GCA_036271495.1 Acidimicrobiales bacterium
CATGTACTTCCCGCTGGCCGACTCCGTCCTGTTGCACGGGAAGTTCTCCCCCTGGCTGCCGCCCGAGGGTGATCCGCACGCGGCGAACAGTGCCTGGATACGCGTGCGCAAGGTGGACAACGTGCACCTGTGTCCCGAGGGCAGTGCGCGCTACGCCGCCGCGCTGCTGGCCGACATGACCAACGTCTTCGGGCTGGCTCCTGCCAGTGGCGACTGGTCGCAGGGGACGTGGACGACGGATCCGAACTTCAACGACCCACCCGGGGCCTGTCCCGACGATCACCCGCCGGGCTAGGTCCCGGCACCAGGATCAGGAGCAGGCGGAGCTGGTCGTGGTGCGCTCCGCGGTCGCCGTCGAGCTGGCGCTGGCCCAGTTGGTGCCGATGTTGGCCTTCACCTCGTACCAGTAGTGACCGGTGGCGAGGACGCCGCTCGTCCACGAGGTCGTCGAGACGCTCATGACCAGGGTGTACGTCCCGGTGGCCGACGTCGTCGCCTGGTAGACGCCATAGGTCGTGGCGTGCGTGATGGCGGCCCAGCTGACCTTGACTGTACGGGCACTGGCCGGTGTGGTGCAGGCCGACGTGGCCACCGGCGCCGCCGGCAGCGCCTGGGCCTTGGCCTCCCCGGAGTTCACGGTGGCCACCTTGACCGTCCAGTTCGCCGCCGCCCAGGCCGTCCCGGATGAGACGAAGAGGCTGCAGACGGCGGTAAGCGCGACAGCGACGAGAAGAGCGCCACGGCTCATGCGTGGGCTCCTCTCGCCGCTGTCGGTCGTTCCCCTCGAGGCTAAGGGGGCGATTAGCTGGTCCAG
Organism: Acidimicrobiales bacterium; assembly: GCA_036271495.1. Taxonomy (GTDB): domain Bacteria; phylum Actinomycetota; class Acidimicrobiia; order Acidimicrobiales; family RAAP-2; genus Bog-473. The sequence continues at coordinate 815 of DATBAO010000007.1, forward strand.
CCGCTGGTGGCCGGGCTCGTCGTCGACGTGGCGGCGCCACCGGTCGCCGTGATGCCCGTCAGGGCCGGCATGGAGAAGAACGTGTTGGCACATGCGGCGGGCGACGTCGTCGACATGACGGCGTCGTTGGCCAGCGTCACCACGAGCGGGTTGTTGGCCGCTCCGCTGGCCCCCACCGTCAGAGCGGTCGGGAGGCTGTGCGAGCTGCCGCTGGTCGTGGTGGCGAAGTTCCAGGTGACGCCACTCGTCGTGGTGCTGCACCCCGTCTGCGCCGTGCTCAGCGCGCTGGTGGTGAAGCCGCCCGCCTGCGTGGTGCTCGTCGGGAGGTTCACCGCCGAGATGGTCACCGGATAGGAGTTGGGGTTGGCGATGGTCACCACCACGTCGCCGGTGTTCCCCGGGAAGAGCACGTTGCCCGGGGCCGGCGTGGCCACGGCGGTGATGCTCAGGTTGGCGATGGTGGCGGACTGACCTTCTCCCGACGAGCTGCCGTTCAGGCCCACGACCCAGTTGGTTGCCGCATAGGCCCCCGCTGCCACCAGGAGGCTTCCGCACACGGCAGAAACGACCTTCGCCCGGCGTGACCAGCGAGTCGTCTTGACTGTCATTCCCTCCACGATCTCCGTCCTCTCTCCGCCTCATGGGACGGCTTCGTTTTTCGTGATCCAATGGGAGTTCGGAGGCCTCGGGGGGCGTCTTAAGGAACGTTGAGGCAATTGGACACGTGCCGGAATTCGTCATCGGGCAATGCCCGTGCGAGGTTGTCCACAGGGGTCCGCGGTGATTTGGTGCATTGCTGGTCCGACAAGGGTTTTTGACGACGAAAGGCGCTTAGTCCGGGGCAGATTTGCGCCGATACCGTGAGGGATGCCGACTCCCGATGTGCGCGACCGCCTGACCAGTTACTCCCCCTTTGTCGTCGTGGCCGTCATCGGGCAGCTCAGCGTGGGCTGGCCGCCCGGGCCGACGAACGACGGGGCGTACCTCATCAGCACCCTGCTGCTCGTGATGATCCTCGTCCTGCTCCTGGTGCGCCGGGGCATGCCACCCCGCACGTTCATCGTGGGATCGGCGCTGTACATGACGTCGGTCGCCTTCCTCATGCTGGCTTCGGGGGGCATGGGGAGCGGGCTCGGCGTCCTCCTCTTCATGCCGGTCGTGGGCGTCGCCCTCTACGGCAAGCGCTGGGAATCGGTCGTCTCCGTCGGCTTCATCCTGGCCGCCATCCTGTCGGTGACGATCGCCACCTCGGCCAGCTCGCTGGATGCGACGACGCTGCTGCGCCGGGTGCTCCTCACGGGCGCCATCGCCGCCATGCTGTCCGTCGCCATCCTGGTGCTGCGGCGGCGGCTCGTCGAGTCGAACGCGCACACCGAACGGCTGCTGCAGCACGAGGAGGCGCTCAACGCCGCCGTGCGTCAACTGGTCCAGCTCTCGGAGCCGCCGCAGATCACCGCGCTGGGCGCACAGCTCGCCATGGGCATCGCGTCCCCTCCCGGCTCGCCGATCCTCCGGGCCGCCTACTTCCGGATTGAGGACGACATGGTGATCGTCGACGCCCAGCTGGACCACGTGGGACCGAAGGTCGAAGGCCCGTGGCCGGTCGCCGAGCACCCGGGCCTACGCGAGGCCGTCGAGACGCGCTGCCCCGTCACCGCGCTACTCGACCCCGACCACGCCGGGCCGTTGCTGCGCACGGTGGTCGATGCGTCGGGCATCACCTACGGGGCCTGGGTCCCGGTCTGCCCCGACGGGCAGCTGCACGGCGTCCTCGCCATCGCCACCGGCGGCACCTCCATCCCCAAGGAGTGCGTCGACCGCTGCGTGGCCCTGGGCCACTTCCTCGAACTTGCCCTCTCCAACTGGGCCGCCCACCGGAAGCTCGAGGAGCAGGCGACGGTGGAGGAGCGCCGGCGCATCGCCCGCGAGCTGCACGACGGCCTGGCCCACGAGCTCGCCTTCATCGCCAGCAAGACACGTGGTGCCGCCGCCGGCGCCTCGACGTCCCCAGATGCCCGCGCCCTGGCCGGCGCCGCCGACCGCGCCCTCGACGAGGCCCGGCGCGCCATCACGGTGCTGTCGGTGTCGCAGCCGCAGTCGCTCGATGCCGCCATCTCACAGACGGTCGAGGACCTGGGCTCCCGGCTCGGCGTGGCCTGGGACCTCCAGTTGGCCGACGACATCGAGGTGCCGGGCGAGGTGACCGAGAACCTGCTGCGGATCGTGCGCGAGGCCATCACCAACGCGGCGAGCCACGGTGCCTCGGGGCACGTCCGGGTCAGTCTCGAGCGCGACGACCAGCTCCGGTTGGTCATTGAGGACGACGGCTGCGGCTTCGACCCGGACCAGGAGGGCTCCCTGGGCGGCTTCGGGCTCCAGAGCATGCAGGAGCGGGCCGCCTCCGTCGGGGCCGTGCTCAGCGTCGACTCCGTGCCCGAGCGCGGCACGCGGGTCGCGGTGGCGTTCCGGTGAGCGCGCCCATCACGGTCCTGTTGGCCGACGACCACGCCCGCACCCGGGCGCTGGTGCGCAACGCGCTGGAGCGCACCGGGGACTTCCACGTCTGCGTGGAGGCAGCCGACGCCGCCGGCGCCGTCGAGGGGGCCAAGCGTGAGCGTCCCGACGTCTGCCTGCTCGACATCAACATGCCCGGCAACGGCATCGCCGCTGCGAACCAGATCACCGGCGCCCTGCCGGACACCTCGGTGGTCATGCTCACGGTGTCGCGCCAGGACGAGGATCTCTTCGACGCCCTGCGGGCCGGCGCCTCGGGCTATCTGCTCAAAGGCTTGGACGAGGCGACGATCGGCGATGCGCTCCAGCGCGTCCTGGCGGGGGAGGCCATGCTGCCGGGGACCCTCGTGGCCCGGCTCGTCGACGAGTTCCGCGACCGTGAGCACCGCCGGGTGGCGGTGCCCGACGGCCAGGCGGCCCGGCTGACCGGGCGCGAGTGGGACGTGCTGGAGCTCATGCGCAAGGGGGCCAGTACCGCCGACATCTCGGAGCGCCTGTTCGTCTCGCCGACCACGGTCCGCAGCCACGTCTCGTCCATTCTGCGCAAGCTCGGCGTGCCGACGCGTGAGGCCGCCGTCCGCCTGCTCGACGGCGAGTCAGGCCAGGAGCGGTTCCTGCGGGCCGGGGGTGGCGAGGCCCGCTAGCCAGCGGCCTCCGGGCCGGTCCTAAGCTGGCGCCCGTGACGACCACCCGTATCGAAAGCGACAGCATGGGGGAGATCGAGGTCCCCGCCGACCGCTACTGGGGTGCCCAGACCCAGCGCTCGCTGCACCACTTCGACATCGGCATCGAGACGATGCCCAAGCCGCTCATCAGGGCCTTCGGGATCCTCAAAGGTGCGTCGGCCGCGGTCAACCGTGACCTGGGCAAGCTCGACGCCACGCAGGCCGGCCTCATCGCGCAGGCCGCCGAGGAGGTGGCCAAGGGCGCGCTCGACGACCATTTCCCGCTGCGCATCTGGCAGACCGGCAGCGGCACGCAGACCAACATGAACGCCAACGAGGTCATCTCCAACCGGGCCATCGAGCTCAGCGGCGGGGTCATGGGCTCCAAGAAGCCGGTGCACCCCAACGACCAGGTGAACATGTCCCAGTCGTCGAACGACACGTTCCCCACCGCCATGCACATCGCGGTGGTCGAGGAGATCGTGCACCGGCTGCTCCCCTCGGTGACCGCCCTGCGCGACGCGCTGCAGGTGCGGGCGGTGGAGTTCGAGGGGATCACGAAGATCGGCCGCACCCACCTCATGGACGCCGTGCCGCTCACGCTCGGGCAGGAGTTCTCGGGGTACGTGGCCCAGCTCACGGCGGACCTCGAGCGGATTGCGTTGACGCTGCCCGGCCTCTACGAGCTGGCCGCCGGGGGCACGGCCGTCGGCACCGGGCTCAACACGCACGTGGAATTCGGCGAGCGGGTGGCCCGCGCCATCGCCGACGCCACGGGGCTGCCCTTCGTGACCGCGCCGAACAAGTTCGCCGCGCTGGCTGCGCACGACGCGCTGGTCTTCACCCACGGCGCCCTGCGCACGCTGGCGGTCTCGCTGATGAAGATCGCCGACGACATCCGCTGGCTCGGGTCAGGCCCGCGCAGCGGGCTGGGCGAGCTGGCCCTCCCGGAGAACGAGCCGGGCTCGTCGATCATGCCGGGCAAGGTCAACCCCACCCAGAGCGAAGCCATGATCATGGTGGGGATCCAGGTGCTGGGGAACGACACGGCGGTGGCGACCGCAGGGAGCCGGGGCAACCTGGAGCTGAACGTGTGCAAGCCCGTCATCGCCTACAACGTGCTGCAGTCGATCGCGTTGATGACCGACGCCTGCCGCGGCTTCCGCCAGTTCTGCGTGGAAGGCCTGCAGCCCGACTACGAGCAGATCGACCAGCACCTCCGCAGCTCGCTGATGCTGGTGACGGCGCTGAACCCGATCATCGGCTACGACAACGCGGCCAAGGTGGCCAAGAAGGCCCACAAGGAGCGCAAGACGCTGCGCGAGGCCACGCTCGAGCTGGAACTGCTGACGGGCGAACAGTTCGACGCCGCGGTGAAGCCCGAGGACATGACCCACCCGTGAGGGAAGCCGTGCTCACACAGGCCGACGTCGACACCCAGCTCGAAGAGGAGCAGCTGCACTGGACGCGGGAGGGGGACGTCCTGGTGACGACGGTCAAGCTGCACGACTTCGCCGCCGCCCTCGCCTTCGTCAACGCGGTCGGTTCCGCCGCCGAGGCGGCCAACCATCACCCCGACATCGACATCCGGTGGAACACGGTGCGCCTCGTCCTCACGACGCACGACTCGGGGGGCATCACGCTCCTCGACCTCGCCCTGGCCGGTGTGGTGGACCGCTTGCGCCCCGACATCCGGGACGACGACTGACGACCGACCGCTAGGTGGTCGCCGGCTCCAGCAGCCCCGACCGCATGCGTTCGACGAGCCCCGGGCCCGCGCCCAGCCCCTCGACGTACTTCGCCACCGACCCGTACTCGGCCTCGATGTGCTCGAGCAGCTGCTCCATCTGAGCCGGTTCGGCGGAGAAGACCTCGTCGATGTTCTCGAGCGTCTCCCGCCCTTCGGGATATTTCACAATGAGCTTGGCCCGCAGGCGCAGCATGGCGGCGCCGCTCAACGCGTAGTCGGCCACCACGGTGGGCTCGTCCACGCCGAGCAACGAGAGCACCACGGCAGAGAGGACACCGGTGCGGTCCTTGCCGGCGGTGCAGTGGAACACGGCCGGCAGCGCGTCAGGGGCCGCCAGCACGTCGAGCGCGGCGAGGATCTGGCCGCCGGCATCGCGCACGATCTCGAGATACTGCGTGCCGAGCAGGCCCGGCTTGCGGTCGAAGTCCTGCGCATCGGGCAGCTCGTCGATGAACGGGAAGTGGTGGAAGGCCACCGGGTGGGCCTCGACGTCGAAGCGCCCCCGCTCCAGCTCCGACCCCGAGCGCAGGTCGATGACCGTCTGGATGCCGAGCTGGCGCAGCACGGCCATGTCGGTCTCGGTCAGCTCGCCCAGGCCGTCGGCCCTGAACAGCGTGCGCCAACGCGTCTGCAGCCCGTCCCCGGCCGCGTAGCCGCCCAGATCGCGAAAGTTGACCGCACCTTCCAGCGCGATCATCCGGTCAAGGGTCTCAGCCACGTCTGTCTGCCTCCTCGGTTCCTGTCCCGTCCTCATCCTGCAGTCTGCACGCCTGGGCGGTGGGTGCGGACGCGTCCGCGAACTCCAGGTGACAAACAGACAGCCGTCAGGCCACGGGCATGTCCCACAGGGGGAACCAGCGGGTGAGGTCGGCTTCCACCGGCAGGTCGACGCCCACCATGGTCCGGATGCGCAGCTCCAGCTCGGTGTCCCGCCGCTCTTTCTCCGCGTCGACCGGTGCGAACGGGTAGAAGGTGCCCCGCTTGAAGAGGTAGATGAGCCGGAAGGCCCCGGCGTCACCCGGCGCGTCGGGGCCGGGGACGAAGCCGAAGGCCGAGCACAGCAGCTGCGGCCCCCAGCCGTTGTCCTGCAGGGTCGAGTTGGCCATGTGGATCTTGGTCACCAGCTCTTCGAGGTCGCTGTCGTCGAGGAGCAGCCAGCCGTAGTCGAACTTGTCCTGGGCGTACCGGAAGCCGTCGCCCACCAGCTCGGCGATCTCCTTCTGGGCGTCGGCCGCCGCCTGCCCCGGGGGTGGCTTCCAGCACACCCCGGCGTGGCCCGACGTGACGAGGCCTCCGGCGCTCTGCAGGGTCAGCGCCGCCGTCGGCAGGGCGAACAGCGCATCGAGATTGGCCCGGACCGGCTTGGAGCGGCCGAGAATGGTGTCGAAGAGGCCCACCCGCCGGTTCAGCCGTTGGCCGCGGGGCCGGCCTGGCCGAGCTGACGCTCCAGCGAGTCCAGCTGCGCCAGGCGCTTCTCGAGCGTCGGGTGCGTCCGGAAGAGGCTGCCGAAGCTGAACCCGCCACCCTGGCCCTGGGGGCCACCGCTGGCCACGGCCGGGGTGAAGAAGAAGGCGTTGAAGGGCTCGGCGGCGCGCAGGTCCTTGGTCGGGATGCTGCCCATCTCGCCCGTGATCTTGACCAGCGCCGAGGCCAGCAGCGAAGGCCGGCCGATGAGCAGCGCGCCCGACCGGTCGGCCGCCAGCTCCCGGTAGCGCGACAGCGCCATGGTCAGCAGGAAGCTGACGAAGTAGACGACGACCGACACCAGCAGGACGAGCAGCTCGATCCCGGCCTGGTTCTGATTGTTGTTGTTGCTCCGCCCGCCGAAGATGTCGGAGTAGAAGAGCACCCGGGTCATGAGCCCGGCGATCATGCCCAGCCCGCTGGCGATGGTCATGACGGCGACGTCGCGGTGGGCCACGTGCGACAGCTCGTGCGACAGCACGGCCTCGACCTCGGGCTCCTCCAGCCGGCGCAGCAGGCCCGAGGTCACGCAGACGACCGAGGACTTGGGGCTGCGCCCCGTGGCGAAGGCGTTGGGGATGTCGGTGGTGGCGATGGCCACCCGGGGCTTGGGCATGTCGGCCAGCGCGCACAGCCGGTCGACCACGCCGTGCAGCTCAGGCGCCTGTTCGGGGGTCACCTCCTTGGCGTGCATGGCGTACATGGCGATTTTGGCGCTGAACCAGTACTGGCAGAAGATCAGCGCCACGGCGATCACCAGCACGAAGGCGTAGGACAGGCCCACCGCGATCAGGATGCCCACGACCAGCCCGTAGAGCAGGACGAGGAAGAACCCCGTCAACAGCATGCGGTAGGTCAGGCCCCGGTCCGACTTGATGTTGCGTGAGATTGCCATCAGGCGCTCTCGCCTCCCGTTCCCGCCTGCTCGGCGGTCGGCAGCGCGGCGGCGGTGTCGGTGCCACCGCCGGTGCCCAGCTCGGCCTTCAGGGCCGCCAGCTCGTTGTCCACCTGGGAGGTCGACGACACCTTGTCGAGCTCCTTTTGAATGTCGTCGACCGGGTGCGACAGGTCGTCGAGCGCGCCCGACGCCAGCAGCTCGTCGATGGCGCCGGCCCGCGCCTGCATGCTGGCGATCTTGTCCTGGGCCCGCTGCATGGTGGCACCCGCGCTCCGCGTCGAGTCCGAGATGCCCGACACCGCCTCGCCCACCTTGGTCTGCGCCTCGGCCGCCGTGTAGGAGGCCTTCATCGTCTCCTTCTGCGTGCGGAAGCGCTCGACCCGGATCTGCAGTTCCTGGGAGGTCTGCACGAGCTTCTGCTCCTGGTCGCTGATCTGCTCGTGCTGGGTCTTCAGCTCGGTCAGCTGCTCGCCGAGCGCGGCCCGGCGCGACAATGCCTCGCGGGCGAGATCCTCGTTGCCCTGTCCCAGGGCGGCCTTGGCCTGACCCTGCAGCTTGTCGGCCTGCTTCTGCAACCCTTGGGCCTGCAGCTCAATCCGCTTGCGCGCCGTCGCGACGTCCGCCACGCCCCGGCGCACCTTCTGCAACTGCTGGAGCTGCTTCTCGTACGAGAGGTCCAGCGTGTCGCGCGGGTCCTCCATCTTGTCCAGGGCCTTGTTGGCCTTGGACCGGAAGATGTCCTTGATGCGGCTCCACGTGCCTGCCATGGACTCCGAGCATAAGGCCCAGCGGGGGACCGGGGACACCGGGCGGTCCTGCCCAGGCACGCCGCTAAGGTCACCTCGTGCCCGAACGACTTTGCCTGCTCAGCGTCCACGCGCACCCCGACGACGAGGCCTCCAAGGGGGCGCCGACGGTGGCCCGCTACCACGCCGAGGGGGTGCACACGGTGCTCGTCTGCTGCACCGGGGGTGAGGAGGGCGACATCCTCAATCCGGCCATGGACACGCCCGAGGTGCGGGCGGACATCGGGCGTGTCCGCATGGCCGAGCTCAAGGCCTCGACCGACATCATCGGCTACGACGACACGGTGCTGCTCGGCTACCGGGACTCGGGCATGCCCGACTCGGAGGCCAACGCCCGTCCGGACTCCTTCGCCCAGGCCCCGCTCGACGAGGCGGTCGAGCGCCTGGTCGCCGTCATCCGCCGGGAGCGGCCCCAGGTGCTCATCACCTACCCCGACGACCAGTCCGAGTACCCGCACCCGGACCACTTGCGGGTGCACGAGATCTCCGTCCTGGCGTTCGACTCCGCCGGTGATCCGGACCGCTTCCCGGACGCCGGGCCGCCGTTCACCCCGTCGAAGCTCTACTACTCGGTGTGGTCGGGGGAGCGCTTCCGCCAGATCCACGAGAAGTTCATTGAGCTCGGCCTCGAGTCACCCTTCGACGACAAGTGGCTCGGCCGCATGACGCGGACGGAGCCGTTCACGACGACCATCGACGTCACCGGCTTCACCCACGTGCGGGCCGAGGCGCTGAAGGCGCACGCCACCCAGGTCGACCCCACCTCGAAGTTCTGGTTCGGCCTGCCGCCCGAGGTGATGCGCGACATCCATCCCGTCGACGAGTTCCGCCTGGCGCAGAGCCGCCTGGGCCCGACCGACGTGACCGAGGACGACCTCTTCGACGGGGTGCGCGCCGCCGGCTAAGCGACGGGGCCGAGAAAGCTCCAGCTGATGACGCCGGCGCTCTGCAGAAGCACGACCACGACGGCGGCGGCCAGCACGCCGAGCAGCGCCACCGTGACGAGACCCTTCCAGCGGCTGCGCCGCGGCGGTTCCGACGCCTGACGCCGGGCCGACCGTGGCTGCACCGGCGCCGTCACCTCGAGGATCGGGACGGCTTCAGCGATCTCGGCGGCCTCGGCCGGTGCTGCCGGTTCTGTCGGTTCTGTCGGGTCCTCGACGGCGGGGGTAACGGGGAGAGCGGGATCAACGACGGGCGCTGCCGCCGCAGCCGGGACGACGGGCCGAGGCTCGGTCCGACCGGCTGCGCCGTCGGTCGCCTCCCGCATCACCGTCTCGAGGTCCTCGAGCGTCCACCCCTTCACCATGAGCGGGGTGACCGAGCCCCCGCCGCGCAGGGTCAGCACGACGCAGCCCGGCCGCTCCTCTATCTCCCACTGCCGGATGCGCTCCCAGGCCATGTGCTGTTCGGCCCGGCCCGGCCGTTGAATGACGATGCCGTCGGGTGAGAGCGCGATGTCGAAGACGTCGGCCTTGCGCTTGCGCTGCCTCGAGAAGATCGAGACGCCACGGATGGTCGTCGAAGTCGAAGCGTCCACCGGTCTCGGCTCAGCCTCCGGCCCGGGCCAGATCGCGCAGGGGCCGGTACCCGATGAGGGTCACGCCGGCCTCGTCGAGGGAGCGCCGCACCCAGTCCTCGTCGCAGATGATGCGGCGGTCGTCGACGCGGGATTCCCAGTCGTCGGTGGCCAGCGAGCGCAGCTCGGCGCTGTCGACGGCCGGGTGGAGGTGGAGCTCGGTCACGCCCGGGCGCAACGTGGCGATGTCGCGCTCGAAGATCCCGCGAGAGCCGACGCCGGGCACCAGGCGGAAGTGGTCGGTGAAGACGGCGCCCTCGGCCGCGGCCACGGCGCGGGCCGGGAAGCCGAGGTAGCGCTCCATGCTGGCGCTCGTCATGCGCAGGGGCAGGCCGAACTCCAGGGCCAGCTCCAGGTAGACGTCGAAGAACTCGGGCCGCAGCTGCAGCGCTCCCATGTGGGCGTCGACGTGGCTGACGTCGAAGCCCCACAGAATGGCCCGCTCAATCTGGGCCCGGCACTCGCGGCGGACCTCGTCGAGGTCGGCGTGATCCCAGACATCCTCGAGCGTCCGGGGGAAGCCCCCGTCGCCGCCGAGGAGCGACGGCGCGTGGGTGATGGGCCCCCAGCGGTAGAGCTCGTACTCGGCGTTCACGGTGAGGTGGACGCCGATGTCCTCGCCCCGGTCGCGGCTGCTCGCCTCCCGGGCCCACGGGCAGGGCACCATGAGGGTGGCACTGGTGACCGTCCCCGTGGCCAGGCACTCGTAGACGCCGACGTTGGCCGAGTGGCACGACCCGAGGTCGTCGGCGTTGATGATGACCAGCGTGTCCTCGCCGCTGTAGCCGAGGCGCTGGGCCAGGTTCGGCTCAGCCATCCGTCGCCGCCTCGGCCGCGGCGGCGGCATCGGACACCGCCGAGTCCTGCGCGCGTGCATCGGCGGCGATCTGCTCCTGGAATGCCTCCAGGCGCGCCGTCAGGGCCGCATCGCCCTGGGCCAGGATGCGCACCGCCATGAGGCCGGCGTTGCGGGCGCCGTTGACGGCCATCGTCGCCACCGGGACGCCCTTGGGCATCTGGACGATGGAGAGCAGGCTGTCGAGGCCGTCGAGTTGCGACAGCGCCACCGGGACCCCGATGACGGGGAGCGTGGTGACCGAGGCCAGCATGCCCGGGAGGTGGGCGGCACCGCCGGCCCCGGCGATCACGACCCGCAGCCCGCGACCGGCCGCCTCCTGCCCGAAGGCCAGCATGTCGCGCGGGGTGCGGTGGGCCGAGACGACGCGCACCTCGTGGGCCAGACCGAACTCGTCGAGCACGTCGACCGCCCCTTGCATCACCGGCAGGTCCGAGGAGCTCCCCATCACGACGGCCACCACTGGGGACGGGGCACTCATCGGCGTACTCCTTCGGGCAGCGCAATGCCGTCGGGCACCGCGGTGCCGAGGGCGATGGCGGCCGACCAGGCGCGGGTGCGCACCACCTCGGCATCGTCACCACAGACCGTCACGTGCCCCAGTTTGCGTCCCGGCCGGGCCCGCTTGCCATACAGGTGCACGTGGGCGCCCTCGACGGCGAGGCCGCGGGCGAGGAGCTCCTCCGGATCAGCACCGTCCTCGCCGCCGAAGATGTTGACGCTCGCCACCTCGGCATGCTGGAGGGCCGTCGAGCCGAGCGGCAGGTCCAGCACGGCCCGCACGTGGTTCTCGAACTGCGAGGTGACCGCGCCCTCCATCGTCCAGTGGCCCGAGTTGTGGGGCCGCGTCGCCACCTCGTTGACCAGGAGCCGGCCTCCCGACCAGAAGAGCTCGACGGCCATGACGCCGACGCCGCCGGTGATCTCGGCCACTTTCTGCCCGAGGGCCGAGGCCGCTTCGAGCACGTCGGCATGCAGCCGGCCCGGCACGAGCACCTCCCGGCAGACCCCGCCCACCTGTGCGGTCTCGACCGCCGGCCATGCCGCCGCCGCGCCCGAAGGGCGGCGGGCCACCATGACGGCCAGCTCCGCATCGAGCGGGAGCAGCTCCTCGACGACGACCTGTCCCGCCACACCGCCCAGCACGCTGACGGCCTGTGCCCGGTCGGCGACGGGCCACACGCCCTTGCCGTCGTAGCCGCCGCGGGCCGCCTTGAGCATGACGGGCCAGCCGTGCGCGGCGCCGAAGGCCTCGACGGCGTCGAGCGCGTCGGGACCTTCGTCCACGACGACGTAGGCGGGCACCGGCACGCCCGCCTCGTCGAGCACGGTCCGCATGTGGGCCTTGTCGACCGCGAACTCCAGGGTCTCCACGCCCGGCCGGACCACGGCGCCCTGGGCCACGAGGTCACGCACCAGGGCCAGGTCGACCTGCTCGTGATCGAACGTCAGGACGTCACACCGGGCCGCCAACGCCTGCAGGTCCGCCGCCACGAACGGCGATCCGAGCACCACCTCGGCCGCCGCGTCGCAGGCGGCGTCGTCGGGGTGCTCGGCCAGGACGGCCATGGAGAGGCCGAGCGCACTGGCCGCCTCGCCCGCCATGCGGGCCAGCTGACCAGCGCCGATGAAGCCGATCGGGTGGGTGCTCAGGTCGCTCGCCCCCGTGCGGGGATTCGCCTAGACAGGGGGGCGGACACAACCGGCAGACTACGCGAGGAGCACCAGGGACATGGCCAAGCCGCTGCGCATCGGGAGCATGATTGAGACGGACAAGCCGCTCGCGGAGACCATCGCCCTGCTGCAGCGCTACCACGAGGCCGGGCTCGACCACGCTTTCGCCTCGCAGATCTTCGGGCCCGATGCGCTGACGCTCCTAGCTGTCGCCGGCTCCCAGGTGCCCGGCATCGGCCTGGGCACCGGGGTGGTGCCTGTCTACCCGCGCCACCCGATGATGCTGGCCCAGCAGGCCCTCACCGTGCAGATGGCGACGGACAACCGCCTGCTGCTCGGCATCGGGCTGTCCCACCAGATCGTGGTCGAGGGCATGTGGGGCATGAGCTTCGAGCGCCCCGCCGCCTACATGCGGGAGTACCTGGAGTCGCTGATGCCCCTCCTGCGCGGCGAGACGGTCCACAGCGAGGGTGAGCGGGTGACCACCCACGGCTACACCCCGCTCGACATCGCGCACGTGGAGCCGCCGCCCGTCCTGGTCGCCGCGCTGGGCGAGACCATGCTGAAGCTGGCCGGGCGCGTGGCCGACGGCACCGTCACCTGGATGACGGGGACGGCGACCATCGGTGGCCACATCGCGCCCACCATCACCGCCGCCGCCGAGGCGGCGGGGCGCCCGGCGCCACGCGTCGTCGTGTCGTTGCCCATTGCGGTGACCAACGACCACGACGCCGCCCGGGAGCGCATGAACGAGGCCTTCTCCATCTATCCGAACCTGCCCTCCTACAAGGCGATGCTGGACAAGGAGGGTGCCGCGGCAGCGGGCGACATCGGGTTCATCGGTGACGAGGACGCGGTCGCCGCGTCGATCACGAAGCTGGCCGATGCCGGCGCGACGGACTTCGTGGCCGCCATCGTCGGCGACGCGGCCGAGCGGGCCCGCGGCTTCGCGCTGCTGAGCGAGATCGCCAAGTCCTGACCCCGCCGCCAGCGGTTCAGCGCGACAGCGTCGTGTACTTGAACTCGTTGAGGTCGGGCATGGTGTCGAAGAGGTCGAGCACGCCCTGCACGGTGCGGCGCGCCAACGCGGCGTCGCCCTCCGGACGGCTCATCAGCCGCACGAACACGGCGCTGTCGTCCACAATGAACGTCGGGACGCCGAAGACCTCGAGTGCGCCGACGGCATGTTCGTGGGCCCGGCGGATGTCCTGTACCGGTCCACCCGAGGCAACTTCGGCGAGCACCTTGTCGCCGGGCACCCCGACGCGCTCGAGCACGGACGTGACCACCTCGGGCAGGCGCAGGTCCAGCCCCTCGTCATGCCGCGCCGCGAAGAGCGCGACATGGGCGTCGAGGAACCGCTCGGGATACTGATCCCGCACCACCAGGCCGGCGGCCAGGGCCAGCAGGTCGTCCGCCTTGTCCGGGTCGTCCCAGACCGGGGCCCCGCCTTCGGGCACGTGGGCCTGGCTCAACGAGAAGGGCAGGAAGGTCACGTCCCAGTCCGCACCGTCGGCCAGGGCGACGGCCAGATGCTCGTGGGCGTTGCGGGCGAAGGGGCAGCGGTAGTCCCATGTGACGGCGAACGGCTTCATAACCTTTCCAACACGACCTCGGACGGCCGCATTCCCCGGCCGCCGCGTCGACGCCTGCCGCGCCGGCCCTTGCTGCCCGGGGTCACGACGTCGACGATGGGGCGCAGGCCCAGCCCCAGCACCGAGCCGATCACCGCACCCCCGATGACGTCGGTGGGGTGATGGGCCCGCAGATGCACGCGGCTGGCCGCCACCGCGGCGGCGAAACCGACGTTGGCGGCCGTCCCGGCCTCGGAGTCGCCCAGAACGAACGCCGTGCAGAAGGCGGCCAGCGTGTGGCCGCTCGGGAAGCTGCTGCTGGTCGGGGTGCGCACGCCGGCAGCGAGATGGTCCTCGGGCCGCTGGCGCTCGACCGCGGCCTTCACTGCCCGGCTGACGAGCAGCGAGGAAAAGCCGGCCGCCGCCAGCGCGACGACGGCGCGCCGACGGTCGGGCCCGCGCCGCCGCGCCTTGAGCCCGGCCAGGAGCACCCAGACGAAGCCGTAGTCGGCCAGGTTGGAGACGACCGCGGCGACCCGGTCGACCTCCGGGCGGCCCCGGAGTGGTTCGAAGGCGGCGTCGACCGCCTCGTCGATGGTGCTCACTGCGGACTCCTCACGCGGCGAAGGCGGGGCAGGACGTCTTGAAGTGGCAGTGGTTGCACAGGGGGCCCACGTGGGGCCGGAAGTCCTCGGCGTCGCAGGCCCGCTCAATGGCCGACCACACGGCGACGGCCCGCCGGCGCTGGCCGCGGATGGTCTGCTCCGAGGCCACGGTCGAAATCGCCACGGGCTGGCGCAGGTAGAGCAGCCGGACCTCGGTGGGAGCGCGCCCGAGCAGGCTCTCGCACAGGAGGGCGTAGGTCTGGACGCCCCCCATGCTGCCTCGCTCGAAGCGCTCCGACGGGGCCCGTCCGGTCTTGTAGTCCACCACGATGAGGCTGCCGTCCTCCTCCACGTCGAGGCGGTCGATGATGCCGCGCAGCCGCATGCCGTCGACGACGGTCTCGACCCCGAGCTCGATCCCCACCGCCCGCGCCGCGTTGGGGTCCTCCAGGAGGAAGTAGTTGTCCACGAGCGTGCCGGCGTCGGCCAGGAAGGCCTCGGCGGCATCACGGTCCAGGGCGAGCTCCACGAACTCCTCGTCGTCCTGCAGCTCACCCCAGCAGCGCTGGAGCTCGGCCTGTGCCGCCTCCGGCGTGCGCGCCCCGGGGGAATGGTGCCAGAAGAGGCCCTCCAAGGCGGCGTGGACCAGGGTGCCCCTGACGGCATGGGGGGACGGCGGCTCGGGCCGGCGCTCAATCTGCGAGAAGCGGAAGGCGAGCGGGCAGTTGGTGAACGCGACCACTTTGGAGGGGCTCAGGGTGCGCGGAGGGGCGAGCGCCATGCCGTCAGGATACGGCGGTGTAGCGACGCGCCGGCACATCCTCCCCAGCAGGTAGAAATGGAGCGATGTCCCCCTGTGCCACGCCCCGCAGCCATGGCTGATCTGCGTCGCACCACCCGCTGGGCCGGGCTGCGGCCCGGTGATCCCGTGCAGGTGGACGGGACCCGCCTCCGGGGCGCGTCCTGGGAGTTCGTGGCGCACATCACCAACGGCGAGACGGGCGAGGTCTGGGTCGAGGTGGTGGGCGGGCGCGCCGGCGACCGCGCCGTGCGCTCGTTCCGGCCCGACCAGCTCTACGCGCCGACCGCCCGGCCGGGCCACGACGCGTCCCTGGCCGACGCGCCCGGCCTCCCGCTCGGCTGAGAGCGGCGGCCATGGACCACCCCGGCATCCCCACCCTGACGACGCCGCGGCTCGTCCTGCGCCCGTTCGTCCCCGAGGACCTCGACGAGCTGGCCCCGCTGCACGCCGAGGAGTCCTTCTGGTGGTACCCGCTGCGCTCGGGCATGTCGAGAGAGGAGACCGCCGGCTTCCTGCAGCGGGTGGTGGGGCGCTACGACAGCGACGGCTTCGGCATCGAGGCGCTGCTCGACCGGGCCAGCGGCGCCATGATCGGCTGGGCGGGCCTGGCGGTGCCGCACTTCCTGCCCGAAGTCCTGCCGGCGGTCGAGGTCGGCTGGCGCTTGTCGGGGCCTTGGCGCGGGCGTGGCCTGGCCACCGAGGCCGGTGCCGCCGCCCTGGAGTTCGGCTTCACCACGGGCGGCCTCGACCGCATCGTCAGCATCTACGAGCCGGAGAACGCCAAGTCGGGGCAGGTGATGGCGCGCCTCGGGTTCACGCTCGAGCGCACGACGACCGGTGACCGCGGCCATGAGCTCGCCGTCCAGGAGCTCCGGAAGGAACGTTGGGAGGAGCTCCGGGCCGATGGGTGACATCGAAGCCCAGACGGCCGTCGAGCCCGCCGGCGATGGCCGCTTCACCGCCATGGTGCACCCCGACTGGGAGATCTGGGGTCCGTGTGGCGGGTACGTCGCCGCGCTGGCGTTGCGGGCGGCGGGCGCGGCGAGCCCACTGGTGCGGCCGGCCAGCTTCTTCTGCCACTACCTGTCCGTGGCGTCCTTCGCGCCGGTCGACCTGGAGGTGACGGCGTTGCGGGCCGGGCGCACCGTCTTGGCCCAGCGGGTCGGCATGAGCCAGGAGGGCCGTCCCGTGCTCGAGGCCATGGTCTGGTCGGTGGGCGAGGTCGAGGGCCTCGAACACGAGGACGTCGACCCGCCCGATGTGCCCGACCCCGACGGGCTGCCGACTTTTGGCGAGCTGCGACCCGACGAGACCCGGGCCGCCATGCGCTTCTGGGAGAACTTCGACCAGCGTCCCATCG
>DATBAO010000008.1:0-10517 GCA_036271495.1 Acidimicrobiales bacterium
CACCTTCGCCGATGTCCATCACATCGTGGAGTGGAAACCCGGAGGTGGGACCGACCTGCCCAACCTGGTCCTTCTTTGTTCGCACCACCACGGCGTGGTGCACAAAAAGGGCTGGTCCATGACCGGCAACGCCAATGAGGAGCTCACCATCGTCGGCCCGAGCGGCCGGGTCATGGTCTCGCGCCCCTCGGCCCTTTGGACCAGGATCACGGCGGGGCGTGGATCGGGCGGGGCGGGCTGAGCCAGTCGGCGAAGCTGCGCGCTAGTAGCGCGGCAACGCGATGAAGGCGACCAGGTAAGCGAACAACCCGGCGCCGACCAGCGTGCAGGCGTGGAAGACCTCGTGGAACCCGAAGACCCGTGGCCATGGATTCGGCCACTTGCGGGCGTAGACGAGCGCTCCCACTGTGTAGAACAACCCGGCAACGAGCATCAGCGCGAAGCCCGTCCATCCCAGGCTGCGCACCAACTGCGGGGCCACGATGATCGGGCACCAGCCGACGACCACGTACGGGATGGCCACCACCCACTGCGGTGCATCGAGGAACACCTGGCGCAACGCGATGCCCGCACCGGCGCCGACCCAGACCAAGGTGAGGATCAGGATCTCTGACCACCCGCGCAACGACAAGCCGACCACCGCCGTGCCGGTCGCCGCGATCCCGATGAAGATCGCGCTGTGGTCCGCCCGTCGCATCCGTCGCCACGCTGTCGCCGACCAGCGCAACCTGTGAAAGGCCGCACTCGTGCCGAACATGATCAGCATGCCGGCCACGTAGACCGAGAGCTCGGCCGTTGCCGCGGCATCCGGGCCGGCGGCGATCAGGAACGGTCCGCCGATAAGCCAGGCGAAGAACGCGCCTGCGTGCAGCCAGCCTCGCAACAGCGGACGCGCACCGCGATTGTCGGCCGCCCTCCCCTGCTCGCCCTGGGCCAGGACCGTCACGGCGCCCCGCCGTCGTCGCGCCGGTCTGCCAGTTCTATGTCACGTCTCGAAATACCGAGCAGGAAGAGGATGGCATCGAGGTAGGGCACGCTGACTGCGGCGTCGGCCGCCTCGCGTACGACCGGCTTGGCGTTGAACGCGATGCCCAGGCCGGCAACCGCCAACATGTCGATGTCATTGGCGCCGTCGCCCACGGCGATGGTGCGCGCCAAGGGCACGCCTGCCGCCGTCGCAAAGGCCGCCAGCGCCGTCGCCTTGCCCGCCCGGTCGACGATGGGCCCGTCCAGCTCGCCCGTCACGACACCCGCCTCGACCACCAGGCCGTTGGCCGCCACGTGGTCGATGCCGAGCTCGTCCAGCAGCGGGCCGATCAACTGCGTGAAGCCCCCGCTCACCACCGCCAGCTCGTAGCCGAGGCGCTTGAGGGTGCGGACGAGCGTGCGGGCGCCCGGCGTCAGGACGATGTTGTCGCGCACGGCATCGAGGTCGGCCTGCTTCAGACCGGACAGGAGCCGCACGCGCTGGCGGAGCGCCTCTGCGAACTCGATCTCCCCCGCCATGGCCGCCGAAGTGACCGCGGCGACCTGTTCGCCACAGCCGCAACGCTCCGCCAACAGGTCGATCATCTCTCCCTGCAACAAGGTGGAGTCGGCGTCGAGCACGATCAGGTGCTTGGCCCGGCGGTGCAGCCCGGCCGCCTGCACCGCGAGGTCGACCTGGCAGTGGGCGGCCGTCTCGGCCAGGGCACGGCGCAAGCTGTCGACATCGGCACCGGCGACCGAGAATTCGTAGCTGTGCACCGGATACGCCGCCAGGCGCGCGATTCGCTCGATGTTGCCGCCGCAGCGGGCGATGGCTCCCGTCACCATCTCCAAGGTGGCGGCGCCGACTTCTGGCGCCAACAGGGTGACCAGATGCACCTCGGCCACCTCGTCCATCGCCGCCTCGACGATGGGGTCGACCCTCACCTCGACACCGGCGCCCGAGAAACGCTCCTGGAGGAGGGCGCACACCGGCTCGACCTGCGCGTGCAGCATGTCGGCCTCCACGCAGAGAAGGAGACGTCCATGCACGCGTACCTGCTCCACGTCGTCCACGACGACGTCACGTTCGGCCAACGCCGCGAAGAGCCGCTCTGAAATTCCCGGGCCGTCCTGCCCGCTCACCGTCACGAGGAACGGTGAGGGTGTCTCCGTCATGGTCGGGCGACGTCCTTCTCTGCGACCCAGCCGGTGCCCTCCACCCAACGCTTCACGATGCGGGCCGGCACGCCGGCAACGACACAGCGATCCGGAATCACGCCGCGCACCACCGCCCCCGCCGCCACGACGACGTGCTCGCCGATCTGCGCGCCCGGAAGGATGACGGCGTTGGCTCCGAGCCAGCTCCCCGAGCCGATGCGCACGGGAGCCTCCGTCGGCCACTGCCGCCCGATGGGCTCAACCGGGTCCTCATAGGAGTGGTTCTGGTCTGTGATGTACACGTAGGGGCCGGTCTGGATGTCGTCCCCGATCACGATCTCCCAGTGGCCCACGATGTGCGAGCCGCGCCCGATGAGAGTGCGGCTCCCGATGGAGACGACCGGGTCGGTCACCATCACCTGGCCGGGCGCCATGCCGGCTGAGATGGATGCGTACGGCCCCACGATCGTCTCGGCCCCGATGTGGATCAGGTGCTCGTTGTAGAGCGCGCCCTGGGGGAAGAGAAGGCAGGCGCCGGCGCCCATCCGTCCGAAGCGCCGCCCACGAGGATCGCCGGGTCCCACGGCACCGAGGTCGGCGGCGCCTTCCCAGGCCGCGTGCACCAGCCGGGACAGGGGCCGGCGCAGCGGTGCCGGAAGGGAGCGGGCCCAACTCACGCAGGAATGGTAGGTGGTGGCGCTGACCCCTTTGTCACCGGACCGCTTATCTGCAACAGGCGTGCTCGGGTAAACTTGGACTTGTGCAGCCCCTCCCACCGGATGGTGGCTCCGACTCCGTGCCGCTCCCGGAGCGTCCGCTCGACCGCCGCCAGTTCCTGCAGCTGTCCGCCCTCGGCGCGGCCGGGTTCGTCGGCGCCACGCGACTGGGCACGAAGCACCAGAAGCAACGCGTGCCGGCCAAGGCCAAGGCCAAGCACGCATCCACCGGGCACGTGGCGGTCGTCAACAAGAAGCTGGCCAGCGGGGTGATCGTGCCGACGGCACCCTGGCTCATCGCCGAGAACGCCAAGCGGGGCACCCTCAACTGGATCTGCAACTTCAACCAGCCCGACCACGCGCTCGAGGGCTTCGCCAGCCAGGTCAGCGCGGTGCCGGGCGACGACGTCGCCGTGTTCGTCAGCACCACCGCACGCGCCGTGCAGGTCCAGGCGTACCGGATGGGCTACTACCAGGGTCTCGGCGGTCGCCTCATCGTCAAGACCGACTTCGTTCCCGCCAAGGTCCAGGCCGCGCCCGTGGTCACACCCGGCATCGGCACGGTGACCTGCCCCTGGTCGCCGACGCTCACGCTCAATATCACCAAGGACTGGCTGCCCGGGTGCTATCTCCTCAAGCTTGTCGGCGACGGCGGCGAGGAGCAGTTCGTCCCGCTCACCATCCGCGACGACGCCTCCAAGTCGGCCTACGTGCTGCAGAACAGCGTCACCACCTGGCAGGCCTACAACCTGTGGGGCGCCTACAGCCTCTACTACGGGCCCTCGGGCAAGGGCAGCAGCTTCGCCGGCCGTGCCCGGGCCGTCTCGTTCGACCGCCCCTACCCGCAGACCTGGGCCTCGGGCGCCGCTGACTTCGTCGGCAACGAGCTGCCGCTGCTCTTCCACCTCGAGAGCCTCGGCCTCGACATGACGTACTGGACCGACGTCGACCTGCACGCCCAGCCGCAACTCCTCATGAACCATCGCTGTCTGTTCAGCCTGGGTCACGACGAGTACTGGTCGACGCCCATGCGCCAGGGGGCGCAGACGGCGAGCGCCGGCGGCGTCAACCTGGCCTTCCTCGGTGCCAACGCCTGCTACCGCCAGATCCGGATGCAGTCGACCTCGGTCGGGCCCAATCGCCTGCAAGTCTGTTACAAGGACGCGGCCGAGGACCCGATCGCCCACGAGCAGCCGGAGCTGACCACGGTCAACTGGGACCAGGCCCCGGTCAGCAACCCCGAGTCGAACCTCATCGGCTCCATGTACCAATCCGTCGGCGCCAAGGCCGACATGGTGGTCACCGACGCGTCGTCGTGGTTCTACAGCGGGTGCAACCTCACGGACGGCCACACCTTCAGCACCGTCATCCTCGGCGAGTACGACCGCTACGTCCCGTCCCTCCCCGGCCCGAAGAATGCCGACGTGCTGGCGCACTCACCGGTTCCGGGGCAGGGCAACTGGTCCGACATCACGTACTACACGGCCCCGGGCAACGGCGGCGGCGTGCTGGCGGCCGGCTCGGCCAGCTTCGTGTCGTTGCTCGGCAACACCGGAGCAATCCCGCCCAACGTCATCGTCCCCGCCATTCCGGGTGTGACCGACGTGATCCGCCGGGCCATGGAGAACGTCTACGGCCGCTTCGGCCTGGGGCCCGCCACCTCGTACGGCGCGTCGACCGGCAACTGGTCGGCGATCTACACCGGTGCCGCCGCCACCGCGGGAAGCGCCGCTCCCACCCCCTCCGCCTGAGCCACTCCCGGTCGCTGCGCACCAGCGCAGGGCCCGTCGCGGGCGGGATGACACCACTTTTGGCCCCAATCCCCGTACGATCGACGCCCAGCGATGCCCACATCTGATTCTCAAGGTTCCAGGGTGCGACGCCCGCACGCCTGGGGCGCGCTGGCGGCCGCAGGACTTACCGGACTGCTGCTGAGCGCCTGCTCCTCTCACCCAGCTCACGAGGCTGCGGCGAAGGTGAAGCCGACCACGACGACGTCCACCGACCCGCCGCCCGCCTGTCCCCTGACCGGCGCGCCGGCGCCCAGTGGTGCCGTGCCGCAACGCCCCGCCATGGCAGTGAAGATCGACAACTACCCGGCCGGTCGCCCCCAGTCGGGCCTCGACAAGGCCGACATCATCTTCGAGGAGCCCGTCGAGGGCGGCATCACGCGCTTCGCCGCCGTCTTCCAATGCCAGGACGCCGCGTTGATCGGCCCTGTCCGTTCGGCCCGCAACATCGACATCGGCATCCTCGGGCAGTTGGGCAACCCGCTCCTGGCGCACGTCGGCGGCATCAATCCCGTCATCGCCAACATCAACGCCTCGCCGATCGTGAACGTCGACATCGGCAACAGCCAGTCGCTGATGATCCACCCTCCCGGCCACGTGGCGCCGGACTCGGACTACACCTCGAGCGCCATCGTCTACGGCACCCACCCGACCATGAACACGCCGCCCCAGCCGATCTTCACCTATTCGGACACCACGCCGCCCGGCGGGACCGCCGTCTCCAGCGTGAACGTCAACTTCTCGGGGACCTCCAACGTCACGTGGAAGTGGAACAAGCCCACCGACACGTTCCTGCGCTACTACAACGGCACCACGCCGGACATGCTGGCCAACAACGTGCAGAACCAGGCCGCCAACGTGGTCGTGCAGTACGTGCAGATCAGTTACGGGCCCTGGCTCGAGAACGACGAGGGGGGCATGGAGGTGCAGGCCGACCTCTACCCCAACGCCAGCGGGACGGCCGTCATCTATCGCAACGGCTACGCCATTCCCGCGACATGGCACCGCTCCACCCTCGGCTCGCCCACCCAGTTCGTGAACGCGTTCGGGGTGCCGATCCCGATGCAGCCCGGTCAGACCTGGGTCGAGCTGGTGCCCAACACCATCATGGCGACGACGACGCCCTAAGCCATCGGCTTGCGGGCCACCATCGCCAGCAGCAGGCAATCCTCCGCCGCCGCGAACACGCCCGGGTAGGCGCTGGCTTCGGCCTCGTCGAACACCCCCGCGGCGGCGCCCCGCTGCATGAGGTTGAGCCCCTTCGACTCGGTGACCTCGAAGCCGCCCCGCTCCAATTTGGTCGCGAGCGCATCGGCAGCGTATTCGATCTGGTGGTCGTGGTTCATCAACTCGTCGGAGCGCAGGCGCCACACGGGCCCGTTCGGCGTGTCAAGGCAGAACCAGCCGCCCGGTGCCAACACCCGGAAGACCTCCCGCACCACGGCGTCCCCGTCCTCCTCGCTCACGTGCTCAATGGACTGCCCGCTGTAGACCATGTCGAACGACCCGTTCTCGTAGCGGCTGAGGTCGACCATGGAGTGGAAGGCGAACTCCACCGGACCGAGCTCGGAACGCACCGCCTCACCTGACGAGCCGCCCTGGTAGATGACGTCGCGCTCGTCGACCGGCAGGTCGACCACCACCAGGCGCTCGAACGGGTAGGGGTAGCCCAGGTGCACGAACGCGCCGTCGGGCATGCCCTGGTGCGTCCCACCGAGGTCGAGGATCCGCGCCGCCCGTGGCAGTCCCGCCACGAACTCGCTGCGGCTGACGTGCATGGAGAGCAGCACGTTGCCGATGGGCACGCGCCGGCGGAACTCCTCGGAGTGCACCAGCATCTCGGCCACGCCGTGGCGGGAGAGCTCCCCGTCCGTCAGCTTCTGCACGTAGTCGGCCTCCCCGCCGGCATCGGGCTCGCGATCGAGGACCACGTTGAAGGCCAGCCGCACCGACTGCTTCGGCGGCAGGTAGCGGAACGGGACGGTGGGGACGAAGCGATCCAGGATCCGATAGGTCCGTTGCTTCCATTCGCGGGCCGGCATCGCACCATTGTGGTCCGGACGCGAAGCACTCCGGGCCGTTGCCCCTAGGGAGGCGAAGGCGGGCCCGGAGTGCGTCGATGCCGTGAGAGGCGGGGTGCGGCTTTGAAGCTAGGAATCGAGCGAGATCGGCACGTCGTCGGGGTCGAGAGCATCCTCGGGCAGGAAGTCCTCTTCCTTGGGCGCCAGGCACTCGCGGACACGATCGTTGATCTCGGCCATCAGCTGGGGGTTCTCGACGAGGAACGTCTTCACGTTCTCCCGACCCTGGCCGAGCTGCTCGCCTTCGTAGGTGAACCAGGCGCCCGACTTCTTGACGAACCCGAGGTCGACCGCCACATCGAGCAGCGACCCTTCACGGCTGATGCCCTTGCCGTACATGATGTCGAACTCGGCCTGCTTGAACGGTGCCGAGCATTTGTTCTTGACGACCTTGACCCTCGTCCGGTTGCCGACCACGTCGGCCCCGTCCTTGATCGCCTCAATGCGGCGGATGTCCAACCGGATGGAGGAGTAGAACTTCAGCGCACGGCCGCCCGGGGTGACCTCGGGGCTCCCGTACATCACGCCGATCTTCTCCCGCAGCTGGTTGATGAAGATGGCGATGGTGCTCGACTTCGACAGCGTGCCGGTCAGCTTGCGGAGCGCCTGGGACATGAGCCGGGCCTGGAGGCCCACGTGGGTGTCCCCCATGTCCCCCTCGATCTCGGCCCGCGGCGTCAGGGCCGCCACCGAGTCGATGACCAGCACGTCGAGCGCACCGGAGCGGATCAGCATGTCGGCGATCTCGAGCGCCTGCTCACCGGTGTCCGGCTGCGAAATCAGGAGGTCGTCGACGTTGACCCCGATGGCCCGGGCGTAGACCGGGTCCATGGCGTGCTCGGCGTCGATGTAGGCGCAGATGCCGCCGTTGCGCTGTGCCTCGGCCACCGCGTGCATGGCCAGCGTCGACTTCCCCGACGACTCGGGGCCGTAGATCTCGACGATGCGTCCCCGTGGGAGGCCGCCGATGCCCAGCGCCAGGTCCAAGGAGAGCGCACCGGTCGGGATGGACTCGATGTTCATCGCGGTGTTGTCGCCCATGCGCATGACCGAGCCCTTGCCGAACTGCTTCTCGATCTGCCCCAGCGCGGCATCCAGTGCCTTTTCCCGTTCTGCTTCGGCCATCCCTCTCTCCTCTGTCTGTGCTTTTACGAACGTTTACGACTGTTTGCGACTGCGTCCCGGCGGGCCTACGTCCCCGCTCGACACTGTTTCGGTGACCCTACGGTGGGGGTGTGACGACCCCGCCGGCGTTGCCTGGTTGGCAGCATAACGAACATGTGTTCGTAGAACGTGGACCTTTCCCCGGGGGCCCCGGACGGCCGGAGAACGGTCGCCCGCCCGCCGCCGGGACGCCGTCCGGCGGAAAAGATCGGCGACCGGACCCGATGTCCCGTCCATGCGAAGCTGACGGCTCCCTGGGCGGGAGAGGGAACGGAGGAGGGTTGGTGGTCGAGGCGAGAAGGCTCGTGGTCGGTGCGCTGTTGGCGGGAGCGTCGGTCGTGGGCGCCGCGGCGGGCGTGGCGGGCACGGCAGCCATGGCGGGTCCGGCCGGCGCCGACTCGACCGACGCAGCAACCCTGTACAAGGACGCCGTCGCCACCACGCACGCGTGGTCGGTCCACTACGACTCGTCCTCGACCGAGGCCAAGGTCACGCTGGTCGAGAGCGGCGACGCCGGGCCGGCGTCGGCCAGCCAGTCCGTCACCATGGGCCAGGGCTCCATCTCCATCCTCGTGATCGGCGGCATCTCGTACGTCAAGGGCAATGCCGACGGGCTCGAGAACCTGGTGGGACTCAGCTCATCCCAAGCAACCGAAGCGAACGGCCAGTGGATCGCGTTCTCCACCGACAACACGGCCTTCGCCCCCGTGGTCGAGGGGGTGCGCTCGGCCGACCTGGCCAAGGAGCTGGCCCTCAAGGCGCCGCTCACCTTGGGCAAGGCGCGCACGCTGCACGGTGAGGCGGTCGACGCCATCGACGGGACGCAGGCCTTCGGCAAGAAATCCCAACACGTCGTCCTGTACGTGCGCGCCAAGGGAACCCACGTTCCGGTGGAGGAGGACTCGGTCAACGCCAAGGGGCAGACGACCGACGCCGAGCACATCACCTATTCGAAGTGGGGCGAGCGGGTGCGTCCCGAGGCGCCCAAGGCCACTATCTCGGTGGGCTTGATAAGCGCCGTCTAAGAACTCCCGGAGTCGACCCTGGCCCGTCCCGGGGACGTGGGAAGATGGTGCGCATCGTCCCCCTGGCCAGGTCGGCGCTCTCTGCGCCGCCGTGCCGGGCCTCCAGGAGAGTGAAGGTCATGCACCCCTTGCGCCAGAACCCCGCCCGCCTCGTCGCGGTTGCCTCCGGCATCACCGTCTCGACGGTCGCCGCGCTCACGGCCGCCCTCGTCGTGGCCGCCCCCGCCACCGCCGGCGCCGCCACGACGACCACGACCACCGCCGCCGGCTCGGCCGCCGCGTCGGGCGCCACCGCGCAGTACAACGCCGCCTTGAAGGCGATCGGCACCAAGGGCGTGCACTTCGCCTCGGTCGCCAAGCAGAACGGCGCCGAGCTCGACGTCAGCGGCGACGCCGGCACCACCTCGGGCGCGCAGACGTTGGTGGTGAAGCAGAACAAGCTCACGGAGCGCATGAGCGCCAAGGTCGTCGGGTCGACTGGATACGTCTCGGGCAACTCCGCCGCACTCCAGCACGTGATCGGCCTCACCAAGGCGGACGCGACGAAGTACGCCGGCAAGTGGCTGTCGTTCCCGACGTCGAACCAGGGCCTCGGCGAGCTCGTCGGCGGGCTGCTCTCGTCGCAGGTGTCCAAGGAGCTCGAGATCGGCGGCCCCTACACCTACGGCAAGACGGCCACGGTCGCCGGTCAGCATGCGACGGCCATCAAGGGAGCGGTCGCCACGGAGAGCGGGGGCAAGGTGCCGGTCGTGCTGTACATCCCGGCCAAGGGCACCCCGTTGCCGATCCAAGAGGTGACGAACGCCGGCACCGGTGGCGGGGCGTCGGCCATCCACGGGACCGTGACCTTCACGCACTGGGGCGAGAACAAGAGCCAGACCGCACCGGCCAAGTCGACGTCGCTGCTCAAGCTGGTGCCCGCCTCCTCGGGATCGACCACCGGCGGATAGCCGGATAGCCGGCCCCGTCATGGCGCCACTGCTGCAGGCAGTTCGGGGCGACATCACGGCAGAGCGGGTCGACGCCGTCGTCAACGCGGCCAACCGCCACCTGGCGGGCGGCGGTGGCGTCGACGGCGCCATCCACCGTGCCGCCGGGGCCGAGCGCCTGCAGGCGGCCTGCAGGGCCATCGGCGAATGCCCGCCCGGCCACGCCGTGGTCACCGACGGGTTCGCCCTGCCGGCCCGGTTCATCATCCATACCGTCGGCCCGGTCTGGCACGGCGGCACCGCGGGCGAGCCCGCGCTGCTCGCCTCCTGCTACCGCAACGCGCTCGCCGTCGCCGACGAGGTCGGTGCGCGCTCGGTCGCCTTCCCGGCCATTGCCACCGGGGTCTACGGCTATCCCTTGGAGCAAGCCGCCGCTATCGCCGTGACCACGGCCCGCGCGGCGGACACCGAGGTGGCGCGCATCAGATTCGTCGCCTTCGACGAGGAGACGCTGGCGCGCTACGTCGCGCTGCTCGACTGATCTGCTCCGTCAGGACGAGGCACCGCCCGCCAGGTTGTAGACGGTCACGCCTCCCACCGTCTCGGCGGTGAAGTGCGACTCCACCCACGACGTGATCTGCGACGCGTCGCCGGACCCGCCGGCGCCTGTGACACCACCGCCTCC
>DATBAO010000009.1:0-6815 GCA_036271495.1 Acidimicrobiales bacterium
ATGGAGGCCGGCCCTCAGCTGCAGACCGGCGTTGCGGGCCGCGTCCACCATGGCCTCGGCGCAGCGCACGGCCTGGGCCGGCGCCGCGAAGCGGGCGAGGATCCCGTCGCCCAACGCCTTGACGAGGATCCCGTCGTGGCGGGCCAGCAGCCGCCCGACGTTGACGTCGAACTCGTCCAGCACGGCGCGCCACTGGCGGTCACCGGCCTCGGCGGCGCGCACTGTCGAGTCCACAATGTCGGTGAAGAGCACGGCGGCGAGCAGGCGTGTCGCCGCGTGCACGCCGCGTGCCCCCGTGACGAACTCCTCCATCTCGTCGATCACGGTGTCGAACTCGCCGGCCCACGGGAGGATGTCGGGCCCTGTCGTGGTGACGAGCCTGGCACCGGTGATGTGCTCGGCCAGGTAGCGGCCGTGCTGGCTCAGGTTGGCGTAGCTGTCCAGGCGCGCGAACACCAGCGTCGGGCAGGTGATCGATGGGAGGCACCAACGGAGGTCGGCCGAGAAGGTGACCACGTTGAAGGCCATCGCGGTCGCCGGGCTGGCGCCGCGCCGGGCCGCCCGCCCCCACCACTCCTGGAAGCCGACCCGGTGGGCCAGGCTGGGGGCGAAGATGCTGATGTCCCGGGGAATGCCGTCCTCGGTCACGGAACCCTCGATCCCGGACCCGACGGCGACCTCCTCGTCGGAGGCGCCGAAGCCGTAGTCCTCGGCCTGCCCCACCCGCGCCGTGCCGTTCACGATGACGAGGGAGATGACCCGTTCGGGGTGGGTGGCGGCCAGCCACAGGGCGGGCATCGCCCCGCCGGCCGAGGCGAGGATCACGGCACGGTCACACCCGGCCGCATCCATGACGGCCATGGCGTCACGGCCCCAGCCCTCGATGGAGGGATCGGTCCCCGCCGGAAGGGGATCGGACAGCCCCAGACCCCCGGTGTCGAAGCGGATGAGGCGGGAGAAGCCCGCCACGCGCTGGGTGTAGTCGAGCCAGTTGGGCTCGCCGTCGGTCTCGTCGATGGAGATCATCAGCCCGCTGTTGAACTCCAGGACGTCGACGACGTCGCCGTCGCCGTCGCCGGGCCCCTCCGGCGCCCCGCCCCAGACCTGGAAGCCGATGTGCACGCCGTCCCGCAGGGCGTACTGGTTCAGGGACGCCTCCATACGGGGTGCAGTCTGCCGTGTCGTCGGCCCCGGCCAAGCGGGGGAGTGCGGCGGATGGGTTCCGCCGGGTTCAGCGGGCGCCGCGCACGAGGCGGCCCGGCAACGCTCCGGTCGGCTCGCCGTGCTCGAACGTCACTGCTCCCGCCTTCAGGGTGGCCACGTACCCCGACGCCTTCTGGAGCAGCCGCCGCCCGCCTGCCGGCAGGTCGTTGGTGACGAACGGTGCGCCCAGGGTCAGCGCGTCGTAATCGATGAGATTGAGGTCGGCCAGCGCGCCGGGCTCCACGGTGCCCCGGTCGCTCATGCCGTACAGCCGCGCCGTGTCGTGCGTCTGCTTCCTCACCACGTACTCGAGCGGGAGCCGCTCGCCCCGGCTGCGGTCGCGGGTCCAGTGCGTCAGCATGAACGTGGGCATGGAGGCGTCGCAGATGGTGCCCGTGTGGGCGCCGCCGTCGGCCAGGCCCAGCAGGCCCTGCGGGTGCAGCATCATCTCGTGCACGTGGTCGAGGTCGCCCAGGGCGTAGTTGAGGATCGGGATGTACAACAGGCCCTGCCCGCCGTCGCGGGCCATCTCGTCGTAGGCCACCTCCAGCGGTGACCGGCCGCTCGCCGCGCCCATGCCGGCCAGCGAGCGCTCCGGCCCGGGCTCGTAGTCGGGCGGGTCGCCGAGGATGAAGGTGCGCTCGTAGGCCTTGGCCATGGCGTCGGCCTCGTCCTGCGACGACGGCGTCCACGAGGTGATCGACCGCCGCACTTCGGGGTCGCCCAGCGCCGTGGCCAGCTCGGCCGGCGAGCCGCAGCGCTCCCGCAGCGCGGCATAGGCCGGGAACTCGGAGAAGAGGCAGAGCGTGGTGTGGTGCCCCGACAAGATGCCGGTCGGGCGCCCCGCGATCTGGGGGAAGAGGCGGGCGCCCTCGGCGCAGGCCTCGAGCGACGCCGCCAACTGCTTGCGCCACAGCTCGGGGTCGTCGTCCGCCTGCAGCAGCACGTAGGACACGGGACGGTCGATGGCGGCCGAGAGCCGGCGCATCCAATCGACCTCCTGCCAGGCGTCCTCGAGCATCTCGCCGGCCGAGCCCAACGGGGCCAGCTCGAAGACGCCGGTACCGGCCTCACCCAGTGCGGAACCGAGGCCGAAGAGCTCGTCCTCGGCGGCGAAGGTCCCGGGCATCAGCTCACCGTCGAGCGCGCGGTGCCCGAGGGTGCGCGAGGTGGAGAAGCCGAGCGCGCCGGCCCGCATGGCGTCGAGCACGATGGCCCGCATGGCCGCGATGTCCTCGGCCGTGGCCGCCTCGTTGTGGGCCCCCCGCTCGCCCATGACATAGCCCCGCACCGCCGCGTGGGGGACCTGGGTGCCGACGTCGACCGTCCACGTTCGCTTCTCGAGCGCGTCGAGATACTCGGGGAAGGTCTCCCACTCCCACTCGATCCCTTCGGCCAGCGCCGTGCCGGGGATGTCCTCGACCCCCTCCATGAGGGCGATCAACCAGTCGTGCCGGTCGGGCTGTGCCGGGGCGAACCACACGCCGCAGTTGCCCATGACGAGCGTCGTGACGCCGTGCCACGAGGACGGTGCGAGCTCGGTGTCCCACGTGACCTGTCCGTCGTAGTGCGTGTGCACGTCGACCCAACCCGGGGTCACCAGCAGGCCGTCGGCCTCCATGACCCGGGTGGCACCGCCCTGGACCGTGCCCACCTCGGTGATGCGGCCGGCATCCACCGCCACATCGGCTTCTCGTGCCGCCACGCCTGTTCCGTCGACGAGCGTCCCACCCTTGATGACGAGGTCATGCATGGGTTTCATCGTCCCACGCCAGTCAGCGGCCCGCTCACCGCTGCTGGCGTGAGGTGTTCAGACCTTGGCTTTGCCCAAAATCCGGTTCATCTTGGTCCCGCAGGTCGGGCAGGTGCCCTGTGCGGCGCGGCGTCCGTTGGCCAATTCCACTTCCTGGCCGTCGAACTCCCGCTTCTCTCGGCACTTCACGCAGTACCCCTCGTAGTTAGCCATGGCAACTCCTTCGGTCGGTGATGGCCTTGAACGGGTGTCGAACGTAGCGGGGGCGTCTCCACGATGGGGGGATGGTCGGACGTCGTCAGGCACAATCCGGGGCTAGGGTCGCTCGTATGGGCGACAACGGTGCAGGTCAGGACGTTGAGCGGCAGCTCGAGGGCGTACGGGCCCGGGCGGCGCTGGGGGAGACCTGGGAGGGGCTGGCCGAGGTCTGCTTCGAGCTTTCGGAGAACGAGTGGGCCTTGCCCACCGAGTGCCCGGGATGGGACGTCAAGGACCAGCTCTCCCACCTCATCGGGATCGAGCGGGCCATCATGGGCGACCCGGTTCCGGAGTGGGACCAGCCCATGGGAGCGCACGTCAAGAACGACTTCGCCGCCGCGAACGAGCGCTTCGTCGCCGTGCGGCGCGCCTTGTCCGGTCCGGCGGTGCGCGCCGAATTCGTCGAGGTCACCACTCTCCGCCTGGCCCAGCTCGACGCGCTGAGCGCCGCCGGCTGGGCCGAGGTCGGATGGAGCCCCATCGGCGAGGTGCCGCGCGCGCAGTTCATGACGGTGCGCGTCTACGACAGCTGGGTGCACGAGCAGGACGTTCGTCTCGCCCTGGACCGGCCCGGTGGAAGCGGGAACCTGGCCTCGGCGATCGCACTGGACCGCGTGCAGGGCGCCATGCCCTTCGTCGTGGGCAAGAAGGCGGGGTGCGCCGAGGGCACCGCGATCCGCTTCGACGTGGCGGGTCCCGGGGCCGATGCACGCATCTTCACGATCGCCGTCGAGGGCGGGCGCGCCCGGCCGGTGGCGGACGACGTGACACCGACGGCGACCCTCTCGCTGTCCGGCGTCGATTTCATGCGCCTCGGCTGCGGCCGGGCCACCGCGGCACAGGTCGACGCCGCCGGTGGGCTGGCGCTGGCCGGTGACGCCCTGGTGGGTCAGTCCGTCCTGGGCGCCATGAACTTCATGTTCTGAGCGGGCTGCACCGCCCAGGCGCACCGTGCGCCTCGGGCGCGGGGCGGCCGGTAGAGTGATCGGCTCGTGATGCGTGCCACTGCAGAGCCCATGGATGGAAACCTTGTTCGCCTGACCGTCGAGGTCGACGAGCCCGAGTTCGACAAAGCGCTCGGTGACGTCGTGCGCACCCTGGCCCAGCAGGTGCGCGTGCCGGGATTCCGCCCGGGCAAGGTGCCGCGCAAGGTGCTCGAGGCCCGCATGGGTGGGGCCGGCGCGCTGCGCGCCGAGGCCCTGCGCGAGTCGCTGCCGGACTTCTACGCCCGCGCCGTGGTCGACACCGAGCTCGATCCGATCGCCCAACCCGAAATCGACATCACCGGCGGCGAGGACGGCGGCGCCGTCTCGTTCGACGCGGTGGTCCAGGTGCGTCCTGTCGTCGCCATCCCGGGCTACGACGGCCTGCACGTCACGCTGCCCGGGCTCGCGGTCAGCGACGAGGAGGTGCAGGGCCAGCTCGACCGGCTGCGCGAGAACGACGCCGAGCTCGACGTGGTGGATCGCCCGGCCATCGACGGGGACCTGGTCACGATCGACCTGCACGGCAACGACGCCTCCGGTGCGGAAGTGGTCGGTGTCGACGACTACCTCTACGAGGTCGGGTCTGCCTCCGTCGTCCCCGAGCTCGACGCCGAGCTGCACGGGGCCAAGGCCGGCGCCATCCTCGCCTTCGACGCCGCCAACCCGAACGAGCCCGACGAGAGCGTGGCGTTCCGCGTGCTCGTCAAAGAGGTCAAGATCAAGAAGCTTCCCGAGGCCACCGACGAGTGGGCCGCCGAGAGCTCTGAGTTCGAGACCGTGGCCGAGCTGCGCGACGACATCACCACACGCATCGGCCGCGTGAAGCTGATGCAGAGCCAGATGGCACTGCGCCAGAAGACGATCGAGGCCCTGTCCGAGCTGGTGGCCGAGGACGTGGTGCCCGAGGTCCTGGTCGACGCCGAGGTCAACGAGCGCTTGCACGACCTGCAACACCGCCTGGAGGCGCAGAAGCTCGGCTTGGCCGAATACTTCCAGGCCACCGGCACTTCGCCCGACGAGCTCCTGGGCGCCGTCCGGGTGGACGCCCTGGCTGCGGTGAAGGCCGACCTGGCGCTGCGGGCCCTGGTCGAGGCCGAGGAGCTCACGCTCAGTGACGAGGAGCTCCTTGCCGAGATAGTGACCATGGCGGAGCGGATGGGCACCACCCCGACCGAATTGCGCCGCCAACTCGACACGGCCGGCCGGACCGGCGCGGTACGCTCGGAGCTGCGCAAAGGCAAAGCGCTGGAGTGGTTGCTGGACCACGTTGATCTCTTCGACGAAGAGGGCAACCCGATGTCACGGGATGACCTCAAGGTTGATGCCTCAGGAGAGGGCGAAGTCGAGCAAGACGAGGAGAGCGAGTGAAGATGCAGAGTGCGGGGAGCCCGATGAAGGCCTACAACTATCTGGTCCCGACGGTGATCGAGTCGTCCAACCGGGGCGAGCGGGCCTACGACCTGTACTCGCGGTTGCTCCGTGAGCGCATCATCTTCCTCGGCACGCCGGTCGACGACGCGGTGGCCAATCTGGTCTGCGCGCAGATGCTGTTCTTGGAGTCCGAGGAGCCCGACAAGGACATCCACCTCTACATCAACTCGCCCGGCGGCGAGATCACGGCGCTGTTCGCGATCTACGACACGCTGAAGTTCATCAAGGCCGACGTCTCCACCTTCTGCTTCGGGCAGGCGGCATCGGCGGCGGCGGTCCTGCTGGCGGCCGGGGCCAAGGGCAAGCGGTTCGCACTTCCTCATGCCCGCGTGCTGCTGCACCAGCCCTGGGGCGGCGTCGAGGGTCAGGCCAGCGACATCGAGCTGCAGGCCAAGGAGATCCTCCGCATGCGCGACCTGCTGTCGGGGATGCTGGCCGAAGACACCGGGCAGACCCAGGAGAAGGTGGCCCAGGACACCGATCGGGACTTCATCATGACGGCGGACGAAGCAGTGACGTACGGCGTCATAGACGAAGTCATCACAGCGCGGACGGTGGCGCCACTCGAGGCCATCGGCGCCGCGTAGGACAAGCTGGCACGGACGGGAGAGCGATCTGGTGGCGAAGTTCGGAGAGGGCGGGGATCTCGTCAAGTGCAGTTTCTGCGGCAAGACGCAGAAACAGGTCAAGAAGCTGATCGCCGGTCCGGGTGTCTACATCTGCGACGAGTGCATCGACCTGTGCAACGACATCATCGCCGAGGAGCGTGACGAGTCCACGGAGCTGAGCTTCGAGGACCTGCCCAAGCCGCGGGAGATCTTCGAGTTCCTCAACGACTACGTCGTGGGGCAGGAGTACGCCAAGAAGATCCTGTCGGTCGCCGTCTACAACCACTACAAGCGCGTGCAGGCCGGCCCCCCGGGGGGCGAGGACGGTGTCGAGCTGGCCAAGTCGAACATCCTGCTCCTGGGCCCGACGGGTTGCGGAAAGACGCTGCTGGCCCAGACGCTGGCGCGCATGCTCAACGTCCCCTTCGCCATCGCCGACGCCACCGCGTTGACCGAGGCCGGCTACGTGGGCGAGGACGTCGAAAACCTGCTGCTGAAGCTGTTGCACGCGGCCGATTTCGATCTCGAATCCGCGCAGCGCGGCGTGCTCTATATCGACGAGATCGACAAGATCGG
>DATBAO010000010.1:0-2566 GCA_036271495.1 Acidimicrobiales bacterium
GCCGCGCCCGCCTCGAACGGGCCGGTGAGCTCGTAGCCGAGCTCGCGTGACATCGAGTGGTTGAGCGCCCGCACCTGGGTGCCGGCGATCTCAAGCGAGCCGACGCGGAAGGACGGGATGTCGGCGAGCGGGTGACCGGCAGCCTTCTCCACGACCTTGAGGGACTGCGGCCCCTGGACCTGGAACCGGAAGAGCTGGCGTCGGCCCGGGTTCATCGAGGACTGGTAGTCGCGGGTGACCTCGACGTCGTAGCCTCCCCGCTCTGCCTGGTAGGCGACCCAGTGCGGAGTGGCGGGCCGGCCGATCAGCGCGGCCTCGTCGTCGGCGAAGGGCATCAGGATGGCGTCGGCGATGACGTAGCCCTCGTGGTTGCAGGCCACGAATTGCTTGGCCCTGTCCTTACCGAAGTTGCTGAAACTATTGAGCCCCGTGTCGGACAGCAGCCGCTTCACGTCGGGACCCTTGAAGTAGAAGTCGGTCATGTGAAAGGAGGAATCCATCAGCGAGGCGGTCGTGCGCCAGGCGCGCTGCTCGTCGCGCCAGTTGGTGAACTCCGCCCTGATGGGGAAGGGATACGCGCCGACCGGTGCGTTCCTCAGCATCTGCACCGGCCCGCCGGCCCGCTCGATGCGCTCGTCGAGGGTCCTCGGCGCGTTCGTCGTCGCTGACGTCGTGGTTGACAAGGTTCGTCTCCGTCTCTGTGCGGCTGGTCTGTGTGGGTGGATCCGGCGCTTACGGCCGCCAGGACGGGCCGATGCCGGACCGCTCGATCAGGTCGCGCGCGGCCCGGTCGGCGGCCCCGTGCAGCGCGGCGGTGTCCACGCCGACAAGGGCGCCGTCGGCCTTGCGGCGGCGCCCGCCGACGAAGACGTTGGTCACGGTGCGGCGGGACCCGCCGTACACGATGGCCGAGACCGGGTCGACGACAGGAAAGACGGAGATGTCATCGGTGGTCATGGTGACGATGTCGGCCTTCTTGCCGACGGTGATGCTGCCCGTCACGTCGGCCTTGCCGAGCGCCCGTGCGCCCTCGATGGTGGCGAAGGCGAGCACGTCCCGCGGGTGGAGGCGCAGGGCCATCGGGTTCTCGCCCCCCTTAAGCCGTTCCGCGTTGGGCAATCCGCGTGCCGTGACCAGCGCCGAGCGCATCGCCGTGAACATGTCACCGCCGATGACCAGCACCGTGTCGATGCCGAGGTTGGGGCGCACGCCAGCCGCGAGCAGCCGGTTGATCGGGCTCCAGCCGTGCCCCATGACCGCCTCGATCTCCGGGGTCGTGGTCACGGTGGTGCCGGTGTCGCGCATCATGGCCATCTCCTCATCGGTCAGCAGGTTGGCGTGCCCGATGGAGACCCGGGGGCCGAGCATTCCCTCGTCGTTCAGCCGCTTGAGCGCGGGGCGGCCGGGGAAGATCCCCTGGCCGACGTGCAGGTTGACGGGGATGTCGAGTTCCCTGACAAGCGCCCACTCGTCGCGCACCACGTCCATCACCCCGAGGTCGGGGCCGCGGCCGAAGAGCCCGAGCGTCACCAGCGCGCCGTCGTCGGACAGCGGGCCGTTGCGCAGCCGGCGCACCTCCGCGTCGTTCATCGGGGTCGAGCTCTGGAACGGCGGGGCCAGGCACTCGACCCACTGGGCCGAGGAACCGCCGTACGCGAAGACCGTCCGCAGACCGCTCTCGCGCAGGGCCTCCAGGGAGCGGTCGGTGTGCTCCGGGGTGACCTGGCAGTGAGCGAGGTCGTAGACCCCGGTGACCCCGGCGTCGATCGAGTCGAGGGCACCAAGGAGCGTGCCGAGGTAGACGTCCTGCGCGCTCAGGTGGGCGCCGACGGTGCCGAACATCCCGATGCAGTACTCGACCAGCGACCACTCGACGCCGAGGCCCCGCAGCACCGTCTGGTAGAGGTGGCGGTGGCCGTCGACGAAGCCGGGGAAGACGATGTGGTCGCGCACGTCGATCACCTCGGCACCGAGGACGTCCCCCAGGTCGCCCGTGGCGGCGATGACGTCCCCCTCGATGAGAATGTCGCCGCGGAAGTCGCCGAGTGCGGGGTCGACGGAGACGACGGTCCCGCCGCGGAGCAGGGTCCTGGTGGGCTCGGATGACATGGCACTCTCCTGGCGTCGCGGGTTCTGAAGGTCAGGCTAGGAACCGGCGGGCTGGACTCCTATCCGCATTCCGCACTGGCCAGGGCCACATTCCGCAGCGGGTCCCCGACCGGCCGTCGTTCGCGGGCGATTCGAACGCCGGCGTGCGGGCGTGACGGGCAACACAGACGATGTATATTCGGGAAATAACTGGCTATGCCACTTTGGCGGAGGTTCGTATCATGCAGACCCAGCCCGCCGGCACCTTTCCCGTCGCCGGAACAATGGCCTGCCTGCCCGG
The DNA here is from genome assembly GCA_036271495.1 of Acidimicrobiales bacterium. GTDB lineage: Bacteria > Actinomycetota > Acidimicrobiia > Acidimicrobiales > RAAP-2 > Bog-473. The sequence continues at coordinate 2,390 of DATBAO010000010.1, forward strand.
CCGCATGCTTCTCGACACCACTGACCGCGACGAGGTCACCGCCGTGATCGGCGAGCTGCTTTGTGAGCACCAGTTGCTTGTCGAGGGGCCCGCGGCGCAGTTCCACGCCCAGGTGCGCGACTGCGCCGTCGGTGACCTCAGGTTGGCGCACTTCAACTACGGCACCGCGTTCACCAT
>DATBAO010000011.1:0-11418 GCA_036271495.1 Acidimicrobiales bacterium
GCCCCCGCCATCAGCCCTTGACGACCTCGTAGATCCGGAACGCCAGGGGGTACTCGTACTCGCCATCCCCCACGGCGAAGCGCGCGAGATGCGCGTCAACGACGGCTCCGACCTCCTCCAGGCGTTCCGGAGGCACGCCCATGAACCCGAACAGCGAGCGGTCCACCACGGCGCTGGCCGGCGCACGCACGGTGATCTCGAGCGCCGTGGTCTCGACCTCCCCGAAACCGGCCGCACCCAGGATGTCGTGCACGTACTCGTCGTCGCCGAACGCGAAAGGGCCCACCGGGCTCTTCCCTGGCCCCGGCAGGCGGGGCGGCGGCACGAAGGGGCGCAGAGCCGTGCCGGTGTGCCACGGGTTGTGCTCCACCTCTTGCCAGCAGGCGAAGACCAGGCGCCCGACCTCCCGCAGCCCGCTGCGGATGGCGCGGAAGGCCGCCGTCGGCTCGTCGAAGAACATGATCCCGAGCTGGCTGACGGCCAGATCGAAGGGCTCGTCACCGAGGCCGCCGGTCTGCACGTCCCTGACCACGAACTCCACGTTCGTCACACCGGCCGCCTCCGCACGCGACCGCGCCAGCTCCACCAGCGGCGCCGAGACGTCCAGCCCGACCACCTGCCCGGTCGGCCCCACCGCGCCCGCCACGGCAATCGTCTGGTCCCCGCCACCGCACCCGATGTCGCACACCCGCTGGCCTGGCTCCACGCGTGCCGCCGCCAACAGGTGCGGCGTCAGGGCCTCGGTCAGGCGCTCCCGCTTGGGCCATGCCGCCACCCATTGGTCGTCGTTCCAGCGCTTCGTTTCTCTCTCGTTGGCCACGGCCACAACGTAACCGTCCCAAGTATGTTGACGGCCGTGCGCATCGGCCTCGTCATCCTTCCGTCCGACCGCTGGACCGAGGCGCGCCACCAGTGGGAGTGGGCCGACCGCGTCGGCTTCGAGACGGCCTGGACGTACGACCACGTCCGCTGGGGCGGCATGCCCGACGGACCCTGGCACGCCGCCGTGCCCGTGCTGGCCGCGGCGGCCGCCGTCACCGAGCGCGTCCGGCTGGGCACCCTGGTCGCCACGCCGAACTTCCGCCATCCCGTCACGCTCGCCCGTGACGCCCTGGCGCTCGATGACGTGAGCGGCGGCCGCCTCGACCTCGGCCTCGGTCCGGGCAGCGTCGGCCCGGACGCCACCGCGCTCGGGCAGGAGCCGTGGACCACGGCGGAGCGCATGGCCCGCTTCGGGGAGTTCTTGCAAGTGCTCCAGCCCATCGTCGACGGCGAGCCCACGACGCGCACGACCCTGACCACCGACCACTACCGCAGCGACGAGGCCCCGAGCACGCCGGGCGCGCTGCAGCGGCCCCTGCCACTGACCATCGCCGCCGGTGGCCCCAAGGGCATGCGCCTGGCGGCACGGCACGGGCGGAACTGGGTCACGGTCGGCCCCACCGGGCCGGGGCCCCGTACGCCCGAGGCCCATCTCGAAGCCGTCCAGCGCCAACTCCCCCAACTCGAGGAGGCTTGCCGCGCCGAACGACGGGAGCCGGCGGACATAGGCAAGGTGGTGCTGTTCACGCCGACCGAGCCGGACATCACGTCGGTCGAGCAGTTCGACGACCTCGCCGGCCCCTACGCCGAGCTCGGCATCGACCAGTTCGTGATCCACCACCCGGCCCAGACGGGGCCCTACAACGGCGACGTCGCCGTGTTCGAGCAGATCGCAGCCCGCACCGTCACCTAGTCAACGCCGGACAGCTGAGGATCCCGCGCCGCCACATCGGCACCGGGATCCGCGCGTGACAGGCGAACGTATGTTCGGTTAACTTGGGAGAGGTGAGCACTCCGTCACCGGGTGGGGCGACGATTCTGCACGCTGACCTCGATGCCTTCTACGCCTCCGTCGAGCAGCTCTTGGACCCGTCGCTCCGGGACCGGCCCATCGCCGTTGGAGGCAGTGTCGTCCTGGCGGCCTCGTACGAGGCGAGGCGGTACGGCGTCCGTGGCGGCATGCCGGGTTGGCGCGCCCGGGAGCTCTGCGGCGACCTGCTGTTCGTGGGCGGTCACTTTGGTCGCTACCAACGCTTCGGAGATGACGTCGTATCGATTTTTCACGACTTCACCCCTCGGGTCGAAAGGGTGTCGATCGATGAGGCATTTCTCGATGTCGCCGGCGCCGCACGCCTTTTCGGGGAGCCGGCCGAGATAGCGACCGCGATCCGGCAACGGGTACGCGACCAAATCGGCCTTCCCCTCTCGGTCGGTGTGGCCCGGACCAAGCACCTGGCCAAGGTCGCGTCGCAAGTGGCCAAGCCCAACGGCCTTGTCGTCGTGGAGCCGGCCGAAGAGAGGGCGTTTCTCGACCCGCTGCCCGTCGGACTGATCTGGGGAGTTGGGCCAACGACAGAACGACGCCTCCATCGGGCCGGGATCTTCACCATCGGGCAACTTGCGAAGACCGACAGCCCGATTCTGGGAGGTCTGCTCGGCGAGAAGACCGGAGCGAAGCTGGCAGCGCTCTCGGCCAACGAGGATGAGCGAGCAGTCAGTGCACCAGCCCGATCAAAATCCATGGGAGCCCAGGCGGCTCTCGGCCGGCGGCGCCCCACTCCCGAGCTGATCCGCGAGACACTCAGCTACCTCACCGACAGGGTCGCCGGTCGCATGCGGGAGGCCAGGCTGGCCGGCCGCACCGTCACGGTGCGCGTCCGTTTCGCCCAGCTTCGTTCCGTGACCCGTTCTGCGACACTCTCCCCCGCCATCTCGACCACGTTGACCTTGACCGACATTGCCGAGAGGCTCGCCGTGTCGGCGCTCTCGGAGAATCCAGAGGAACGGGACATCACGCTCCTCGCCGTGTCGGTCTCCAATCTCTGTCCCGAGCATTCGCTCCAGTTGGAGCTTCCGCTTTCGGCACCCGGCGGTCAGCCGGCTTCGGAGACGCGGCCGCAATCACTCATCGAGTCCCACCGCTGGGGGGTTGACCGTTCAGTCGACGCCATCCGCGACAAGTTCGGCCGGGCGGCCGTCGGCTACGCCGCGGTCGCTCTCTCCCCGACCGACCGTGTCCCGGAGGAGTTCCGCGAACTGGCCGAGCGGGGACCGGGACGCAAATAAGACCGGGCCGCACCGCCGCGGCTGAGCGACGCTCAGCCCCCGAACGCCGCCGTCACCTCGGACACCACCGCACCCGAGGCCGACGCCGGCTCCACGCGCTCGACCTCGCATGACGTACTGCCCACCCACGCCGCCGCCTCGGCCAACGCCCGCGCCACCGCCGGCGCCGCATCGGGCTGCAGCAACGTCACCTGCTTGGCCACCAGGACGTCGCCCCGCCGGCCCGGGTCGACCAGGCCCACCATGCGGGTGCCGTCGAGCACGGGCATGGCGAAGTAGCCGTAGATCCGCTTCTCCTTCGGCGTGTACGCCTCCAGCCGGTGGCGCAGATCGAAGAGGCGCTCCAACCGCTCGCGGTACCAGATGAGCGAGTCGAACGGCGAGAGCGTCACGGTGCGGCCCCGCATCCGGGTACTCACCGCGCTGAGCGCGCCGGGATCGGCATAGGCGGCCTGCTTCCAGCCCGCGACCGAGACCTCCGTCAAACCCGACGAGGGCAACACGCGTCGCACCAGCGGCCGCGGCACCCCGTGGTACACCGCCAGGTCGGCCTCCGTCGCCACCCCCATGGCGCGTCCCGCCGCGGCCACCAGGCGCACCGCGCACTCCTCGTCGCTCCAGTCCGCCCCCAGAAGGTCGGCGGGAATGGCCCGCTCGGCCAGGTCGTAGACGCGGGCGAAGCCCCGCCGTTCGCGACAGACGAGCTCGCCGATGTCGAGCAGCCATTCGGCGGCGATCTTGGTCTCGGACCAGTCCCACCACGGACCGCCCTTCTTGGCCCCGCCGAGCTCGTTCGCAGTCAGCGGTCCCTCGTCGCGCAGGCGGGACAGCACCTCGTTGCAGGTCTTGTCCTTCTCCACCAACACGTGCCACCGCCTCCCCTTGTCGCGACGGGCGCGGCGCTTGAACTCGTAGGCCGGCCAGTCCGCCAGCGGCAGGACGCAGGCGGCGTGGGACCAGTACTCGAACGTCTCGCTCTTGAGGCCCCAGTAGGCGTCCTCCACCTTCGTGCGCGCCACCGCACCGAGGCGGGCGTAGGCCACGAGCTCGTGCGAGCGGGCCAGGACCGAAATGGTGTCGAGCTGCACCGCGCCCAGCCGGCGCAGCATGGCCCCGGGGCCACCCTTCGTGACACGCGCGCCACGGAGCCCCTGGGCGTTCAGCGCAAGGCGCCGCGCCTGCTCATTGCTGAGTTCGTCATTCGCCATCGGCTCCCGCTAAGGACGACTGCGCGGTCTCGGGGTCCGACTTCTTGCCGGCTCCGATGTTGCGGATGATCTCGACGATCAGGAGGATCAACGTGATCACGATCACGACGGCCACGAAGATCAACAGCGCGTCGACCCACCACGGCAACGCGGCAGACCCGGTCGGCAGGAATGCCGCCTTCGTCGCACGTGTCGTCGTCGTGACCTTGTCCATACGCGCTGCAAGCTACCAAGGGGACGTCACGCGGGGCGGCCCGGGCCTTCAGGCGCCCTCGTTGACGGGACAGCACCAAGAAACTCCCTGGTCAGACCCATTTTTCGACGTCCGCCTCGACCAGCGCCGCCGTATGAAGACGTCGCCTTTTGAGGGCGTGAAAACCTTCACCGGGACGGATACCCTGACAGTTGAAGACTCGCCTACGGAGGAAGCACCATGCCTGCTGACCCTGCCGCACCGCCGTGGCGTCTCCGCTCCGCCCTGATCTCGGTCTCCGACCTCGAGCGGTCGGTCGCGTTCTACAAGGAGATCGCCTCGCTCAACGAGATGGCCCGCGAGGATGCGGTCGTGGTTCTCGGCGAGGAAGCCACCGCATCCATGGTGCTCATCCTGCGTGAAGCGCGCAGCCGCCATCAGGTTCGCCATGGCCAGCAGTCGCTCGGCCTCCGGTCGATCACCTTCAATGTCGGATCGACCGCCGAGCTCGACCGGACCGAGGCGGTGCTGCGCAGCTATGACCTTCTCACCGAACGCCGGCCCATGGCCGAAGGTGCCGCCGAATTCGTACGCGGGCGGGACCCAGACAACTTGCCGATCGTGTTCGTCTGCTACGCAGAGGACACCATCGGCGCGGACTACTACGAGACGATCGTCAACCTGTACTACTCCCTGGACGCCTGACCCCGAGAAGAGGTCAGTCCCGGATCGGCGAGCCGAAACGGATGAGGTTCCCGTCCGGATCCGTGTGCGACCCTTCGGCCTTCCCGTAGTCCTGGTTCTCGGGACCCTCGACCTCCAGGCCCGCCAGCCGCCACTCCCCGGCGAGTGCGGCAGCGTCGTCGACGTGCAGGTACACCGCACTGCGCCCGAAGCCGTCCCCGTCGTCGTGCGTCAGGTGGATCGTGACCTTTTCTTCCCGGTCGGCGAAGGCGTAGGTGTCGTCGTGCTTGGACACCTCGAACCCCAGCTTCGTGTAGTGCTCCATGGCCCGCGCCACGTCTGCCACCTTGAAGATCGGCTCGTCGCCGACGACATGCCAGCCACCGGTGTGGCCATGGATCTGGCGCTGGCGCTGACCTTCCAGGCCATCGAGGCACCAGTAACAGATGGCGATCTCCCGATGGCTGAACAGCGTGACGAACCCCGTCTCGGGGGTCTTGCCGCAGCACGAGCACGTGACGTCCACGGACAGACCCTATTCCCGTCTTGACCAGCGGGTACGGGGTCGCTGTCAGGGCAGGAGGCCCGAAGATCTCGCCCGGAGCGCACCGTTGGCATCTGCCGTTGCCTCACCTGATGGGGAAGGGACCGCGCTATTAGTTAGCGAAAGTAACTAATATGGACCCATGAGTGCATCCCGTCCGATGACCGTGGTCGACCAGCGGACGCCCGACGCGGGGCTCTCGCCGAACGACGATGTCGCCAGCCGGCTCCGGGTGGCCGTGAATCGCCTCAACCGCAAGCTTCGTCAGCAGTCCCTGGCCGGCCTGTCGCCGGCGCAGGCCTCGGCCCTCGGCACGGTCAACCGGTTGCGGAGCCCCACCCTGGGCGAGCTCGCCGCCGCTGAGCTGGTACAGCCGCCGACAGTGACCCGCTTGGTGACCTCCCTGGAGAGCGCCGGCCTGGTCGAGCGGGAGACCGACGGCATCGACAGGCGGGTGGTCCGGGTCCGGATCACGGCAGAAGGCCGCCGCAACCTCCAGCGCATCCGGACCCTCAAGAACGCATTTCTCACCCGCCAGCTCGCCGCGCTGGACCCCGATGAGTTGGCCCGGGCCGAGGCCCTCGCCAGCCTGCTCGAGCACCTGGTGGCCGACGGATGAGCCCCATCAGCCGGGCGGCGCGCCAGACCTTTCAGGCATTGAAGGTTCGCAACTACCGCCTCTTCTTCGTCGGGCAGGTGATCTCTGCCTCCGGCACCTGGATGCATGCCGTCGCCCTGGGCCTGCTGGTCCTCTCGGACCAGCTCCACGGGAACGGCTTCAACGTCGGTCTCGTGACGGCCCTGCAGTTCCTCCCGATGCTGCTCCTCGGGAGCTGGGGAGGGCTCATCGTCGATCGGGTCGACAAGCGCCGGCTCCTCTACGTCACGCAAACGGCGGCGGGGCTCTTGGCCCTCGCCCTCGGGATCCTGGTGGCCCTCGGCAGCATCACCATGTGGGAGGTCTACCTGATCTCCACGCTGTTCGGGTTTGTCAACCTCTTCGACAACCCCGCCCGTCAGACCTTCGTTTCCGAAATGGTCGGCCGTGACCTCATGCCCAACGCCATCAGCCTCAACAGCGTGGTCATGAACTCGGCCCGGGTGATCGGCCCGGCCATCGGAGGGATCCTGATCTTCACCGTCGGCCTGGCCGCCTGCTTCTTGGTCAACGCCGCGTCCTACATCGCCGTCCTGGTCGCGCTGTTCATGATGCGCCCCTCTGAGCTCCACCAGCGCCCGGTCGTCGTTCGGGCCAAGGGACAGGTCCGAGAGGGCCTGCGCTACGTGTGGTCGACCAGGGACCTGCGCGACCCCCTGCTGGCCATGGCGGTCGTCGGCATCTTCGCCTTCAACTTCACGACCACGCTCCCCCTGCTCGCCACCCGCACCTTCCATGGCGGAGCCGGCACCTACAGCGCCCTCATGGCCACCATGGGCGCCGGCGCAGTGATCGGCGGCCTGATGGTCGCGCACCGCAGCAAGCCCAGCGCCGCCATGCTCAGCCTCATCGGGCTGGCGTTCGGCGTCATGCTCCTCGTTGTGGCCGCCTCCCCGACCGAGCTGATCGCCCTCGTGGCCATGGTCTTCATGGGGGCCTGCAGCATCTCGTTCATCGCCACCGCCAACGCCACCATCCAGCTGCAGGCCGAGCCCGCCATGCGCGGCCGGGTGATGGCCCTCTATGCCATCGCCTTCCTCGGAAGCACCCCCATCGGAGCTCCGCTGATGGGCTGGATCGCCGACGTCACCAACCCTCGGGTCAGCATCATGGTCGGCGGCGTGGCCACCCTTGCCGCCTGTCTCCCCCTGGCCCTGCGCTACCGGCACGTGCGCCAGGCCAAGGCAGTCGACATGGAGCAGTCCGATGCCGAGCCGGGCGAGGTGGTCGACTTCGCCCCCGGACCCATCATCGATGGTCGGGCGAGAGGGAATCAGCCCCCTATCCGCCAGGTCGGGACTGCCTGAGCCGGCTCAGTCGAATAGCGACGCCGCCACCGCGTCTTCCAAGACCCGGTCGTTGGCCCACATCAACTGCTGCTGCTTGGCCCGGCGGAAGTACAGCTGGATGTCGAAGTCCAGGGTGAACCCGATGCCGCCGAAGAGCTGCTGGGCCATGGCCGTGATGTCGCGGAAGGTCGAGCAGGCGAACAGCTTCGCCATGGGCGCCAGCGACTCCAGCGGCCGACCGGTCGCACCGGCCCAGGCCGCCTCGTGCACCAGCTGCTCCGCACCGTCGAGATTGGTCACCGCATCGGCGAGATAGTGCGCGAGCGCCTGGAAGGCACCCAACGGCTTGTCGAACTGGTGCCGGTCCTTGGCGTACTGCACCGTGATCTCGAGCGCGTAGCGCGCCCCGCCCACGGCCTGCGCCGCCAGGAGCACCAGTGCCGGCTCGAGCACCTCCTGCCAGGTGCCCCAGCCACTCCCGGCCGCACCGATGCGATCGGCCTCGCCCACGACGACGTCGGTCAGCGTGACCTCGTACTGCGTGTCCGAGGCGATGCTGAACTGCTGGCGCAGCGTCACGCCGCTCGCCTTGGGGTCGACCAGGAACAGGTCGATGGCGTCGTCGCCCTCGCCGGTCCGGGCCAGCACGACCAGCCGGTCCGCCGCCGCGGCGTAGGCCACGTGGCGCTTGAGCCCGTTGAGGCGGAACCCTGCTCCGTCGGCCACCGCCTGTGTCGTCACGCCCCGTGGCGTGTACCCGTTCTCGGGCTCGAGCCAGGCCGGGGTCAGGACGGCCTCGCCCGAGGCCACCGGGCGCAGCCACTCCTCCTTCTGCGCGTCGCTGCCGGCGGCCGCCAGGACGCCCCCGCTCAGCACGGCACTGACGAAGTGCGGCGTCGGCGCCAGCGCCCGACCGAGCTCCTCGTAGAGGGCCACACCCTCGATGAGCGACATCGCCGAACCGCCGTACTCCTCGGGCAGCAACAGCCCGATCAGGTCGAGCTCACCCAGCTGGGTCCACAGCGGAGCGGGGTAGCCGACCGGGTCGTCCTCCATCGCACGCACCACGTCGAGCGGGCTGTGCTTTCCGAGCACGTCGCGCACCGTCTGGCGCAGCAGCTCTTGTTCCTGGTCAAAATCAAGGTCCAACATTCAGATGCTCTTTCCTGCTCGAGGACAAACGGGCACAAACGATGCGAGAGACACAGACAACGCGACAAACGGGCTCACGGCGACGGCCGCCACTGGTCGCCCCGCAGGCCCCAGGGGTTGTCGTCGGCACTCCGCGGCAGCGCCACCCGCGCCGCACACGTCGTCTTGACGTCCCCGCCGACCGCCAGGGTCACCGCCACGGTGACGAAGCCGCAGCCCACCTCGTCCACCGACGTCGACTCCACCACCCCGTTGAGCGCCATGGTGTCGCCGGGGAAGACCGAGCCCTTCATGCGGAAGGTGACCCGGGCCAGCCGGCCGTGCGGGCCGGTCCAGTCGGTCAGGTAGCGCTCGAACCACGCCGCCTGGTTGGGGGTGTTCAAGAAGATGTCCTGCGTCCCGTTGCGCTCGACGGCAAAGTCCTTGTCGTGGTGCATGGGGCGCCAGTCCCGCGTGGCCAGGGCGCCCAGGACGACCGTGGTCGCGGTGACCTTATAATTAAGGGCCGGTAATTCCTGCCCCACGCTGACGTCGTCGAGGAACAATTCCGGCACAACTCCGACCGAAGCGCTCACGATGCCGCTGCCTCTCCCCGGCGATAGCCGAAGCCCGTGTAGGACTCGACCGCCACCAGCTCGCCGTCCTGGTTGGCGTAGACGACGTCGATCACCCAGAACCGGCCGGTGCCGAGCTTCGTCGTCTTCTCGTCGCTCACCGAGCGCAGCACCTGGTGCGTGCGCAGCACGTCGCCCATGCGCACCGGCGTGTGGAACTCAATGGTGTTGTCGGTCATGACCGCCTCGGGCAGCCCGAGGGCTTCCTTCAGGTCGAAGTGGACCTGCAGCGGCAGTGCCTCGACCGTCCGCCCCGGCGCCCAGTGATGCGGCCGGAACCAGACCGAGACCATCGACGGCGGTGCCACCGGGCCCTCGGTCAGCGCCGCGGCCACCGAGTCGTCCCAGTAGAGCGGGTTGCCGTTCTCGACCGAGGCGCACGACGTCCAGACGTAGGAACGCTCGACGGGGAACTCCCCCACCTCGTGGTACTGCTCCTTGCCGATGCGATCACGCATCGAGGCCAACGCCGCGTCACCCGCGCTCATGCCACCACCTTCCGGGCCACCCAGCCGGCCACCGTCTCTCCGTCCACTCCGGCCTCCTTCAAGAGGTGTTCCGTGTCTGTCGCCGTCATGTCCGGCAGCTGCACCGCCGCCCCCGCCGCCGGCCGCGTCATGCCCGCCAGCAAGGGCGTCAGCTGCGCCACCGTGCCCTCCACCGGATGCACCGCCGAGGTGACGACCCCCCTAGCCACGAACTGCGGCAAGGCAGCCACCTCGGCGATCTCCAGCACCGGCGCCACGCAGGTGTCCGCCCCCGCCAGCAGCTCCACCCACTCGTCACGCGTCCGCGCCGCGAACGCCGCCACGAACGCCGCCCGGATCCGCTCCTGCGCCGCATCGTCCAACTGCAAGCCGGCCAACTCGGCCAGCCCGAGCGCCCCGCACAGGTTCGCGAAGAACTTCGCCTCGATCGCCCCCACGGCCAGCCACTTCCCGTCCGACCCGGCGTACACCCCGTAACAGGCGTACCGCCCCGACAACACGTCGTGCCCGGGCAGCACAGACCCACCCAGCGCCAGCTGCTCGTCGATGGCCAGCGACGTCAGAAACAGCACGCCCTCGGCGACCGACACGTCGAGATACGCCCCGAGCCCCGTCGTCGCCCGTCCCACCAGCGCCGCCGTGATGGCCAGCGCCGCCTGCATCCCGCCGGCCGCGGCGTCGGCCACCGTGGCCCCCGGCAGCGGCGGCGCGCCCCCGACCCCCGGCGTGCTCATGGCCAGATATCCGCCCACGGCCAGGTAGTCGATGTCGTGCCCCGCCCACTGTGACGCCGGGCCGTCCTGGCCGTACCCGCTCGTCGAGCAGTAGACGACCCCCGGGTTCAGCGCCGACACGGCTTCGTACCCCACCCCCAACCGGTCCACCACCCCCGGACGAAAACTCTCGACCACGACGTCGGCCGCCCCGGCCAGCGCCAGGAACGCCGCTCGCCCGTCCGCATCCTTCAGGTCGACCAGCACCCGGCGCATGCCCCGATGCCCCGAATAGGCGAAGTACTGCGGCACGATCGGCGCGGCGTCGGCCGACGGCACCGGCCCCACCTTCACCACCAGTGCGCCGTAATCGGCCAGCAGGCGCGTGCAACGCGCCGCCGGCCCCACGGTCGACAGGTCGAGGACGGTGACCCCGTTGAGGGGCCCGCTCGCGGGAGAGGCCGGCTCCACCTAGAAGTTCTTCGGCAGTCCGAGCTTGCGCCGGGCGATGATGTTCTTCTGAATCTCGGACGCCCCGCCGCCGATGGTGTCGATCACGGTGTAGCGGTACGTCGACTCCGACCGGCCCTCCATCGGGGCCTCCGGCGTCTTCACCCGCAACTGGCTCCCTGGCCCGGCGATGTCCATGGAGGCGTTGGCCAGGCGCTTGGAGAGCTCGGTGGCGAACAGCTTGTACTCCGAGGCCTCCGCCGTCGGCGCCGCGCCCCCCTTGCCCGCCTCGAAGACGAACTTGAGCCCCATGGTCC
>DATBAO010000012.1:0-7869 GCA_036271495.1 Acidimicrobiales bacterium
TGTGGAAGTAGTCGGAGCCCGACAGGATGTAATGCCAGTTGGCGAAATAGAAGAGGGCCGAGATGGCGTCCCCGCGCAGCGTCGGGTAGGTCCCGGCCGGGACGAAGATGCCGTACAAGAACGCGACGCCGAGCAGCATGAACAACAGGGCAGGCAGCAACCGACGGGCCCGTCGGGCCCAAAACGCTCCCAGCCTGATGGTCCCTCGCTTGCGCCATTCCACGATCAGGAGCGACGTGATGAGGAAGCCTGACAGAGCGAAGAAGCTGTCCAGAAGGAAGAAGCCACCCGAGGTCAGGTAGACCCCGGCATGGACGCCCAGGATTCCCAGCATGGCGACGCCCCTGATCCCGTCGAGCGCGGGCAGGTAGGAGAGCGTGGCTCCCTTGCGCGGAGCGTCGGGAGAGACGCGAGCAACCATCGTCGGAGCGTACTGGTGGCCCGACACCTCCAAGGGTGCATCCGGCGCCTGAGACCCCCCGGGAACCGGACGTCTGTATAGTCACGGCGCACCCCGCCGAGGGGTGCCAAGGGGGATGTCCATGTCGTGGTTGACAAGGCACGATTCGCTCGTGCCCAGGGGTGGAACAGCGCTTGCCGCACTGGCGGCCCTCGTCGCGCTGTTCCCGCTGACGATTGCTGCCGAGCAGCCGGCCGGCGCTGCGACGTCGTCCGACGTCACCTTCCACAGCGCGGCCACCCTGACCGGCCCCGTCACCGTGGGCCATGTCGTCGAGCCCGAGTCAGCCCACCCGCCCGACCTCGCGACCAACGGCTACGAGGAGCAGGAGTATTTCGCCTCGGGGACGGCGATGGCGTTCAAGGCCGACGCCATGCCGAGCGACGGCAAGTGGACCGTGACACCCACGACGACCGCGGCCTACAAGACCAGGATCCTGGTGCGCCGGCCGACCAACCCCGCGCACTTCAACGGCACCGTGATCGTCGAGTGGATGAACGTGTCCGCCGGCGAATCGGCTCCTGATTGGGACTTCCTCAATCCGATGTTGATGCGCGACGGGTACGCCTACGTCGGCGTCTCGGCGCAGGCCCTGGGCGTGGACGGCGGCCAATCACTCCTCGGTACGCCGGACGCAGCGGGGGCAACGGGCCCGGGTGGGCTCATCGGCTCGGAGCCGGCACGCTACGGCACGCTGCACCACCCCGGCGATCAGTACGCGCTCGACATGTACGCCCAGATCGGCCAGGCCCTCGACGAGGCCCATCCGGCCGCACTAGGCGGCGTGAAGCCCAAGCACATCCTGGCCGTCGGCGAGTCCCAGTCCGCCTTCTATCTGACGACGTTCGCCGACGCCATCCAACCCAGGACCGATGTCTACAACGGCATCTTCATCCACAGCCGGGGCGGCTCGGGTGCGTCGTTGAGCGGGACGTCGATCAAGTCCAGCACGGGGCCGGACAACCTGCGCATCCGCACGGATCTCAAGGTGCCGGTCTTCATGTCCGAGACCCAGACCGACCTGATTCAGCTGGGGTATGCCCCGGCGCAGCAGCCCAACACCAGCAAGATCCGCACCTGGGAGATCGCCGGTACCTCTCACGCCGACGCCTATTTCGTCGGCGCGGCGGCGAGCATCCTCGGCTGCACCACGCCCGTGAACAGCGGGCCCCAGCACAACGTGGTCCAGGCAGCGTTCACGGCCTTCGACAAGTGGGTCGACAACGGCACCCCACCACCGAGCCCGCCCCCGTTCCACCTGTCGAGCACGGATCCGGCCACGTTGGCCCTCGACGCGCACGGCAACGTGGTCGGGGGCGTCCGCACGCCGGCAGTCGACGTGCCGGTGTCCACCCTCAGCGGCGCACCACCGGCCGGCGCCAGCCCGATCTGTTCGCTCTTCGGTTCCACGGTGGCCTTCCCGTCGGCGCAACTGGCCAGCCTCTACACCAGCAAGAGCAATTACATCGCCGAGTACACGAAGAGCCTGGACAAGGCCGTCGCGGAGGGGTACATCCTCGGCGCGGACAAGGCATCGTTGCTGGCGGAGGCCGAGCAGGTGCAGTTCCCCGCCTCGTAGGCCGCGGACGGAGGAGACGCCCAGCACACGCGTCCCGACGCGGGCTCTCAGACGATGTCGATTCCCATCCGGCGCAACGTGTCGAGCGCCATCCGCCGGGACTTGTCGCTGCTGCACGCGGTCGCTTCGGCGATGACCTGAACCGAGAGACCCCGGCCGACGGCCGCCTTGGCGGTCGCACTGATACACGCCTTGGTGTACAGGCCGGCCAGTCGCACCCTGTCCACCTGTGCCTCCGCCAGTGCCGCACCCAGTTCCGGGTTGCAGAACGCGTTCGACTTCCATTTGGCGACGTAGGCCGCTCCGGGTGGATCGATGCGGCCGTCCCAGGCGGACCCGGCGCTGCCCTGCATGGAGGCGTGGTGGCGGAACAGGTTCCCGATCAGGTCGCTCGACCGGAACTCGTTGCCGATCTTCACGATCAGGTCACCGTCGGCTTCCGCCATCTCCACCTGGCGCCGGGCGGCCGCGAGCAGAGGCTCGACCTGGTCCCTGTCGACCGGCATCCGCCCGTCCGGGGCGAGGAAGTCGCGTTGGAAGTCGACGAGGAGCAGTGCCCCGCGTGATCGGTCGCCTTCGCTGGACACCGGGTCAGTATGGCGCTCCGTCCGTCCGTGCGCTTCGCTCGGACCGGCGCAGGGCTTCGATCGGCCGGCCGTCACAGCGACTCTTGGAGCACCCCTCGTCCGTGCGCGTGCTAAGACCTGGCCGTGTCGACGTCTCCTGAGGTGCAACCGAAGCGTGTCTCCCTGCACGATGGGCGCCGCCTGGCCTATGCCGTCTACGGCGCCGAGGCGGGTGCACCGGTCGTCTACTGCCACGGAGGACTGAGCTCGCACTCCGACCTCGCGTTCGCTGACGCACGAGCTCGGGATCGCGGTGTGCGGCTGATCGCCATCGACCGTCCCGGCATCGGTGAGTCGGGGCGCGCCACGGGACGAAGCGTGGCCGACTGGGCCAATGACGTCGGTGAGCTGACCACCCTCATCGGGGTCGATCGGTTTTCGGTCCTGGGTTGGTCCGCCGGTGGCCCCTTCGCCCTCGCCTGCGCGGCCGGCTTGGCGACGCGGGTCGACCGGACCGCAACGGTCGGGGGGATGGCTCCGCTGCAGGGTGCGCAGTCGGCGGACCAACTGGGTCTCGCCATGGATCGGCTCCTGTTCCCGCTCTGTCGCCGCCATCCCCACCGGGCCCGGCTCCTTCTGTCGCTGTCGAAGGCAGCGCCGAGCCGGGTGCTGCACCGGCAGCTTCTCAAGGCGCTCACCTCACCCGCTGACCGAAGCGTCGTCGCCGCCATGACGCCGGCGGAGTCGACGCGCGACCTGAAGGTGGCCATGCGGCACGGCTCCATGGGCGTTGTCGACGATTACGTCGTGGTCGGAGGTGAGTGGCGGTTCCGCCCGGAGGACGTCTCCGGACCGGTCACGATGTTCCAGGGGGACGAGGATCTCCTCCTGCCCATGGCGCACGCCGAGTCGTTGGCGCAGCGCCTCCCTGCCGGCCGCCTGGAGGTCGTGCAGGGAGCAGGGCATTTCCTGCTGCACACGCATCTCCATCGCGTGCTCGACGCGCTCGTCGCCTGACGCGTCTTCGCGGCCGGCCCTAGGTCGGTGGTTCGGCGACGGTCCAGCCGCGGCGACGCAGCTCGACGGCGAGCCGCTCGGCCGGTATCTGGCTCAGCACGTCGTCTTGCACCGACCGCCGCCATATCGGGACCTCCGCCGGCTTCTCGGATTCCGGCTCTTGGTCCCGCAACTGCTCCACGAACGTATCGGCCTCGGCCCGGGTGAACTTGCCCGCCGCCTGGCGTTGCGTGAACCCCATCGGGCCGCGGGCGTCCCGAAAGTCGCTGTGGCCCGCCTCTTGCAGGAGGGTCAGCAGTTCCTGCACCTGCCTGGCCGTCGCCGGCGGTCCCTGCTGTTGCCCGAATGCCATGCGACGCAGTCTTGCCGGTCAGTGTGACAGGGGTTCGAACCACTGCAACGCCTTGCAGGTGATCGTCTTGACCTCTTCGGAGGTGGCGGCGCGGGACTGGCCGGTGACCCAGTCCGGACCCTGGCGGCATACGGTCAGGAAGGGAGGGTCCCGGAAGGTGCAGCGGATGACCGACACGGTCCCCGGGAGCTGGCGGCTGTCGTGGAGCTCGTGCGCCAATTGCTGGTAGCGGCCACCGGCCGTGTAGGTCGTTCCCACTCCCGACAGGTGCACGGTGTCGGCGGTCCGGCCGCGCTCGTTGCCGGGGGCGAAGCGGAACCGGGTGAACGCGGTTCCGGCCTGGTCCTCCTCGTAGCGGGTGTTGGTCATCTCCCCGGCGATGATGGTCGATGTGAAGTCGTACGGATGGTCGTGGATCGGTGGGTCATCCTCGAAGTCGCAGCAGGTCGGATCCCAGACATGGAGCCGGAACTCCTTGCGGTCGTCGAGCGTGACGCCCAGAAGCCCGATGTCCTGCATCCGCCAGGGATAGTCCTCGGCGTGCTCCAGGATGGTCCGGACCAGGGCTTGCGTGAGTCTCTCCTCCACGAATCCGCCCTCCTGCGTGCGCCCGGGCCTCAAAGCACATCATTGTTCTTTGGAGGCGTCAACAGGCGCCGTCAGGTTTCGTTGATCAGGCGCACCAGCTCGTCGCGCCGGTAGCCCTGGGCCTTGGCGTAGTCGACGAGATCCCTCACCTTCTCGACCAGCGCACCCTTGCCGGGGGCGTCGCCCGAGACCGTGATGCCCCGTCCCCGGCGGAAATCGAGGAGCCCTTCGTCGCGCAGCGCGCGCAGCGCGCGCAGCACCGTGTTCGAGTTGACCCCGATCACGGTCGCCAGGTCCTTGGCGGGAGGGAGCCGTTCGCCCGGCCCGATCTCGCCGTCGGCGATGGCCCGCCGCACGAGTCCCGCCACCTGTTCGTGCAGCGACGCCGGGTCGTCGGGGTCGATGCGGTCTTCCAACATGATGATAATGATGCTATCTTCATTTTAGGGAGGGAGGGCACGTGGCCGGCATCGATCTTCGACCAGCAGAGACGGTGGCGCTCGAAGCCCAGGCCCTCATTGAGGAGGCGAGGCGCCGGCACCGGCGCCGCCAGAAGAGGATGGCGGTCAGCCTGATCGTCGTGGCCGTCCTTGTCGGCATCGCTGTCGCCTCCGTCCTGGCCCTCTCGAGCGGACCGGCCCGGAGAACGACGGCGCCCCCGGGTGCTCGGCCCTTCCTGTCGACGGCGCCCCATGGCCGGGCCTACGTCACGACGTCGGGCGGCATCGTCGAGATCGACCTGGCCCGGGGCACGGTCCTGCGCCGGATCGTCCCGCACGGGTCGGCCCTGGCGCTGAACCCGATCGCGATCGCACCCGGCGGCCGGACCGCCTACGCGCTGAGCGACAACGTGTTGACGCCGATCAACCTGCGCACCGGCTCCACCGGTGCACCGATCACCATCGGGCCTTCGACCGGCGGCGAGGCGGATGCGTCCGGGTTCCCCGGATCGCTGGCCCTCAGCCCGAACGGTGACACCGCGTTGATCCCCATGCCGGCGCAGGGCACGCTGATCGCCGTCGACCTCGGGCAACCGTCGGCCGCCGTCTCGGTGCACCTCGGCGGCAGGCCCGAAGCGGTCGCCGTCACGCCCGACGGAGCCACCGCCTTCGTGTCGAACCCGGGCCTGCACGAGGTCGACGTGGTCAACCTGGCCACCGACACCGAAGAGTCACCGCTACGCGGCGTGGCCGATCCGGGGGCGATCGTCATCACCCGCAGCGGGGAGCGGGCCTACGTGGCGAACGGGAACGTCGTCACGCCCGTCGATCTGGCGACGCGCGTCCTGCGTGCACCCATCACCCTGAGCGCGCCGGGCTCGCCCTTCACCCTGGCGGGACCGATGGCGGTCAGCCAAGACGACCGCGACGTGTACGTGGCCGACGTCGAGTCGGTCCGCGGCGACGGCCGGGTGGCGGTCATCGCCACGGGTTCGGATGCGGTCGTGGCCCGGCTGGGTGGGTTCACGGATCCGGCGGGCCTCGGCCTGGTGGGCGGCTCCGGCGACCTGTACGTCTTGAACGTCGCCTGGTCGAGCGGCGCGGCCGCACCGGGTGGCCTGGCCCCGCACGCCGTCACCACCGATGCGCTGGTCCCGCTCAGTCGCGCCACGGGCCGGGTCGGGAAGGCGATACCGATTCCGGCCTCGCCCCGTTCGTTCGGGCTCGCGGCATCAGGGTCCGGCCGTTGACCGGCACTCGGCGCAGGCGACTGCGCCGGGCCGGCGCACCCGACTCAGCCCGCCGGCCGAAGCTCCGCCAGCCCGTCCCGTATGGCCACGGCACCGCCACTGGTCGCTGCCAGCGCGTAGCGGTCCTGGCCGAGGGCGTACAGCCGCACCGTCAGGTCCTGGCCGACGTAGGCCGGGGAGGCGAACCGGACCGCGAACCGTTGCAGGCGGGAGGGGTCGTCCGGGCACGCGGTGCGGACCACGGCCCGCGCGCAGAGCGCCATGGTGCACAGGCCGTGCAGGAATGGGCCCTCGAAGCCGCTCTGCCGTGCCGCATCCGGGTCGAAGTGGTGGGCCGAGAAGTCACCGGACACCTCGGCGTAGCGGCGCGTCATCTCCTGGTCGATGCGGACGGTCACCTCGGCGATCGGGTCCTCCCGCGCACCATCCACCCTCTCCGTCTCGGGCAGATCCGGTCCGGCCTCCTCCGCCGTGACGCCCAGCAGCACCGTGGTCCACCACTGCTCGGCGACCAGCCGTTCCTGCGCGTCGCACGTGCGGTGCAGCAGCGTGACGCGGACATTGTCCTTCGAGGGTTTGACGCTGTGCAGCTCGACCGTCGTGCGCAGCGGTTCTCCCGGCACGACAGCTCGCTGCAGCAGCAGATCGTGTTGGCCGTGGACGCCGCCCCGTGACGCCGCGAACAGCGAGGCGGGGACGAGCTCGAGAATGGAGTCCAGCTGGGCCGCATAGGCCCGGGTCGCTATGGCGGTCGGCGGCAGCGCGGCCCCGTCGCGGTAGTGCGGGGTGTCGTCCTGGGTCGCCCGGGCGAACGCTCGCGCCAGGGCGGCGTCGAGCACGACCGCGAACGGGCCCATCCGATGGCCGATCGTCAGGACGTCCGCGGGCACGAGGCGATTCAATCAGGTCCGCCGGCGCGCCAGTTCGCCGAACGCCACCGGCGGCCCCTCCCGCACCCGCCGCACGATCGCCGCCGCGCACGCGTCCGGCACCGTCGCCGACGTGTCCACCTCCACGTCGTAGAGACCGGGGTCGTGGACGGCCCGCTCCCAGCGCCGCACGATGGCGGGCACGCTCCCATCGGGCTCGCTGGTGACGCAGGGCCCGCCACCAGCGCGGCCCGGGCCGGCATCACGCCGGGCCATGATCACCTCCACCGGGCAGCGCACGCCCACGAAGTACGCCGGCAGGTCGGCCAACGCCGCCGCCACGGTGCTCAGGACGCCGAGCGGCCTCGAGTAGTCGTCGTGATGGCCGACGTCGACGACCACGTTGCGCCCCGCCCGGCTCCACGCCACGACCGCGGCGTACAGCGCGTCGAAGAGGACGACGACCGCGTCCTCCAGGTCGGGCCGCTCACCGCCGGGACGCAGCCCGATGCCGGGCCGCAACGCCGCCGGGGTCACGCCCGCCATCGCCTCGACGCCGAAGGCGAGCCACGGCCCGCCCTGCGCAGAACCCGCCAGCGCGGCGGCGATGCTGGACTTGCCCGACCGCGGCACCCCGTTCAGGACGACGACGGTCCCGAAGCCGCCGCCCTGGCCCGTCATGCCCGGATCTCCTCCAGCGTCCTGGTGGCCACGTCGACCCGGTAGAGCACCCCGTGCGGATGCCCGT
>DATBAO010000013.1:0-21480 GCA_036271495.1 Acidimicrobiales bacterium
CGAGTGCGAGTGCCTGCTCGCCCGCGACTCGACGTCCCGTCAGGAGCAGGTCCGCCGCCGCCTGGCGGCCGACCGCTGAGGGCAGGGTCACGGTGAGCGCGAAGCCGTGGTGGAATCCCAACCGGGCGAAGTTGGCGCTGAAGCGGCTTCGCGGCGTCGCCACCCGGAAGTCCGCCGACAGCGCGAGGCCGCACCCACCTCCGATGGCGGAACCCTGCACGGCGGCCACCACGGGCAGCGGGGCCGCGAAGAGCCGCAGCGCCTCCCGGTACAGCGCAGAAATGTCCTGGCCCGCGTTCCCGGCGAAGTCCAGCCCGGCGCAGAAGTGCCGGCCCTCGGAGGCCAGGACGACGGCCCGGCACCAACCCGAGCCGTCCAGGTCCTCGTACGCCGCGGCCACCTCCGACAGGAGCCCCGTGTCGAAGAAGTTGTTCGGTGGCCGGTGCAGGCACACGATGGCGACGTGCGCGCCCCGTTGCTCCACCGTGACGTCGGGACCGCTCACAGCGCGATGTCCTCCAGGCTGCGGTAGTAGATCACGGCTGTCTCCCCCTCGACCGCCAGCGGGATCCGCCCCAGCTCCTCGAACCCGAGCTCGCGGTACAGGGATCGGACCGGGTTGGACTCGAACACGAGGTTGAACATCATGGCGTCGAAGCCGAGGCGTCGCGCCTCGAGCAACGAGTGCTCGACCAGCCGCCTCCCCACCCCGGTGGCCCGGTAGGGCGCCAGCACGAAGTAGCCCGCGTTGGCGATGTGGGCGGCCCGGCCGACGAAGTTCGGCTTGATGTACGACGCACCGACCAGGTAGCCCCCGAAGTGCGCCACCGACACGGCCGACGAGTGGCGGATCCAGGAGTCGTCGAACACCTCGCGGGTCAACGGCGCCTGCTGGGGGAACCCCTCGCCCGCCCCCACAATGCGGCTGAAGGCCGTGAAGAGCTCGTCGTGGTCGTCCTCGACCGCCTGGCGGATCTCTACGGGCACAGCCCCACGGTAGTGGTGGCTCCCTGAGAATCGACTGATCGCGCCGGGGGTGCAACCCAGCGCGGAAGAGGTCAGGAGCTGGTGCCGAACCCCGCCGTGCCAGTGCCGGGGCGCACCGCCTCAATCGGATCGCGCAGGTCGTCGATGTAGCCCAGCGCGTAGGCGCCGCGGTCGTAGCCCATGAGCCGCAACAGGTCCGTGGGCAGCGTCTCGGCGACCTCGCGCGGCACCGAGAGGTACTGGTTCTCCTCCTGGCGCAGCCAGGCCACGTTGTAGGTGATGTTCAGGCCGATGCGCGTGGCGTCGGAGCGGTTGGCCCCTCCCCCGTGGTACACGCTCCCCGAGTAGAACAGCACCGAGCCGCGGGTCATGGCGGCCGGCTCCGTGTCGTCGGGGCCGAAGGCCAGCCGGTCCTCCAGCAGGTTGCTCCCGAGCACAATGCGGGTCGCGCCGTTCTCCTCCGTGAAGTCCGTCAGCGCCCAGATGGTGTTGCACTGCACCTCGTAACCGGCCGGGAAGGGGAAGAAGTCGAAGGCCCACTGGTCGCGGTGGATGGGCTGGGGTGTCTCCCCCGGCCCGATGGCGATGGCCTGGGTCAGGTGCAGCTGCATGTTGGTGGCGTGCCCCAGGAACGTGCGCGCCGCGCCCAGGGCCAGCGGGTGCATGACCAGCTCGCGGCACGACGGCGAGCGTGCGATGAGCGAGCCCGTGCGCCGCGTGCGGTCGCCGCTGAAGTCGTCGGGCCCGGTCGGCGTGGCGTCGAGGAAGGGGCGCAGCTCGGTCTCAATGCGCTGCAGCAGTGCCTCGGGCGCCACCGCGTCCACGATGACGGCGCCCTCGCTCCCGACCGCAGCGGACACCTCGTCGGGGCTGGCGTCGTGCGGCAGGTGGGTGACGGGCACGCACCATCCTCCCCAACGCCCGCCGGCGCGGCAACTCGGTCAGCTCCCGGCGTCGGCCACCAGCCCGAGCTCCCGCAGCTTGTCCACCGTCTGGCGCACGTCCTCGGCCATGACGGCGGCGGCGTCCGGGTAGGTGGCGGCGAGCTCGTCTACCAGGGCGTCGACCGTCGTCACGCCGTCGCAGCGCTCCCAGACCGCCGCCGCGCTGGTGTTGAGGAGGATGAGCAGCTGCCCGACGTCGTCGTAGACCGCCAGGTTGTCGTCGAGCGCGACTGTCGAGGCGCCGGCCCGGCGGGCCGGCAGGGCCACGGGGCGCGCCGCGTCAGCCCGCATCGACCGCGCCGTGCGGCACCACGGCCGCCACGTCGTCCACCAGCCCCTGCACCAGGGCGCAGGCCTCGTCGAGGTCCGACATCGTCAGCGCGTAGCAGGCGCTCTGCGCCACCACCCCGGCCACGGCGGCGGTGCCGGCGGCGCCGTGCGGGAGCAGGTTGACCGCGTGCAGCGCCAGCGACAGGAAGGCCTCGGTGTCGGACAGCGGCGTCAGGCCGGTCGGTGCCGCGGCGTCGTAGCGCGGTACCACCACCAGCCGCGGCGGGCAGGGTCGCCCGACGCGTCGCCCGGTGGTCCCCCCGACGGGCACCTGCCATTCCGTGCCGCTCCACGGCCCCGTCCCCGGCGGCAGCACCCGCGCGGGATCCAACGCAGGCACCACCGCGAAGCTCCCGGCCTTCAAGGTGATCGGCTTGGCGTACGGCAGCAGGTCGCCCGTCATCAGGTCGAAGGCAACCAGCTCGTCGGTCAGGTAGCCGAAGTCCGCGCAGGTGAGGCCGGCGGTCAACGTCGACTTGCCCGAGCCCGACGTCCCGGGCAACAGGACACCGATGCCGTCCGCCTCGAGCGCACCGGCGTGGAAGAGCAAGTGCTGACCACTGGCCGCTGCCGCCGATCGGTTGACGTCCCACACCAGCCAGCCCAGCGCGTCCCCGCGGCGTTGGTCCCTTGCCAGCAGCTCTTCGTCCCGCCTGACGTCGAACGTGCCCACGCCACCGGGCGTCGTCGTCAGCGAGTACCAGTGGTCGATGGGTGCCCCGGCATCGGGCTCACGCAATCCCGCCAGGACCACGTCGGCTTGCGCCGCGAGCGACGCGTCCTCACAACGGACGGCGAAGCGGTAGGACAGGCCGCGACGCGGTGCGCGGCAGTGCACCCGGTGGCGCTCGGACGGCATGGCGCTACGTGCCGCCGCCGGCGCTCCCCGCCTGGCCGGCGTCCGACGTTCCGGCCAGGCCTGGCTTCGGACGCCGGCTGGCCCAGTGCTGCATGGCCCAGCCCCCCGCGACAAGCGCGGCCCCGACGGACGCGTCCCGCTGAATGTTGAGACCGGTGAAGGCCAGGGCCCCCGAGGGGTCGGTCGCCGCGGTGGTGTCGGCGTCCGTGCTGATGCCCTCGGGCCCGTTGGCGCTCACGCTGCCGCCGGCATCGACGGACGCCCCGGCGCCGGGGTCGCCCCCGGTGGAGGCGCTGGTCGTCACTCCGGCCGAGGCACCGACCGAGCCGTTCGTGCCAGACAGGGCGGCGCCCGCCGCGGGCTTGGCCGTCAGGATTTCGGGCACCACCCAGGCCGCCGCGCCGGCGCCGGCCACGACCGACAGGCGCCCCATGGCCTGGCGCCGCGACATCCGGGACCGGCCCAAGCGCCCGTCACCTGTGGTCGTCCCGTCCATCTGGGCGCTCACGTCCTTCTGCGGCTGTTCGTCGTGCATGTCCGTCTCCTGTGTCTGCACCGGCGTGTCGAGCGTCCCGGTTGGACGCACGGCCATCTGCGAGGACCGCCGGTTGCTGCAGTGACTTGATAACGCCAAAGCCCGAGATTTCTTGCCGCCGCCCGGCGCGAAATCTGCAATCCCAGTGAAAAGGCCAGGGCCGGGAGAAACCAGACCGCATGCAGGGGACATGGCCGCCGTTCCCCCCACGTGACAACGCCCATGCCCACCACGGCACCGAGCGATCTGGTTCGTCGCGCCTCCGCCGGCATCCCCGCCCGGCCGGCGACCGTGACCGAGGCAACGGCCATGTTGCTCTGGGAGTCCTGCCGCCGGGATCCCGACCCGGCCGCCTTCCGGCGTGCCCTCGCCTGCGGCGCCGACATCGACCGCGCCCTGGCCGCCGCCACCGAGCACCGCATCGCCCCCCTGCTGTGGCGGGCCTTCGGCGCCGCCGACGCCCGCGAGGAGCTCGGGCCGCTCCGTTCCGTCCTGTGCGGCATGGCCGACACCTTCAAGATGGAGGCGCTGCTCCTCATCCCCCGGGCGGTGGCGCTGGCCGTGCGCCCCTTGACCGACGCCGGCCTCGAGCCCGTGGTCTTCAAGGGCCCCGCCGTCGCGGCGCGATACCCCGAGCCCGGGCTGCGCCCCATGGAGGACATCGACCTCCTGCTCCCCCGACGCGACCATGCCCGCGCCCTCCAGGTGCTGGGCGCCGCGGGCTGGCGGGTGATCCGCCCCGCCGGCGCCGACCACTACGACACGGTCCTGGCCCACGACGACGTGCCCTCCCTCGTGCTGGAGCTGCACTACGGCCTTGAGGGCGCGTCGCAACGGGTGACGGCGCTCCATCCGGAGAAGCTGTGGGAGTGCCGCCAGCCCATGGCCTGCGCCGGCACGCCGGCCTTCGGCCTCCCCCTGGCCGACGAGCTGGTCGTGTTGGCCGCACACGCCGGGAAGCCGCATCACGGCTTCGTGCGGCTGGCCTGGATCGCCGACCTCGCCATGATCGTCGGCGACGCCGCCGAGCGGGGCACGCCGGTCGACTGGGACCAGGTGCGGGCCATCGCCGGCAAGGCCCGCTGCGTCACCGTGGTCGCTGCCGCGCTCGCGCTGGGCGGTCACGCCGGCGTCGAGCCGCCACCCGCCGGCCTCTTCGCACTCCCGACGGGGGGCTGGCGCGGGCAGGCACTGGAGCAGTTGGTCTCGGTCACCTGGCCGCTGACCCACCTGGACCTTCCCGGCTACCACCTCAACTACGCGCTGACCGACGCCCCGGCCCATCGCCTCAAAATTTTGCTCGTGCTCCTCGCCTCGGGACACCGCGTCGGCAGCCGGGCACGCCACGCCGTGTCCTGGCCGCGCCGGACGATCCTGCGCGAGGGGGTGTCCGCGATCTGAGGCTTACGGTCCCGGGAAGACCGCGCGCAACCCCGACACCAGTGCAGGGTCGCCCGTGAACGCCGGGGGGTGGTCCGGGTCGAGCCGGCCGTAGACCAGCCGGCAGAACGCCTCGGCGGGCAGCTCCAGGTCCGGCTGCTGGCCCGTCTCGCCGCCACCGAGCTCCACGCCATCGGCCGCGAGGCGCAACGCCACGGCGCGCCCGGGGTCGGTCGTGCGGACGGCGATCGTGCGCGCCTGGCCTTCCGGCCGGGCGCTGAAGCGCGCAATGAGGGCCAGGTTGTCCACCACGAGTGCCGTCGCGTCTCCGGGCAGGCGGGCGGCCTCGTCGAGCATGACGGCGATGTCCCAGGAGTGGAACGTGTGCTCGTTGAGCCGGAGGCCGACGAGCTCGTCGAACCCCAAGCTGAGCGGCCCCAGGGGGAAGACCAGCTGCGCCCGCTCGTCCTCGTCGACCGCGTCGTACGCCTCCATGAGTGCTGCGTCCGCCTTCAGCGCATCGTCGGCCTGGGCCCGGGGCGCCTTGGCGTTCCACTCGTCCCAGACCGACGTATTGAAATCCTCCGGCGTGCTGGTGCCGGCCTGGGCGTCTTGCAGTCCCCGGCGCGCAATGACGGCGCCCGACCCCAGATGGGACAGGACCTGGGCGATCGACCAGTCGTCGCAGTACGACGGCGACGACAACTGCGCGTCGCTCAAACCACTGACCATGTCGTGCAGGCGACCGACGGAGGCGCGCAAGACGCTGAGAGGAGTGTCCATGGGTGCGGTCTACCCGCTGGCGGCGCGCGCCGATGCGAGGGCCTGCATCCACCACGCCAGGTCGTCGGCCAGGAGGTCGAGGCGGGGCTCGAGCGGTGCGAAGAACGACACGTCGGCCGGGTCGGGTGCCTGACGGGCCGCGATGAGCACGTCGGGCAGCACGTGCACGGCGTGACGCAGCGGAGCCATCTCGAATTCGACCGCCACCGCGCGCAGCTGCTCGATCGCCCGGGCACCGCCGGTGTTCCCCCACCCGACGTAGGCGACGGGCTTGCGCCGCCACTCGACGAAGGTGGAATCGAGCGCGTTCTTCAGCACGGCGGGGTAGCCGTGGTTGTACTCGGCGGTGAGGATCAGGTAGCCGTCCGCCCGGTCGATGACCCCGCTGAAACGGGTGACCGATTCGTCCGCGTACTCGCGCCCGGTTCGTGCCGGCGCGTCGCCGTCGAAGAAGGGCAGCGGATGGTCTCGCAGATCCACCAGCTCGAGTGCGAACGCGTCGTGCTGGGCGAGCCGGGCCATGACCCAGGCCGACACCCGCTCGCTGAACCGACCCTCCCTCGTCGTCCCGGTGATGACCTGCAAGAGCACGAATGCCTCCCGTTCTGTTCTTGTCGTGCGGCGGAAAAGGTGCTCCCCGCCAGCACAACGCTAACAGGACCGGTCCCGTAATTAACTTGACAGCTAACTAACCATCAGGTTAACTACATCCCATGAAGACAGCGACTGCTGACACGCTCGATGCCGCCTTCGCCGCCCTGGCGGATCCCACCCGGCGCGCCATCGTGAGCCGGCTGGCCCGGGGCGACGCCACGGTGACCGAGCTGGCTGCACCGTTCGCCATTTCGCTGCCCGCGGTCTCCAAGCACCTCAAGGTGCTGGAGCGCAGCGGCCTGATCTCGCGGCAACGCGACGCCCAGTTCCGGCCCTGCCATCTCGAGGCTGCGGCGCTCGACGGCGCGCTGGACTGGATCACCACGAACCGCCGGCTGTGGAACGAGCGCTTCGACAAGCTCGACGTGCTGCTGGCCGATCTCCAACCGACCAGGAAGCGAGAGGAGGGCACCCATGGCTGAGCTAGGGGAGCTGCACTTCAGCCGCATCTTCGACGCGCCGCGCGAGCTCGTCTTTGCGTGCATGACCGATCCCGAACATCTCACCCACTTCTGGGGTCCGACCGGAGTCACCGCGCCGCGGGACCGTATGACCGTCGATGCCCGGCCCGGCGGCGTCTTCGCCACGGTGATGGTCAACGAGGCCGACGGGGCCGAGTACCCGACCAGTGCGGTCTTCGACGAGGTGCGGGCCCCCGAGCTGCTGGTGTGGACCGAGTCGCATTCGGGCATGCGGGTGCGCTCCGAATTCGTCGCCCTCCGCCCGCAGCGCACCGAGGTCAGGATCCATCAGACCTACGTGCCCGAAGCGTTCCTGGCCCCCGAGGCCCAGGCCGGATTCCTCTCCTCGCTCGACCGCTTCGACGCGTACCTGGCCGGGTTGGTGACGCGGTCATGAGTGCGGCGAAGGCGCACGCCATCGCCGCGGACGACATCGCGCGCGAGTACGACGCGCTGGCCGACCTTCTCGGATCGGCCGGAGCCGATGCGTGGGATGCGCCCTCGCTCTGCGAGGGCTGGCGTACCCGTGAGGTCGTGGCCCACGTGACGATGCCGGCGCGCTACGACGGGCCCGCGTTCATGGCGGAACTCGAGGCCGCCGGCGGCGACTTCACCCGCCTTTCCAACGTGGTCGCCGCACGCGACGGTGCGCTGCCGGTTGCGACGCTGCTGGCCGACCTCCGCTCGCCCGTGCTGCACGAGTGGCTGCCGCCAGGTGGGGGGCTCGAGGGCGCGCTCACCCACTGCGTCATCCACGAGCTCGACATCGTTGAGGCCGTGCCCCTGGCGCGGCGCGTGCCCGACGACCTCATCCGGGCTGTGCTCGAGCTCGCCTCGGAGGAAAAGACAGCGAACATCTTCGGCGTTGACCTCAGCGACGTGGAGCTGCGGGCGGACGACCTGGAGTGGTCCACGGGCACCGGCACCCTGTTGGCGGGCCCCGCCCAGGCACTGGCGCTGGCGGCCTGTGGGCGCCTGCTGCCGGCAGGCCGGCTCACCGGGCCGGCGGCGCCCCGATTTACCCAGTCGTAAACGGCTGCACCAGTTGACGCGCCATGCGGTGCGCCGGGGCGGTTGCGACGTCGGCTTGCTCCACCGCCACGGGTCGGCCCTCCAGCCCGGTTTTGCACGGGACCGCGCCGCGGACCGGGAAGCGGGCCATCCCGGCCAGGACGTCCCACACGGTGAGCACGATGCCGAGATTCGCTTCCTGACGGCCGTCGACCGCGTGATGCAACCGGTGGTACGCCGGGCTGACCAGGACGCGGCCGAGCGGCCCGTAGGACCACCGCACGTTGGTGTGGGGCAGGGTGCCCAGGCAGACGTAGACCGTGATGAGGACGGGCGCCAGCGGATGGGCGCCGGTGATCAGGAGCACGGGCACGGTGGCCAGCAGGAAGCCGTTGGTGTGCATGAGCGGGTGGGCCCGGAACGATGTGAGGACGCTCAGCTCCTCCTGCGAGTGGTGCAGGGAGTGGATGCGCCACAGGGCACCGAAACGGTGGTCGCTCCAGTGGGCCAGCCAGTTGCACAGGTCCATGGCGAGCAGGGTGGCGACGATCACGGTCCAGCGCGGCCAGTGCGCCGTCCATGTGGCCTGCAGCCAGGAGGCGTGGCCACGGAGGATGACCGCGCTGCCGACGCTGAGCAGCGTCATGAACGGTGCGATGGCCACGATGTACAACAGGAAGTAGGAGGCGTCCTGCACGTGGCCGCGGGCGAGGAAGGGTCGTCGTTCCGCCGGCCACAGGCGTTCGCACGCCACCGCCACCAGCACCAGGACGACGAATCCGGGTGCGACCAGCTGGGCCCACCCCGCCGCCAAGGTCGTGCCCAGGCCGTGCGAGCCGAGCAGCGCATCGACCGCCTCGAAGAGGACGAGACCGGTTGCGGCGGCGATGCCGAGTGTCCCGGGTGAGACCAGCGCGAGGCGGCGGCGCGACGCCGCGGGCCGCGCCGGGGCCAGCTGTGTCGCGCCCAACTCGGGGCTGATCGTCGTCACGCCGTTTCCATCGTCCGCTCCGAGGGCTCCAACCCTGGTGACGAGCATCCCGCGCTGCGCGGGGCCCATCCATCGGATGTACGGCCGACCAGCGGCACGGGATTCCCCGGCGGCTAGGCCGGACGGGCCGGAGACGTCTCGCCCTGGTAGCGACGCCAGGCCTGGTAGCCCCCCGCCAGGTCCCCGGCCTTGGTGAAGCCCAGCTGGCGCAGCGAATCCGCCGCCAAGCTGGAGGCGTAGCCCTCCGAGCAGACCACCACCACAGGCAGCTCATAGGAGCTGACCTCGGGCAACGTGTGCGCGCCGGTCAGGTCGAAGCGCCACTCGAGCACGTTGCGCTCCACGATGAGCCCGAAACCGAGCTCGCCCTCGGCGGCCCGCTGCGCCGCGGGGCGAATGTCGACGATCAAGGCACCGTCGGCCAGCAGCCCTTCGAGCTCCTCAGGTTCGACCCGCTGCAGGCGGCTTCGGGCCTCGGCCAGTAGGTCGTCAGCGCTGCGCGCGGTCACCGCGCTGCAGCCGCTCCGGCAGTCGCCACTTCCAGCGGCTGTTCGAATTCGCCGCTGCCGTCGTCGGTCAGGGTCACCTCGCGCACCACCAGTCGATCCCGCACCACCTCGTAGAAGGTCATGGCGGTCAGGGCGGGGCTGTAGACGTGCAGGCTGAGCGCGTATCCGCCCGACTCGTTGGTCACATCGTGCACATGCCCGGCACCGAAGCCGAGCGTCGCTCCGGCGTGGAGCTCGTGGCGGACCAGGGAGAGTCGCCCCGTGTCGTCGCGCCACGGCACGGCCTCCACCAGGGTGCCGCTGATCACACTCACCGCCCCCGTCGACGTGCCGTGGTCATGGAGCTCTACCTTCCCACCACTCGGCCAGGCAATCAGCCAGGCGTCAAAATCAGGCGTCCGGGCCATCAGCCGCCACGATCGACGGGTGGCGTCCAGCGCCCCCGGCCAATGCACCGCCGGGGCCAGCCGGCTCGCCACCTCCTGGGGATTGACGCGAGGACGACGGGCCGGGGGAAGCATCGGACAGAGAGTAGAGGATAAACCCGACTAAGTCAATCGTATTTAGAGGTTTAGCCTTCCTCCCTGCTGGTCCCGCCCGGAAGGGCCAAGATTGCGGCGATGCACCACCTCCGCACGCCCGCAGCCCCAAGATCGCGCTCCCTCCTTCCGACATGAAGGTCATGGGGAGCGTGGCGCCTGCCGTCACTGATCTGACGTCCCTCCCGGACGACGTCGGGCACACACCGTGGAACCAGCGCGTCCGCTCCCTCCTCCTCGGGCCTCATGGCGGTGGGACGTCCCGGCGGCGGGCCTCGGATGCCGTACGCGTCGGCATCGCGGCCGTGCTGGTGCTGATCTGCATTCCGCTCGTGCAGGCCAACACGGCACTGGAGATCCACGTCGCCGACCTGCTCAGTCCCCCGCCGACGGGCATTCAGTGGCTGATCACCGCAATCTGGTTCGCCGGGTCGATCGGCCTGACCGTGGCCTTGATCCTGATCGGCCTGCTCGTGCCACGGCTGAATGCGGTGCGGCAGATGGGGGCGGCTGGGCTGGCCGCGCTCCTCGTCTGCCTGCTGCTCGACGCGTTGCTGGGTCCGGCGGCCGGACGGCCGCCCATTGCCGATCTCTCCGGCTTCAATCCCCGCTTCCCCATCCTGCAGCTGTCCATTGCCACCGCGGTCGCCCTGGCCGGGCTGCCCTATCTGAGTCGCCCCATGCGGCGCATCGTGATCAGCGCCATCGGGCTGGCCGGAATCTGCGCGGTTGTCGGCTCCTACGGGCTGCCCCTCGCCGTCATCGCCGCCGTGATCGTCGGGTGGGGCACCGCGGCGGCCTGCCACCTCGTCATGGGCGCGCCCAACGGGCTGCCGTCGGCGGCGGAGGTCACCGATGCCGTACGGGACCTGCAGGTCGAGGTGCGCGGGCTCAGCTCGCCGGAGCGCCAGGAGTGGGGCGTGGCGTCCTTTGCGGGCACGGACGCGGAGGGTCGCCCCATAGAGCTGGCGGTCTACGGCCGCGACGCGGCCGACGCGCAGTGGCTGCGCAAGGTGTGGCGCTTCTGCATCTACCGGGATTCGGGGCCCACGCTCGTCCTCAACCGGTTGCAGCAGGTGGAACACGAGGCCTACCTCACGTTCCTGGCGGACCACGCCGGGACCCTGGTGCCTGAAATCGTGGCGGCCGGACGGTGCGGGCCGGCGCATGACGCCGCACTCGTCACGCGCCTGCCCGAAGGACGCCGTCTGTCCGACGTGCAGGGCGAGGAGGTCAGCGACGACGACCTCGACGCGTTCCTCCGGTCGGTGTTGGCGCTGCGCCAAGCCGGCATCGCGCACGGCGCGCTGAGCCCCGAGACCGTCGTGATCACGTCACAGGGACCGTTGCTGCGCGATTTCCGGCGTGCCTCGTCGTCGGCTCCTCCGGCCCGGACCGACCGCGACCTGGCCGCCGCGGTCGCCGCCGCCTCTGTCGTGGTGGGCGTCGAGCGCGGCGTTGCCTCCACGTGCCGCGTATTGGACCCCGAGACGATTCAGGCCGTCCTCACCCTGTTGCAGCGCTCGACACTCGACACCGAGACCGAGCGCATGGCCCGGTCGCAGAAGGGGTTCCTCAAGGCGTTGCGCGAGGCGCTCGCCGCCGCGGCCGGGGTGGAGGTCCCCAAGCTGGTCGAGTCGAAGCGGATCAGCTGGCCCAACCTCTTGATGGTCGTGGGCAGCCTGGTCGGTCTTTGGCTGATCATCGGCGTCCTCACCGAGGCCTCGGGCTCCATCAGCGTCATCCGCGGCGCCGACTGGAAATGGGTGGCCGCCGCCTTCGTCCTGGCCCAGCTGCCGGTGGTCACCGGTGCCTGGCAGATCACGGGCGCGGTCAAGGATCCGCTCCCCTTCGGGCGCTGTGTCGTGCTGGAGACCTCCAACCTGTTCACGTCGTTCGTCGGCGGCAGCACCGCCGTCTTCGCCGTACGCGTGCGCTTCTTCCAGCGCCAAGGCCTCGATGCGCCGGCAGCCGTCAGCTCGGGGGCCATCGCCGGCACGGCGAGCTGGGTCATCAAAGCCCTGCTGCTGATCGTGTGCCTCCCTTTCGCGGTGGGCGACTTCCACAAGCCCACCTCGAGCGAGACCGGCGGGCACGAGGGCATCGTCTGGATCATCCTCATCGTCGTCCTGGCCATCGCCGTCCTCGTCGCGGTGGTGACGCTGGTGCCCAAGGTGCGCCAGGTGGCGTCGGAGAAGGCCCGACCCCACCTGGTCACGATCTGGAGCGACATCAAGGAAATCGCCGTGGAGCCCCGGAAGATCGCCTACGTCCTGGGTGGATGCCTGGGCAGCCAGGTCCTGATCGCCTTGTGCCTCGGGGCGTCCCTCCATGCGGTCGGCGAGCACGCCAACTTCGCCACCCTCATCGTCGTGCTCACGCTGGCCGCCATGATCGGTGGCGCCGTCCCGGTACCGGGCGGTGCCGGAGTGATCGAGATCGGACTGATCGCCGGTCTCACCGCGGCGGGTATCCCGCAGGACCAGGCGGTGGCGGCGGTGTTCATCGAGCGTTTCTGCACCGCGTACCTGACGCCCATCTGGGGTTGGGCCGCGTTGGTCTGGCTGCGCCGCAGCGACTACATCTAGACCCGGGCCGCGTCGGCCCTGGGACGCCCGGCGGAGTGAAGAGCTAGCTGGTCCAGGCGTCGGTGGCCGGGCTGGTGGTGGCCGTCCCGGTCCCGCCACCGCTGGCGGTGATCCCCGTCAACGCGGGCATGGAGAAGAACGTGTTGGCGCACGCCAGCGGCGCCGCCGAACTCATGAAGGCGTCGTCGCTCAGGGTGACGACG
Organism: Acidimicrobiales bacterium; assembly: GCA_036271495.1. Lineage (GTDB taxonomy): Bacteria > Actinomycetota > Acidimicrobiia > Acidimicrobiales > RAAP-2 > Bog-473. The sequence goes on from DATBAO010000013.1 coordinate 12,775, forward strand.
AGCGGGTTGCTCGCCTTGCCGCTGGCGGCCACCGTCAGCGGCGTCGTGAGCGTATGACTGCTGCCACTGGTGGTCGTCGAGAAGTTCCAGGTGACGTCACTCGGTGTCGTCGAGAGGCAGCCCGCCTGCGCCGTGGTGAGCGCGCTCGAGGTGAACCCTGAGGCGTAGGTCGTACTTGTCGGGAGTTGCACCGCCGTGATGGTGACGGGGTACGGGTTGGCGTTGGCGATGCTGATGACGACGTCGCCGCTGTCACCCGGGTCGAGCAGATCGCCGGGCGCAGGGCTCGACACGGCGGTGATGGTCACCTTCGAAATGGTGGCCGACTGCGCCGCACCCGAAGAGTTGCTCGCCAATCCGACCACCCAGTTGGTGGCGGCATAGGCCGTCACTCCCGCCAACACCATGCCGATGGTGATGGAGGCGGCCTTGGTCAGCCAGGAGAACTTCCGCCCCTCGAAGTACGCCAACGCTTCTCGCCCCATCCGTCTCGCCTGTGCTGCTCCGACCCAAACAAGCGTTACAGGTTTGAACCTGGGAGCCGTCTGTGTATGCGCAACCCTGGTTGAACCATGCCCATCCGGGAACGGGCGAGCACCCGGCAGGGACGTGCGTCGTCGGGGCGTTGTGCACGCCCACGCCGGGGCGACTGCAGTGCGGCCTCAGGCGGCGAACGGAAGCTTCATGACCTCGGCCAAGTTGCCGCCCATGACCATCGCCATCTCTTCGTGCGTCAAGCCTGCGAGCTCGTCGACGTAGGAGAGCGGCTCGGACATCCCTTCGATGTGCGGGTAGTCCGATCCGAAGACGACGCGGTCCGCGCCGACCAGCTCAATGAGCCCGCGCGGGTCCTCCTCGTGGAAGGGGTGGATCCAGATGTTGCGCTTCAGGACCATGAGGGGGTCCTCGGCGTAGATGGAGGGCTCGTGCGCGTAGGAACGACCCATCGCCTCAATGAGCGGGCGCACCCACGCCGAGCCGTTCTCGACCGGGAGGATGCGCAGCGTCGGGAACCGGTTCAAGAGGCCGTGGCCGATCAACGACGCCACCGTGTCGAAGATGCCCCGGCCCTGCGTGTGCGCGATGTCCATGAAGGCTGACTTGCCGCCGGCGAAGGGGAGGTGCTCTCCCCCGAAGTTGCCTTCCCACTGGTTGTAGTAGCGGGTGAGGCCGTCGTCGGACGCGTGCATGCCGACGGTCACGTCGAGCTCGGTCACCCGCTGCCAGAACGGGTCGAACTCGGGGAGCGCGAACGAGCGGTAGCCCCGGTAGCCGGGAACCGGCGCCGGTCGGATCAGGATGAGCTTGGCGCCCCGCTCGACCACCCACTCCAGCTCTTCGATCGCCTTGTCCACGATGGGCAGCGTGATGACGGGCGACGCGAAGATCCGACCCTCGTAGTTGAACGTCCAGTGCTCGTGCATCCACTGGTTCAGCGCGTGCACGACGACGTGCGTCGCAATGGGGTCGTCGGCGAGGCGCTCTTCCAGCAGGCTGGCCAGCGTCGGCCACATGAGGGCACGGTCGAGGCCGAGCTCGTCCATGAGGGCAAGGCGCGGCTCGGGCGAGAAGAAGGCCTCCGGAGAGCGGATCGGGTCACCCATCAGTTCACGGCGCGACTTGCCTTCAGGGTTGCCGTGCTTGAAGAGCGCCTCCGACGCACCGGGCCGGCCCACGACATTGAAGGTGGGGTTCGGGATGTACTCGGAGATGACGTTGCGCACCGCGATCTTGGTGCGCCCGTTGACCTCGACGTACTTGATCAGGCCCGAGTACTCAGGAGGCAGGAACTTCGTGAACGCGTCCATTGTCTCGTACATGTGGTTGTCGGCGTCGAAGACGGGAAAATCGACAATGGGCTTAGGCATGACCACCTCCGTGAGGACGGGACCGCGGCAGCCTCGAGTCCACGGGGCGGCGGCTTGTTTTCAACATCGACGTCAATATTACAGGACGGGCCCGTCAGGCACAATCGGGGCGGGTTGGTCCCAGCAGGCTCCATTTGATCCCGGAAGCCCCGCCCATCCCGGTGACCTGGTCGTCCCTGGCCTCGGCGGGGTGCTCTGCCGCGCTCCGGGGGCGATTCCCGCGGGACTTACTCCCCCGGGTACACCACGCCGAGCTCGGCCCGGATGGCATCGAGCGTGGTGGCGAGCGCAATGGACTCGCTCAGGGGGACCACGCTGCTCTCGGTCCGACCGGCGGCCAGGCACCGGTGCACCTCGTCGATTTCGAAGCGGAGCCCGTTCCCCTCGTAGGACGCATCGATGTGCTCGACCCCGGCGGCGCTCGAGACGGTGAGCGAGTTCGGGCAATGCATCATCGCCGGTAGCGCGATGGCTCCCTCGGTCCCTGCAATCCGCGCCGTGCAGGTCATGCCAACCCGCAACGCCGCCTTGACCACGCCCAGCCGATCCTCTCCGTGATGCAAGAGCGCGGTGACGACCTCGTCGACACCGGTCGCGCCGACGACCCCGTCGGCCACGACGCGCTCGATCGGGCCCAGGACGAGTGTGCACAGCTGAATGGGATAGATCCCGAGGTCGAGCAGCGCGCCGCCGCCGAGCTCGGGGGCGAAGTGGCGGTGGACGGGGTCGATCGGGCGCCGGAACCCGAAGTCAGCCTCGACGAGGAGGGGTTGCCCGATGCGACCTTCGCCGATGACCTCGACCAATGACCGGTAGGACGGGAGGAACCGGCTCCAGATCGCCTCCATGAGGAACAGCCCCTGACGCGTGGCTTCCTCCGCCATCCGCCTCGCCTGGTGGGCGTTGAGTGCGAACGGCTTTTCGCACAGGACGTGCTTCCCGGCGCGCAGGAGACCGATGGTGTCGACCTCGTGCCGCGAGTGCGGAGTGGCGACGTACACGACATCAATATCCGGATCGGCGGCGAGCGCGTCGTAGTCGCCGTAGCGGGTAGCGATGTCGAAGCGGTCGCCGAAGGCTTCGGCTCGCTCGAGCGACCGTGAGGCCACGGCGGTGATGGTGCCCCCATCCGCCCACTGCATCGCCTCGGCGAAACCCGTGGCGATGATGCCCGGGCCGACGACGCCCCAGCGGATCATTGGGCGATCCCGCCGTCGCCGGCCCGTCGTGTCACTCTGCCTCCCACGCGACTCGCGATGGTATCGCTGCCATGACGGCAGCGGCCCGTCCCGACGACGCCCGGTGTTACCTTGACCCCGCAGCAGCGACCGGGTCGCGCGCATGCGACAGCGCTGCGGAGGAGGTGATGTCGATGGCGACCTTCGTGCTCGTGCACGGCGGCGGACATGGGGGATGGTGCTATCAGCGCGTGGCCCGTCTTCTCCAGGCCCAGGGCCACGTGGTCTACGCGCCGACGATGACGGGCCTCGGTGAGCGCGCCCACCTCCTGAACGCCGAGGTCGACCTCAACCGTCACGTCGAGGACATTGCCGCCGTCCTGGAGTTCGAGGACTTGCACGAGGTGATTCTCGTGGGGCACAGCTACGGCGGGATGGTGATCACCGGCACCGCTGACCGGGTGCCGGAGCGGGTCGGCCGCCTGGTGTTCCTCGATGCCGCCAACCCCGTCAACGGCCAGTCCCTGGTCGATGTCGCGGGTCCCGTCATCGGCGCCGTCCGCCCGTTCGGCGAAGTTGTCGACGGCATGGAGCTCGTGCTCCTCCCGGCCCCCGACGCCGGGCTTCTCTACGGGGTCACCGACCCCGCCGACCTGGCCTGGATGGCCGAGCGCCTGACGGCGCATCCGTGGCGGTGCTTCGAACAAACGTTGGAGCTGACCAACGAGCCCGCGCTGTGGGCCATCCCGCAATTCCACATCGTGTGCACCTCGACACTGGCAACAAGGGATCCCGAGCTGCTTGCGAAGGCCCGCGCCGAGGGTCGGCTCTGGGACATCGACACCGGACACGACTTGATGATCACGGAACCCGACAAAGTGACGAACGCGTTACTGCAGGTCGCAGGGGCCTGACTCACACCGCTCTCCCGGGGCGTGTACACCTAGGGACCCGATTTGGCGTCGGGTGCATTTTTTCTTGGGGAGGTAAGGAAATAATGGGGACAGGTTCGGGGGCACACAGAGGCAGGGTGGGGCTGGCCGCACTCGCTTTCGCAGCGGGCATCGGCGTCACAACCCTGACCGCCGGTGTGGCGGGTGCGTCATCGAAAGCGCCCATCACCATCGTGATGATCACCTCGCTCACGGGCGAGGGCTCGTCGGAATTCAGCAATGCGCCCGCGGGCTTCAATGCCCGCGTTGCATTGCAAAACGCGGAGGGTGGCATCGACGGCCACAAGATCAATGGCGTCATCCTCGACGACCAGACCAGCCCGACGCAGATCGCGACGGCAGTTCAGGACGCCATCTCCAAGAACCCGGCCGGCATCGTGTCGATCAGCCCGCTGTTCTTCCTGGCCGACAAGTACCCCCAGCAGGCAGGCGTTCCCGTGACTGGCGGCTTCTTCGATGGCCCGGAATGGGGCGAGCAGCCCTTCACGAACATGTTCTCGTCGGACGTCGGCAGCCTCAGTAACAAGTACCCGGTCAACACGGCCATCGGCGCCTTCATGAAGGCACACGGCGGCACGGTCGTCTGCTCGTACGGCTACGGCATCTCGCCCTCGTCCAGCCGCTCGGCCATCGGGACGAACCTTTCGTTCGTCCACGCCGGCGGCAAGGCGGGCGTGCTCGACACGTCCATCCCCTTCGGCTCGGTGGCTATGACCACGCCGGCGCTCACGGCCAAGCAGAAGGGTTGCGACGCCTACTACGCCGGCCTCGACGACAACTCGAACGACGCCCTGGCCACCGCGCTGCAGCAGGAGGGCGTCAAGCCCAAGGTCATGGTGTTCCCGACGGGATACGAGCCCAGCGTCATCGGCACGCCCGCCTGGAAGGCCGTGCAGGGTGGTTACTTCGAGACCGAGTTCCGCCCGTTCTCCCTGCCGAACGCCGGCACGCAGCAGATGCAGGCAGCGCTCGAGAAGTACGCGCACTTCAAGAAGGCGGACTTCCCGTCGTTCTCCCAGTACGAGTCGTGGCTCGGCGCGGACCTCATGATCAAGGGCTTGCAGATGGCCGGGCCGACGGCGTCGCACGCCACGGTCATCAAGGACCTGCGCAGCATCAAGAGCTACAACGGCAACGGGCTGCTCCCTGAATCGATCAACTACTCGAACGACTTCGGGAAGGACCTGCCGAAGTCCTGCGGGTGGTACATGAAGGCCGAGAAGACCGGCTTCGTGGCGGTCTCTCCCCAACCCTGGTGCGGCACGGACATTCCGGGCACCACCACCGTCCAAGGGTAGGAACGCTCTAACGGAATGACCCCGGTCCTCGGAAGAGGGCCGGGGTCATTCTTCGTTCGGGATCAGTCCTCGATGGAGATGGCGTTCTTGGGACAGGTCCGCACGGCGGCCTCGATCTTCTCGCGCAGCTCCTCCGGCGGGTTCTCGTCGAGGATGTAGAGCAGGTCGTCGTCCCGTAGGTCGAAGACCTCGGGGGCCAGTCCCATGCAGAGCGCATTGCTCTCGCACAAGTCGAAATCGACCACGACACGCATCGGACTACCTCCAGCTCCACGAGAGAACGTCGATCACCAGAGGGAGGCTACGCGACAGTCGGCGCGCTGTGCCTTTCGGGGCGAGTCGACCTGTCACGATCACCCGCCTGCCACGAACGGGTAGATGCGGGTGAAGTCGGCTCCCGGCTCCTCGTCGGCAAAGCGCTCCCAGACCAACTGCGTCACCCTGCCGAGGACCACGGGTGCGCCCTGCGTCTCCACTGCTCCCAGGTACAGCTGCAGATCCTTTGCCATCAGCGAGTTCGCGAACCCTGCCGCGTAGCGCTCCGTAAGCACGTGGTTCGGGAATTTGTCGCGGGTCGCGGCGCTCTGCCCGCTCGATGCGTCGAGGACCTCGAGCATCACCTCCATGTCGAGCCCGACCGACACACCGAAGGCCACCGCCTCACTGGTGGCGGCCAGCGCCGTCGCCGACAGGAAGTTGTTGGCCAGCTTCAGCGCCTGCGCCATCCCCGGCTTGTCGCCGACCCGGCGGCGGCGGTCGCTCAACCCGGCCAGGACCGGCTCGACCGCGGCGCATGCGGCCTCCGCTCCGGCGTACATCACGGACAGGGTGCGGGCGCGCGCGCCGGCGACGCCACCGGACACCGGCGCATCGATGTAGGCGATCCCGGCCGCGGCCAGAAGCTCGTTGATCGCCTGGGCCGCGGCCACACCGACGGTCGAGGTGTCGACGACATGCGTGGATCGGCGTCGAGCGTCGTCGATGATCGCCGACGCGACCGTCTCGGACGCGCGGCCATCCGGGAGGCTCAACACGACGACGTCGGCGCGGCCGGCCAGTTGGGCCACGTTCTCGACGTGCGTCGCCCCGTCCGGATTGTGCTCCGGGCCCGCCACATCGTGCGTGACCACCTCGTGGCCGGCACCCACGAGGTTCGCAGCCAGGACGCTGCCCATGTGACCGAGGCCGACGACACCGACGACCGGCACGCTCAGCCTCCCTGTTGTTCTTCGGCCCGGACGGCGAGGACCGATCTCCGGGCGGCCACTCCCGCGGGTGCGCCGCAATAGGCAGCCACCTGGAAGAGGAGCTCGTCGAGCTCTTCGTCGGTGACTCCGGTGCGCGACCGCGCACTGACGTGCAGCCGGAACTCGTCCATACGGCCGAGTGCCGCCGTCATGGCCATCACCACGAGGCTGCGGTCGCGTGTACTGAGGGGACCGCCCCGTGTCCAGACGCCCCACGCCATTGCCGTGAGGTAGTCCGAGAATTCCCGCATGACCGGATTGGGGTCGGTGATCTGCTCGTCGACGTACGCGTCTCCGAGCATCGCCCGGCGCATGGCGCGCGATGCCTCGAACGTCTCGTCTTCGGCCATGGTGCCCTCCTCTTCGCTGACAGGATCATCCTGGTGCGCGGGAGCGGCGCCGGTCCACACGGTCTCGCCGCGGTCCGTTACCGTCTTTTCGCAGGTCACGGGGCACAAGCGACCGGTGGGGAGACCTCCCTTGGCGAAGGGTCAGGCGACGTGGCGCTCGGTGTAGAGCCCGAAGACTGATTCGAGCGCACCCATCGACTCCCCCACCGTCACGTGGTGTCGGGCCGCCTCAATGAGGGCCGGCATCACGTTCACCTCGGAGTCCGAGGCGTCCTTGGCAATCCGTGCCAAAGAGCGTCGCACCGCGTCGTCGTCCCGCGCCTGCTTCATGGCGGCAAGGCGCGCCAATTGGTCCCGCTCGACGTCCCCGCCGATGGAGAGGGTGGACGGCGCCACACCGTCGTCCTCGATGTAGCCGTTGACGCCGACCATGGTCCACTCCCCCTTGGCGATCTTCGACTGGAAGGCGTACGCCGCGTCGGCGATCTCCGCCACGAACCACCCGTCGTCGATGCAGGCGAAGACACCTTGCAGCACCGACCCCGATCCGGCCTGGGTGAGATGGGTGAACACCTCTTCGGCCTGGCGCTCCAGCTCGTCGGTGAGCGCTTCGACGAACCAGGATCCGCCGAGAGGATCCGCCACGTGCACGACGCCGGTCTCCTCGGCGATGACCTGCTGCGTGCGCAGGGCCAGGCGGGCGGCGTGCTCGGTCGGCAGGGCCAGCGCCTCGTCGAAGGCGTCGGTGTGCAGACTCTGCGTCCCGCCCAACACGCCGGCCAATGCCTCGATGGCCACCCGGACCAGGTTGACCTCGGGCTGCTGCGCCGTCAGGGAGACGCCGGCGGTCTGCGTGTGGAAGCGCAGCTGGCACGAGCGGCCATCGGCCGCCCCGTAGCGCTCGCGCATCCAGCGGGCCCAGATGCGACGGGCGGCCCGGTACTTGGCGATTTCCTCGAAGAAGTCGCTGTGCGCGTTGAAGAAGAAGCTCAGGCGTGGGGCGAATTCGTCGACCGCCATCCCCGCCGCCATGGCCGCCTCGACATAGGCGAACCCGTTCGCCAGCGTGAAGGCGAGCTCCTGGGCGGCCGTCGAGCCCGCTTCCCGGATGTGATAGCCGGACACCGACACGGGATGCCAGCGCGGCAGTTCGGCCGCGCAGAAGGACATGACGTCAGTGATGAGTCGCACGGACGGGCGCGGCGGGAAGACGTACTCCTTCTGTGCCTGGTACTCCTTCAAGATGTCGTTCTGGAGCGTGCCCGACAGCGCGGACCGGTCGACCCCGGTCCGGTCGGCCACGCCCACGTACATGGCCAGCACCGGTGCGGCCGGCGAGTTGATCGTCATGGAGGTCGAGACCTTGCCGAGGTCGATGCCCGAGAACAACGTCTCCATGTCGTCCTGGGTGTCGACGGCAACACCGGCGCGGCCCACCTCGCCCTTGGCCCACGGGTCGTCGGAATCGCGACCGAGCAGGGTCGGCATGTCGAAGGCGGTGGACAGTCCGTCGCCCCCGGCCCGCAGCAATTCCTTGAAGCGTCCGTTCGTGTCCGCGGCGCTGCCGAAACCGGCGAACTGGCGCATGGTCCACAGCCGCGAGCGGTACATGGAGGCATACGGGCCACGCGTGTAGGGGTACTGGCCGGGGAGCTCCGCTCCCTCGGGCCCGTAGACGGGCTCGACGGGAACCCCGGACATCGTCTCGAAGCGCTCCTGGCGCCGGGGTGAGCGGTCGAACGCTTCCTGCCAGGTCTCTCTGTCGGCCATACGGACAGATTACTTCAACGTCAAACTACTTTCCATCGCCCT
>DATBAO010000014.1:0-21186 GCA_036271495.1 Acidimicrobiales bacterium
CTCGATGTCGGGACCGGCTCGGCTCGATTCGACCCCAACGTCGAGACCACGCATCATCACCTCGTGTGCCGCGGCTGCGGCAAGGTGCGCGACGTCGCTGCCGACTTCCCCGGGCTCCGCGTCTCGCGCCGGGCCACCCAGGGTTTCGAAGTGGACAGCGCCGAGGTCGTCTTTCGCGGCCTGTGCGACGACTGCAAGGGACTTCAGCAGCACCAGAAGTAGCAACCACAACCGTCAAGAGAAAGGCACGAAACCACCATGCCAGCACTGAAGGGCTCGAAGACCGAGGCCAACCTGAAGGAAGCGTTCGCCGGCGAGAGCCAGGCCAACCGCCGCTACCTCTACTTCGCCCAGAAGGCCGACGTCGAGGGCTACCCCGACGTGGCGGCGCTGTTCCGCTCAGTCGCCGAGGGTGAGACAGGCCACGCTTTCGGGCACTTCGACTTTCTCAAGGAAGTCGGCGACCCGGTGACCGGCGTCCCCGTGGGCGCCACCGAGGACAACCTCAAGTCCGCCATTGAGGGCGAGACCTACGAGTACACCGAGATGTACCCCGGCTTCTCCAAGACGGCGCGCGACGAGGGCTTCGAGGAGATCGCGGAGTGGCTCGAGACGTTGGCCAAGGCCGAGAAGTCCCACGCCGGCCGCTTCACGCAAGGGCTCGAGTCGGTCTCCTAGGACCGGCGGCCCCATGACCGCCACGTACGACCCGACAGACCCCAAGTACTTCGACCCGGCTGCGCTCCGGGTGGAGCTCGACCGCGTCTTCGACCTGTGTCACGGATGCCGGCTCTGCTTCAACCTGTGCCCGTCGTTCCCGACGCTGTTCGACTTCATCGACGCCAAGGATGGGGACGTGCCGTCCCTGTCCGATGCGGAGCACAGCCAGGTCGTCGACGAGTGCTACCAGTGCAAGCTCTGTTACGTGAAGTGTCCCTACGTGCCACCGCACGAATGGGAGCTCGACTTCCCGCGGCTGATGAGCCGGGTGCACGCGGTGCGCCAGAAGCAGTTGGTGCCGGTCAAGGAGCGCCTGACTGATCAGTTCCTCGGCCGCACCGACGCGCTGGGCCGCCTGTCGGTGGCGGCGGCCCCGGTCGTGAACTGGGCGACCGGCACGCCGGGCTCCCTGGCGCGCCGGGTGATGGAGAAGACGGCGGGTCTGGCGTCCCAGCGCATCCTGCCGCCCTACGCCAAGCAACGCTTCACGACCTGGTTCAAGAAGCGGCGGGGTCCGGCCGCCGGGTCGAAGCGTGCCGGAAACGTCTCGGTGTTCCCCACCTGTTTCGTGGAGTACATGGAGCCCGCGGTCGGGCGCGCCATCGTGGAGGTCTACGAGCACAACGGCGTGGCATGCAGCTTGCCCGAGGGGACGAAATGCTGCGGCGCGCCGTGGCTGCACTCGGGCCACGTCGACGAGTTCACCAAGGCGGCGCAGCGCAACGTGGCCGCGCTGGCGGCCGAGGTCCGGGCCGGGCGCGACATCATCGTGGCGCAGCCCACGTGCGCCTACGTCGTGAAGCGGGACTACCCGATCTACGCGAAGGGGCCTGAGGCGGATCTCGTGGCGTCGCACACCTACGACCCGGCCGAGTACCTGATGCGCCGCCAGCGAGACGCTGACGACGCGTTCACGCTGCGCGAGGAGTTTCCCGGCCGGGACGACGGCTCGGTGCCCGACACCGTGACGTACCACGTGCCCTGTCACCTGCAGGCGCAGAACGCCGGGCTGCGCAGCCGCGACCTGCTCAAGAAGGCCGGCGTGCAGTGCACCCTCGTCCAGCGCTGCTCGGGCATCGACGGGACGTGGGGGTACCGGGCCGAGAACTACGAGCTGGCCCGCAAGGTGGCGGCACCGCTGGGTCGAGAGATCGAGGCAGCCGGCAACGAGACCGTGTGCGGCGACTGCCACCTGGCCAACGGGTCGATCCTGCAGGAGACCGGAACGCAGCCGGTCCACCCGATGCAGCTGATGGCCCAGGCCTACGGTGTGGGCGGCGACGAAGCGGACCACCGGTGAGCCGGCCGCCGGCGCCCGGGCTGACCCTGGCCGACGTGCTCGACCTGCGGGCCTACGAGCGGGTGCGCGAGGAGTATCGGGCCGCCGTCATTGCCCGCAAGCGGGACCGCCGGGTGGCGCTGGGGCCGGTCATGACCCTGGTCTTCGAGTCGGTCGACACCGTTCGCTTCCAGGTCCAGGAGATGGCCCGAGCCGAGAAGATCATCAATGACGAGGCGATCCAGGTGGAGCTCGACATCTACAACCGGTTGCTTCCCGCGAAGGGCGAGCTCTCGGCCACCGTGTTCATCGAGCTGACCTCGGACGAAGGCCTGCGGGAGTGGCTGCCCCGCCTGGTCGGGATCGAGCGCCAGCTGGGCATCGACATCGGGGGTGACGTGGTGGCGAGCGTGCCTGAGACCGATCACGCGGCGGCCCTGACCAGGGAGACGGTCACGCCGGCCGTGCACTACGTCCGCTTCGGGTTCACGGAGCCCCAGGTGGCGGCCTTCGCCGAAGCGGGGGAGGTGGCCCTGGTGGCAACCCATCCCGCCTATGAGGCCAGGACGGAGCTCCTACCCGGGGTGCGGCGGGAGCTCCTCGAGGATCTCCTTGGCACAACAAAGCCCCTTCCAATCGGCTGACCAGGGACAATTCCGTGCGCAAGTCTTTACAGACGCGCAGGACGTGCGCCATACTCTTCGTTCGCCGAATTCGGGGTAGCCGCCACCGGTCACTCGACCAAAAGGGCCTCCGAACAGGGCGAATCAAGTATCCGCCTTTTCAACCGTTATTGAGGAAGTGTTTCCCATGATCGCCACCACGTGGCGCAAGCAAGCCGCCTGCCGGGGCCTCGACGTCGAGGCGTTCTACCCCGTCACCGAGGATGAGGCCGATGCGGCCGAGGCCAAGGCTGTGTGCGCCGACTGCCCGGTCCGCCAAGCGTGCTTGGAGCACGCCCTGGCTCACCGCGAGCGTGAGGGGATCTGGGGAGGCACGACCGAGCGGGAACGCCGGCGGATCGTGCGCCAGCGCCGCAAGTCGGCCTAGCCGGCTCACCGGCCTACTTCTTCTTGGCGGCCTTCGTGGTCGTCGTGGTGGATGTGGCCTGGCCCAGGATGCAGGGCGAGGGGTTCCAGGGCTCCGGCTGCGTGTTGGCGTAGACGTCCGACGGGATCGTCGTGGTCGTGGTCGGCCCGGGCTGCGTCGTGGTGGTCGTCGTCCCGCCGGAAGACGAGCCGGTCACGCTCAACCCGGAGCCCGCGAGCAACAGCTGGACCGTCGACGTGCTGAGGCTGGGGTCGGGCACCAGGGTGACCGGCCCGCTCAGCACGGACGCCAGCGTGTGGGCTGCCTCGGTGCCCGAGGACCCGTAGAGGATCTCCGACGAGCCGTCGGTCGCCAGTTGCGTTGACGCGTCGCCGATCTCGTTGACCTGGAAACCCTGGTCCGTGAGGGCGGCTGCGGTGGTGTGGGCGATGCCGCTGACCGTCGATGCGTTGAGGACGTCGACATCGACGTCGCCATGAGCCTCCGTCGGGACGGTCGTCGTGGTGGTGGTCGTGGCCTTGTGACCCTTGGTCGGCGCGGTGGTGGTCGTCGTCGGCGGCGGGGCCGTGCCGATGAGGTTGAAGGCGTTGATCACGTTCTGGGCGTAGGGCTCTGCCACCTTCAACGCGGCGGCACCGCCGCTGCTGGTGTACGACACCGTCGGCAGGGTCTCGGTGACGAGGTGCGACGTCGGGAGCCCACGGAAGACGTCGGCGATATGCAAGAGGTCGCCCTGGCTCAGCGTGTCGTCGATGGTTAGGTTCCCCACCGCGGCGCCGATGAAGGAGTTGATGGCGAGGGGGTTGGTGATCGACGAGTTGATCTTGGACAGGACCGCCCGGAAGAAGGCGTCCTGGCGCTGAATCCGGCTGAAGTCCGAGAGCCCGTCGTACTCCCAGTACCCGTTCGAGTTCTTGTAGTACATGTGCCGGCTGCGCACCAGCTCCAAGGCGGTGGTGCCGTTGACCACCTGGCAGCCGACCGTCGACACGTTGAGCCCCGTGTATTGGTCCTTCACGGGGGTCGGGAAGTCCATGGTGACGCCGCCCAGCGCATTGACCATGCCCGAGAACCCTGGGAAGTTGACGGCGACGTAGTGGTTGATCGGGATCCCGAGGTCCTTCTCGATCGTCTGGATCAACAGGTCTGGGCCGCCGTCGTAGGCCGCGTTGATGCGGTTCATGCCCGAGATGCCGCTGTCGTTGCCGGGGATGTCCACCCAGAGGTCGCGCGGGATGGAGAGCACCGTGACGGTCTTGGCGGCAGGGTCGAAGCGGGCAACCATCGTCACGTCGCTGCGTTGCCCGCCCGCGTTGGCTTCGTCGCCGAAAGCTTTGACCTGCGTGGAGTTCGAGACGAACGAGCGCGAGTCCGAGCCGACCAGGAGGAGGTTGAACGGCTTGCCGGGGGCGATGGGGGTGGCCACGAGATGCTTGGCGTGGATCTTCTTGATCTGGTTGAACCGGTAGTTGGCGTACACGTAGACGCCCCCGACCCCGGCGGCAGCCAGCACGATGACGAAGGAGAGCGCGTAGATCGTCCGGCGGCGCCAACGGTGCTTGCGCTTGCGCTCCTTCTTCCGGCTCGAGCGCAGCTCGGCTTGGAGGTCGGCCCGCGACTTCGCGTGGTCCTCGTGAGCGTCGGGCAGTCCGGAGGATTCAGGTTCGTCGGGGGTCAAGGAACAGAAAGTACCTGGCCGAGAGGTCCGGTAGCCTTCACCGGTGCATTTTGAACTCCCCGATGAGCTTTCTGAGCTCCGCGATTCGGTCCGGCGCCTTGCTCAGGACAAGGTCAAGCCACGGGCCCGAGGCATCGACAAGGAGGGGGCGTACCCCACCGATGTCTTCGAGGCGTTCCGCGATGCCGGCCTCTTGGGCTTGTGCATCCCCGTCGAGTTCGGCGGGTCGGGTGCGGGCATCCTCGGCCTCGCCCTGGCCATTGAGGAAGTGGCGAAGTATTCGAACACGGCAGCCTTGATGCTCCTGCTGACCCGCCTGCCCACGGGGCCGGTGATGATCGCCGGGACCGAGGAGCAGAAGCGGCGCTACCTGCCGGGCATCTGCGATGGGACCCTGCGGGCGGCTTTCGGGCTGTCCGAGCCACAGGCGGGCAGCGATGTCATGGGGATGCGGACCCGGGGCGTGCCCGATCAGGGCAGCGACGGGGATTGGGTGCTCAACGGCACCAAGTGCTGGATGTCGGGCGTGCAGGAGGCGGATTGGTACACCGTCTTCGCCAAGACCAGCGACCCCACCAGCCGGGCCCACGACTCGGTCACGGCCTTCATCGTCGAGCGGGCCTGGGACGGGGTCGAGGTGGGCCGGACCGATCACAAGATGGGCGTGCGCGGGGTCGACACCGGCGAGCTCTTGCTGACCGACGTGCACGTCCCGGCGGGCAACGTCATCGGCGAGGTGGGCGGGTTCCGCCTCGCCATGTTGGGGCTGAACGCCATGCGTCCGATCGTGGCGGCGCGGGGTATCGGGCTGGCCGAGGGTGCTCTCATGTATGCCACCGAGTACGTCCAGCAGCGGGCCGCCTTCGGCAAGACGATCGCAGACTTCCAGGGGATTCAGTGGGAGATCGCCAAGTGCGCCGTGGACATTGAGGCGGCCCGCCTGTTGACGTATCGAGCAGCGGTGCTGGCCGACGAGGGCAAGTTCACCAAGGAGTACGTGCCCTACCTGTCGATGGCCAAGTACCACGCCACGGAGCTGGCCGTGCGGGCGTCCTCGCTGGCCGTCCAGCTGTTGGGGGCGGCCGGGTACATGGAGGATCATCCGACCGAGCAGTGGTACCGCGACGCCAAGCAGCTGACCATCGTGGAGGGCACTTCACAGGTGCAGCTCGGCCTCATTGCGCGCGGCGTGCTCGATCGGGACCTGTGGTGGGACTGACTTGGCCCGAGGTCCTGGCCCGCCTGAGCCGGCGCGAGCCGCTCAGCGCGTCAGAGGCCGAGGAGACCATGAAGATCGTGGCCTCCGGCGAGGCCACGCCCGCGCAGATCGGCGCCTTCCTGGCCCTGCTGCACGCCAAGGGCGAGACGGCGGAGGAGGTCACCGGGTTGGCCCGGGCCATGGTCGACGCCGCGGTGCCCTGCCCGCTCGCCACCCAGGACGCCGATGCCGCGGTGGACCTCGTCGGCACGGGCGGTGACCGCCTGTCGAGCATCAATGTCACGACGTTGGCGGCGTTCATCACCGCCGGTTGCGGCGTGCCCGTTTGCAAGCACGGCAACCGGGCCGCCTCGTCGTCGGTCGGGACGGCTGACGTCCTCGAGGCACTCGGTGTGGCCATTGAGCTCGGCCCCGAGGGTGTGGCCCGGTGCGTGTCCGAGGCGGGCATGGGGTTCTGCTTCGCCCAGCGCTTCCACCCGGCGATGCGCTTCGTCGGGCCGGTGCGCAAGGAGCTGGGCGTGCCGACGGTGTTCAACTTCCTCGGGCCGCTCATCAACCCGGCGCGGACGCGGCGGCAGCTGGTCGGGGTCAGCGACCCCGGCCTGGCACCGACGATGGCAGGGGTCTTCGGTGCGACGGGAAGCCGGCACGCGCTGATCGTGCACGCCGACGACGGCCTCGACGAGCTGAGCGTGACCTCGCCCGCCCAGGTCATGGAGGTCCGGGGCGACGGCTCCGGCGACTTCGAGGTCACGGAATGGCGGGTGGACCCTCAGGCCCTGGGCTTCGCCCCGGCGACGATGGCCGACCTGCGCGGCGGGAACGCCGCCTTCAACGCCGGGGTGATCCGCTCCGTGCTCGAGGGGGAACAAGGGCCTCGGCGGGACATCGGGATCATCAATGCGGCGGCCGCGCTCATTGTGGCGGGACGGGTGGACGACCTGCAGGACGGGCTGGCGCTGGCCAGCGACGCCATTGACGGTGGCCGGGCCGTCGGTGTGCTCGACGCGCTTATCTCGACGTCCCAAGCAGAGCTGCGCCGCCAACCGGGCTGACCCGCCAGCTCCGGCGTGGGGCGTGAGCGTCGGGGTCCAACGCCGGTGCGTCTGGCCGGCACAACGCGATGACGCACCCGCCGAAGCCACCGCCGCTCATGCGGGCGCCCAGCACGCCGGGCTGCCCGAGCAGGTCCTCGACGAGGTCGTCCACGGCCGGCACGGAAACCCGGTAGTCGCCGGCCAAGCTGCGATGGCCTTCGGTCATGACGGCGCCCAGCCCGGCAAGGTTGCCCCGGGCCAGCAGGCGCTCCGCCTCGACCACCCGGGCGCATTCGGTGATGACATGGCGGGCCCGCCGGCGCAGGACGGGATCGGAGAGCGCGCTGAGGTCCCCGAGCTCGCACTGCCCGAGGGGCCGGCCCAGGATCTGCGCGGCACGCTCGCACTCGGTCCGCCGGGCCGCGTAGGGGGTGTCGCTGAGCAGGCGCGGCGCCTCGCTGTGCACGATGACGAAGGCCGCGTCGTCGGGCACGGGGACCTGGCGGGTCTCGAGGGTGGCGAAGTCGATGTGGAGCGCGTGGCCGGCCGTGGCGCCGGCGATGGCCATGGGGTCGAGCAGGCCGACGTGGGCACCCGCGCTGCGTTCGGCCTCCTGGCAGTCCCGGGCGAGCGCGAGGGGATCGGGCTCGTGGCCGAGAGCGAGCAACAGGGCCACCGAGAAAGCCGCACTCGAGGAAAGGCCGGATCCGACCGGGATGGTGCTCTGCACGCGGACCGACCCGCCGCACGGCGGGTCCTGTAAGCGCAGGAGCGCCGCGGCCAGGGCAGCGTCGGCGGAGACCGGTGCGGTGTCGCCCAGCATGATTTCGAGGGGTCGCCCGGGGAATTGGTCCGAGTCGATGCCGACCAGGAAGCTGCCGGGCTTCGGGGTGACGGTGACGTCGGTGGCCAGCTCGATGGCCATGGGCAGGGAGAGCCCGCTGTTGTAGTCGGTGTGGTCGCCGATGATGGTGACTCGTCCAGGGGCGCGAGCGGAGGGCACCGCACCAGCTTGGCGCACGACGGCGGGCTTGACCGTCACCGGCGGCGCGGGTCACGATCCTGCGATGGCCGACCGCAGTGGACCGCTGAGCGGGATCAAGATCATTGAGCTGGCCGGCATCGGACCGGCTCCCTACACGTGCATGATGCTGGCCGACGCCGGCGCGCAGGTCCTGCGTCTGGAACGGGCGGCGCCGGGCGCCGTCGAGCGGGGCCAGGACATCAGGGCGGCCGGTTCGGGGCCCTACTGGGATTTGCTGAACCGGTCCCGACCCTCCGTCGGCATCGACCTGAAGAAACCCGATGCCGTGGAACTGGTGCTCGGCCTGGTGGCCGAGGCCGACGGGCTGATTGAGGGCTTCCGGCCGGGCGTGGCGGAGCGCCTGGGCGTGGGGCCCGACGCCTGCTTCGAGCGCAACCGCCGCTTGGTCTACGGGCGCATGACCGGTTGGGGCCAGGAAGGGCCGTTGGCACCGAGGGCCGGCCACGACATCGACTACATCGCCATCGGCGGCGCGCTCTGGTCACTGGGCCGGGCCGACTCGGCCCCGGTACCGCCCCTCAACCTCGTGGGTGACTTCGGCGGCGGCGGCATGTTGCTGGCCTTCGGCATGGTGGCCGCCCTGTTGGAAGCGGCCCGCTCCGGCGAGGGCCAGGTGGTCGACGCCGCCATGGTCGACGGCGCCGCGTCACTGATGACGATGATCCACTCCTTCCACCTCGGCGGCATGTGGAACGAGGAGCGGGGTGCCAACATGCTCGACACGGGGGCTCCGTTCTACGAGGTCTACGAGACCGCGGACGGCCAGTGGATGGCCGCGGGTGGCATTGAGAAGCAGTTCTACGCGGCCCTGCTCGAGGGCCTCGGCCTGACCGGCGACGCGTCGCTGCCCGAGCAGCAGTCGCGCGAGAACTGGCCGGCCATGAAGGAGCGCTTCGCCGCCATCTTCAAGACGAAGACGCGAGACGAGTGGTGCGCCGTCTTCGACGGCACCGACGCCTGCGTGGCCCCGGTCCTGTCCCCGTGGGAAGCGCACGAGCACCCCCACAACGTGGCGCGCAACACGTACATCGAGGTGGACGGCGCCGTACAACCGGCGCCGGCGCCCCGCTTCTCCCGCACCCCGTCCGCCGTCTCACGGCCGCCTTCGCCTCCGGGCGCGGACACCGTGTCGGGTCTGGTCGAGTGGGGCGTGGACGAGAGCGTCGTGGCCAAGCTGCGCGAGTCGGGGGCGCTCAGCTAGCTCGACCGGCAGCGTCGTGATCCTGCGTACGACGCAGGGTCAGGGGCAGGGCCCGAAGGGGTCGATGGGCGTGCTGGCCAACCCCGTGATGACGTACGAGTTGGAGGCCTCGTTCATGTACGCCTGCGGGCAGGCATCGGCGATGGCGATGACCGACGTGCCGGGGCAGGCCCCGGGTTGGTTCGTGCACGTCATTGCCTCCCGTCCGAGGGCGTAGCCGGGGCACTCGAGCGTGAATCCCTTGGCGGCATAGGCCTGCAGGTAGGCCAGCGCGGCCGCGCAGCCCCAGGCGGTGGCCTGCCCGACAGGCGGGACCACGCCGGGATCGCTCGGCGCCGGAGCGGGTGCCGCCGCCACCGCAGCAGGCGCAGGTGCCGGCGCTGGTGCCGGAGCAGGGGTGGGCGGAACGGTCGTGGTGGTCGTCGTGGTCGCCGGAGCAGGAGCGGGAGCCGCAGCCGGAGCCGGAGCAGCAGCCGGCGGGGGAGTGATCGGCTTCACGATGGTCGCCGCCATGGCCGCCGCCGCCTCCTTGAGGGCGGCCCTTTCCTTCTGCAACGCCGACTGTTGGGGGTGGCGCGGCGCCTGCGATGTCGCGGGAGTGCTCGTGACCAGCTGCGCCGCCACGATGATCATGACGGCAACGAGGGTGATCGGCGTGCTCGCGACAAGGCGCGTGCGTACGACGGAAGACAAGGCGGGGGCTCCTTCACGGATTGCTCTCCGGCAGAGAGATCGACGGGCGGTGGCGTTGTTCATGCCGTTACCCATCGCACCCCCGTTGAACGACGGCAACGCGGGAATCTCTCGCAGAAATTCGCGGAAGCGGGGGCCAGCTGGGGATTCAGCAGCGGGCGTTGTGGGTTTCCGGCTTTCTAGGAGCGGTCACCTCGGCGCAACGGCCGTGCGGAGCTGATGGCGAGGGGGCGGGCCGCGCCCGGCGGACCGCGCAACTGGCGTTGCGAAGGCGGACGCGCGCCGCCGCGGCTCAGATGGTGACGACGGGACAGGTGATGGTGCGGGTGATGCCGTCGATGCGCTGCATGTCCTGCACCACCATGCGGCCGAGGTCGTCCATGGACGGCGCCTCTGCCCGGGCGATCACGTCGTAGGGCCCCGTGACGCCGTCGGCCACGACCACGCCCTCGATGTTGCTGAGTTGCTGCGCCACCTGGGCCGCCTTGCCCACATCCGTCTGAATCAGCACGTACGCATGGACGGCCACGGCACACCGTACATTGGCCTGGTGGCGAAGGCGCCGAAGATCGAACAGTTCAAGGACATGGCGCGCCAGGCCCGACAGGACCTGTTCGACCAGTCACATCCCATCGGTCGCCTGTCCCTCCTGCAGTGCGCCATGCTCGGCGGCGGGACGGTCGTCACCATCTCATTGGCCGGATCGCTCTTCTTCTCCATCTCGCCGGACGCGGCGGACCACAAGATCCTGCTGTACCTCCTCTTCACGCTGGCTCCCTTCGCCATCGTGTCGCCGCTGCTCGGCCCGCTCATCGACCGCAACCGCGGGGCGCGCCGCCTCATGGTGGTCTCGTCCGCCGTCGGCCAGGTCGTGCTGTGCCCCCTGATGGCCACCCATCTCCACAGCCTGCTGCTCTTCCCGCTCGCCTTCCTGGTGCTCGTGTGCCAGAAGCTCTACCTCGTGACCAAGGGCGCACTGGTGCCCGAGATGGCGGCCCTCGACGGCTCCGACTCCGAGAGCGAGCAGGCCGGCTACGCCACGCTCAACGCGCGGCTGACCCTCCTCGGCACCCTGGCCGGCTTCGTGGCTTCCATTCCGGCCGTGATCCTCTACAAGGTCGCCGGCTCCCCGGCGGTCCTCGTGTTCGCCACCATCGTCTTCATCGGCGCCGTGGTGGCCGGCATCCGGCTCCCGGTGCTCACGAGCCGCCGGGCGGAGGAGCTCTGGAGCGACCAGCCGGCAAAGGTGCGTGAGTACGGACAGGAGGGCGAGGCGCACACGCGCGAGCAGGACCTGTTGCGGCTGCAGCCGTTTGCCAATCCCGAGGTGATGCTCGGGCTGAGCGCCATGTGCATCGTGCGCGGCCTGACCGGCTTCATGACCTTCATGCTCGCCTTCGGGCTGCGGCGCATGCACGGCGTGGGCCTCTACTGGTACGGGCTGGTCCTGGCGGGCAGCGGCGCCGGGGCGATCGTCGGCCTCGTGCTGGTGGGGCGGTTGCGCAAGCGCATGACCGAACAACAGCTCCTGCTGTCCTCGCTCTGGCTGATCGCCATCACGGCGGCCGGGTGCGCCGTCTGGGGCACCCTCTTCGCCCAGGTGGTCCTCGCCTTCATGGTCGGCCTGTGCGGCGCGGTGGCCCAACCGTCCTTCGACGCCATGACCCAGCGCTACATCCCGCTGTCCGCCCAGGGCCGCGCCTTCGCCCGCTTCGGCATGCGCCAGCAGCTGGTCTGGGTGATCGGCTCGCTCATTCCGCTGATCATCGTGTTCACGCTGCCCCAGGGGGACGCCACCATCGCGGTGCTGGCCGCGCTGGGCGGGCTGACCTACGTGTCAGGACGGCGCGCCGCGCATGCGCCGCGGATCGTGCAGCGCGACTACCGCAATCTCGGGGAAGTGGGCGAGGCCGGGGGCTGAGACCCGCTCAGCCGAGGCGCGTGCCCAGCGCCTCGACCTGGTCGGCCAGGGCCTGGGGCAGGCGGTCGCCGAACTTGGCGTAGTACTCCTTGATGAGGGGCACCTCCGCCCGCCAGCCTTCCTCGTCGACCCGCAACAGCTCTTCCATCTGGTCGCTGCTGACGTCGAGCCCGTCGGTGTCGATGGCGTCGGGCGTGGGCAGCGAGCCGATCGGCGTCTCGACCGCAGGGGCCTTGTCGGTGATGCGGTTGAAGATCCACTCCAGCACACGCGAGTTCTCGCCGTACCCGGGCCAGAGGAACTTCCCGTCGGCGTCCTTGCGGAACCAGTTGACGTAGAAGATCTTCGGCAGGGCGTCGCGGTCAGGTGCTTCCGCGCCGATGTTCAGCCAGTGCGCGAAGTAGTCCGCCATGTTGTAGCCGCAGAAGGGCAGCATGGCGAAGGGGTCGCGGCGCAGGTTGCCGACGGCGCCCGCCTGGGCGGCCGTGGTCTCCGACGCCATGATGGAGCCGAGGAACACGCCGTGCTCCCAGTCGTTGGACTGGAAGACCAGCGGGACGACGGAGGCGCGGCGGCCGCCGAAGAGGATGGCGCTGATCGGCACGCCGGTGGGGTCCTCCCACTCGGGGGCGATGGCCGGGTCCTGGCTGGCCGGTGCCGTGAAGCGGGCATTGGGGTGCGCGGCCGGCGTGCCCGACTCGGGGGTCCAGTCGTTGCCCTTCCAGTCGGTCAGGTGCGCCGGGGGCTGCTCGGTCATGCCCTCCCACCAGATGTCGCCGTCGTCGGTCAGCGCCGTGTTGGTGAAGATGCAATTGCCGTCGAGCGTGAGGATGGCATTGGGGTTGGTGTGGGTGTTGGTGCCCGGCGCCACGCCGAAGAAGCCGGCCTCCGGGTTGATGGCGTAGAGCTGTCCGTCGGCGCCGAACTTCATCCAGCAGATGTCGTCGCCGACCGTCTCGACCTTCCAGCCCTCAATCGAAGGGATGAGCATGGCCAGGTTCGTCTTGCCGCAGGCCGACGGGAAGGCGCCGGTGACGTAGCGGGTCTCGCCCTCCGGTGACGTGAGCTTGAGGATGAGCATGTGCTCGGCCATCCAGCCGGCGTCGCGGGCCATGACCGAGGCGATGCGCAGCGCGAAGCACTTCTTGCCGAGGAGGGCGTTGCCGCCGTAGCCCGAGCCGTACGAGGTGATCTCGCGCGTCTCGGGGAAGTGGACGATGTACTTGTTCTCGGCGTTGCAGGGCCACGCCACGTCCTCCTGGCCCGGCTCGAGCGGGGCGCCGACGGAGTGGAGGCAGGGGACGAACTCGCCGTCGTCGCCCAGCACCTCGAGGGCCCCGGTGCCCATGCGGGTCATGATGCGCATGGAGACCGCCACGTAGGCCGAGTCCGTCAGCTGCACGCCGATGTGGGCGATGTCCGAGCCGAGCGGGCCCATGGAGAAGGGCACCACGTACATGGTGCGGCCCTTCATCGATCCCTTGAAGAGGCCGTCGAGGTGCTGGCGCATCTCGGCCGGGTCACGCCAGTTGTTGGTCGGGCCGGCGTCAATCTCCTTGGCCGAGCAGATGAAGGTGCGGTCCTCGACGCGGGCGACGTCGCCCGGGTCCGAGTGGGACCAGTAGCTGTTCGGGCGCTTGGCGTCCGACAGACGGGTGAACGTGCCGGCGTCGACGAGCCCTTGACAGAGCCGGTCGTACTCGTCGGCGGTCCCGTCGCACCACTCGATCCTGTCGGGCGTGGTGAGGGTCGCAACCTTGTCGACCCAGGCGAGAAGTTTCGCGTTCTTGGTGGGCGGCATATCGGGGGGATCTGCTCCTTCGTCCGGCCTGTTTCGGTGGGGTCCAATGCTAGGCATGTGACGTGGGATCCCCCAAACCTCGGCACATGACTCGTCCCGTCGAGGAAGACGAGGTCTTACAGCGTATCCGAGGCATGGTGGGAAACGGAATCGAGGCCTTCGGGTTGCGCGACGACGCCGCTGCGCTGGAGGTGCCCGCGGGGCGGCCCCTGCTCGCCTCGGTCGACAGCGTGGTGGAGGGCGTCCATGTCGACCTCTCGCTCTGCAGCCCCGGGGACGTGGGCTGGAAGGCGCTGATGGGCGCGCTGAGCGACCTGGCCGCCATGGGGGCGACCCCCCTGGCGGCACTGGTGGCGCTGTGCGTGCCGGGCGGCGCAGGCGACGGGGAGCTGGCCCTCGGCGTCATGGCGGGCGTGGCCGAGGCCTCCGGCGCCAGCGGGTGCCCGGTCGTGGGCGGCGACGTGTCCGGAGGAGCGTGTGTGACCGTGGCTGTGACCGTCCTGGGCACGGTCGAGCCGGACGGGCCTGGTCCCGTCCCGAGGGCGGGCGCACGCCCGGGGGACGCCGTGCTGGTCACGGGCCCCTGCGGTGGATCGGCCGCCGGGTTGCGCCTGTTGCAGGGAGGCGCCGCGTCGCCGGCGCCGGAGTCGGCCGCGGTGCTGGCGCACCGGCGCCCCGTGGCCCGCCTGCGGGAGGGCGGCCTGGCCCGCCGTGCCGGCGCCCACGCCCTGATCGACGTGTCGGACGGGCTCGCCCTCGACCTGCACCGGCTGGCCGATGCGTCGGGGGTCGGCTTCGCGCTCACGGCAATGCCGGTGGCGCCGGGGGCGACACTCGCCGAGGCGGTCGGCGGCGGCGAGGACTACGAGCTGCTGGTGGTGGTCGAGCCGGGCCGTGTCGACGCGCTGACGAGGGCGTTCGAGGCGGAAGGGCTGCGGCGGCCGGTGGCCCTGGGCGTCATCACGGAGGATCCGGCGGTCCGGACGCTGCAGGGCGAGCCGTTGGACCGCGTCGGCTGGCAACACCGATTGGGCTGAGCCGAAGGTCCCGGCGGCGCCGGGGCGGGCGAGTTAGCCGGCGGTCGGCTGGTGCGTCCGGCGCAGTGGCTTGGTCACCTTGCCGGCGCGGATGCACGAGGTGCAGACGTGCAGCCGCTTGGGGGCGCCGTTGACCACGGCGCGCACCCGCTGGATGTTGGGGTTCCAGCGCCGCTTGGTGCGACGGTGGGAGTGGCTCACGTTCATGCCGAACGAGGGCTTCTTGCCACAGATATCGCACACTGCTGCCATTGGGAAACCTTCCTGGGGGAGGCTGCGGTCGACGGACCACGCAGGCCTTCACGAACGGCTCAAAGGTTAGCATCCCCTGCCATGACCTCCCCGGCGACGCTCGGCGCCGACGATCTCCGCGCTGTGATGGGGGGCTACCGGGACGCCCTGCGGATGCACCAGGCCGACATCAACCGCCTCAACGTCTACCCGGTGCCCGACGGTGACACGGGCACGAACATGGCCCTCACCCTCGAAGCCGTGGTCAGCGAGCTGCAGGGGGTCGACGACGGGGCCGGCCTGCCCGAGGTGTGCAAGGCCATCGGGCACGGTTCGCTCATGGGTGCCCGCGGCAACTCGGGCGTCATCCTGTCCCAGCTCCTGCGGGGCATGAGCGAGCGGATGGCGGCTGCGGGTGAGACCGGCGTCGGCCCCGACATCCTGGTGGACGCCATCGGCCACGCCTCCGAGCTGGCCCGGCGCGCCGTGGTGCGCCCGGTGGAGGGGACCATCCTCACGGTGGCCTCGGCGGCGGCGACCGGGGCGGCCCTGGGCTCCGATCTGCTGAGCGTCGTCGAGCGCGCCCGCGGCGAGGCGGCCGACGCCCTGGCCCGCACGCCCGAGATGCTGCCCGTGCTGGCCCAGGCCGGCGTGGTCGACGCCGGCGGCAGCGGCTACCTGCTCCTGCTCGATGCGTTCCTCCTCGTCCTCGACGGCCGGCCGCTGCCCGAGCCTTCCGGGGTGGACGCCCCCGACCTCAGCGCCCTCAACGGGGCGACGACGGGCGGCGGCCCGGGCTACGGCCCGGGAGGCGAGGAGCACGCGGTCGGCGACCTGCGCTACGAGGTCATGTACTTCCTGAGTGCGCCCGACGACTCCATTGAGGCGTTCAAGGAGGTATGGGCGGGCGTTGGCGACTCCATCGTGGTGGTCGGCGGCGACGGCATCTGGAACTGCCACATCCACACCGGCGACATTGGCGCCGCCATTGAGGCCGGCGTGGACGCCGGGCGCCCCCACCGCATCCGGGTGACCGACCTCGACGAGCAGGTGGAGGAGGAGCGCTGGGTGCGCGAGAGCGTCGGGGCCCCCGGCGCCGGCCCGAGCCACGAGGGCACGGGGCCGCCGCCCACCACCAGCGTGGTCGCCGTCGTCTCGGGCGACGGCATCGGACGGATCTTCCGCTCGCTCGGCGTGCACCACCTCGTCGTCGGCGGCCAGACCATGAACCCGGCCACGGCCGACCTGGTCAAGGCGGTCGAGTCGGTGGGCTCGGACCAGGTGGTCATCCTGCCCAACAACAAGAACATCCGGCCCGTGGCCGACCAGGTGGACGCGCTGGCCGACAAGACGGTCCGGGTGGTGGCCACCGGCTCCATCGTCGAGGGCTTCGCCGCGCTGCTGGCCTACGACCCGGCGGCAGGGGCCGACGCCAACGTGGCCTCCATGTCCGAGTCGGCGGCGCGCGTGGTGCCGGCCGAGGTGACCCGGGCCGTGCGCGACACGGTGACCGACGCCGGCGAGGTGCACGAGGGCGACTTCATCGGGGTCTCGCGCGACGGCGTGGTGGCGGTCTCGGACAACATCGTCGTCTGCACCCGGCTCCTGCTCAGCCGCCTGCTGAACCCGACGCACGAACTCGTCACCCTCATTGAGGGCGAGGGCTCACGCGTCGCCGACACGAGGCGGATAGAGGAGTGGCTCTCCGAGGAGCACCCCGACGTCGCGCTCGAGGTGCACCAGGGCGGCCAGCCCCTCTACCCGTACCTGCTGGGGATTGAGTAGCGGCCGCACACTCAGCGACCTGAGCCTGCGGGAGGTCTCCGTGCTCGAGTCGGTGTCCGAGCGCAAAGCCGGGCGGCTGGCCGAATTCGGCGTGGAGACCGTCCTCGACCTCATCACCACGTACCCGCGCCGCTACATCGACCGCACGCGCCAGGCCGACGTCTCGGGGCTCCAGGTCGGCGACGAGGCGGCCGTCCTGGCCACGGTGCAGTCGGCCAGCTCCCGGCGCGCCCGCACGGGCCGGGCCGTCGTCGACGTCGTGGTGCGCGACGGCACGGGGCGGCTGAAGATCGTGTTCTTCAACCAGCCCTGGCGGGCCAAGCAGCTCCAGGCGGGGACCGAGGCCATCTTCTTCGGCAAGGTGACCGACTACCGGGGCGCCCGCCAGCTGACGAACCCCGTCGTCGACGTCGTGGCCGGCGTGACCCCGGGGCGGCGGACGCTGCGCATCCTGCCCGTGTACCCCGCCTCGGCCAAGGTCGGGCTGACCTCGTGGGAGATCGGGGAGTTCGTGACCGAGGCGCTCGAGCGCGCCGGCGAGTTCGCCGACCCGCTCCCCGTCGAGTGGCGCGACTCCATCGACCTGTGGGACCGCACCGACGCCTTCCGGGCCATTCACGGGCCGGAGTCGCTCGATGTGGTCGAGCCCGCCCGCCGCCGCCTCGTCTTCGACGAGCTCTTCCGCCTGCAGCTGGCCCTGGTGCTGCGCCGCCGGGCGTTCGAGGTCAACGCCCGCGCCCTGCACCACACCGTGTCGCCGCGCGAGATCACCGGTGGCGTGAGCGACACGCTGGTGGCCCGCTTCCTGGCCGGCCTGCCCTACGAGCTCACGAAGGCACAGCGCCGCGCCCTTGCCGTGATCGTGGCGGACATGGCCGGGCCGTTCCCCATGCACCGCCTGCTGCAGGGGGACGTGGGGTCGGGCAAGACCGTCGTGGCGCTGGCCGCGCTCCTGGCCTCCGTGCAGAGCGGCCACCAGGGTGCGCTCATGGTGCCCACCGAGGTGCTGGCGGAGCAGCACTTCGCCGCCGTGCGCGCGCTGCTCGGCGCGCTGGAGGGGCCCGGCGGCATGGCGGGGGGCGAGGTGCGCGTCGAGCTGCTGACCAGCCGGGTCAAGGGGAAGGCGCGCACCGCCGTGCTCGAGGGGCTGGCCTCGGGCGCCGTCGGCATCGTCGTGGGGACGCACGCGCTGCTCACCGAGGAGGTCGCCTTCGGGTCCCTGGGTGCCGTGGTGATCGACGAGCAGCACCGTTTCGGCGTGGAGCAGCGCGCCACGCTGCGGGCCAAGGGCGCCGACGGCGACCCGGACCTGCTGGTGATGACGGCCACGCCCATTCCGCGCACCGCCGCCATGGTGATCTTCGGCGACCTCGACCTGACGACGCTCGACGAGATGCCCCCCGGCCGCCAACCGGTCACGACCGAGTGGCTCCCGGGGGATGCGCCCGGCAGCGACGAGGCCGCCTGGCTGCGGGTGCGCGCAGAGGTGGCCGCCGGGCACCGCGCCTTCGTCGTGTGCCCGCTGGTGAGCGACTCGCTGCGGGTGGAGGCCAAGTCCGCCACCGAGGAGTACGAGCGACTCACGGCCGGCGAGCTGGCCGGCCTGGAGGTCGGGCTCCTGCACGGCCAGATGGCGGCCGCGTCACGCGAGGAGGTGATGGACCGCTTCCGCACGGGCGAGCTCAGCGTGCTGGTGGCCACCACCGTCATTGAGGTCGGTGTCGACGTCCCCGAGGCCACCGTCATGGTGGTGGAGAGCGCCGACCGCTTCGGCATCGCGCAGCTGCACCAGTTGCGGGGCCGCGTCGGCCGCGGCGGCACCCCCAGTTGGTGCTACCTCCTCGGTGGCGAGGAGGGCAACGAGCGCCTCACCGCGGTGGCGGGCTCGACCGACGGCTTCGCCCTGGCCGAGGCGGACCTGCGCGTGCGCGGCGAGGGCACGCTGCTCGGCGCCCGCCAGAAGGGGCAGAGCGACCTGCGCCTGGCCTCGCTGACCGACGCCGGCGACATGGAACTGCTGGACGAGGCGCGCCAGGTGGCCGAGACGATGGTCGGCGCCGACCCGCAACTGACGGCGCACGCCGACCTGGCCGACGAGGTCAGGCTGCTGTTGAGCGAGGACGAGGGCGAGTACCTCTTCAAGAGCTGACGCCGCCCGCCCGTCGCCGGCGCTGCCGTTCACCGCACCACGCAACGTCGGACCACGCAACCTCGGACAGCGCGGCGGCCGGGCGGTCGTAGGGTGGTGGCGATGCGCGTCATCGGAGGCCGGAGCCGCGGGCGCCGGCTGCCGGCCAAGCTGCCGGCGGCGGTGCGGCCGACGTCGGACCGGGTGCGCGAGGCCATCTTCGACATCCTCGGCTCCCAGGGTGGCGTCGACGGCCTGACCGTGGTCGATCTCTTCTGCGGGAGTGGGGCGTTGGGCGTCGAGGCGCTGTCCAGGGGGGCGGCGTCGTCCACCTTCGTCGACCTCGACCCGGACGCGTTGGCCGCCGTCCGCCAGAACCTGGCGGCGGTCGGGCTCGAAGACGAGCCGGCGACGCTGGTGCGGGCCGCGCTCCCCGGCTGGCTGGAGTCGGCGGCCGCCGGGCCGTTCGATCTCGCCCTGTGCGACCCGCCCTACAACTTCGAGGACTGGCCGGTGCTGCTCGGCGCGCTGCGCGCCGACATGGTCGTCATGGAATCGTCGGCGCCAATTGTCCTTCCCGAGGCCTGGGTGATCGCGAGAGAGCGCCGGTACGGCGGTACGCTCGTCACCGTGGCTCATCACAGCGGTGACGACTCGTGAAAGTCGGTCTTTTCCCCGGGTCGTTCGACCCCTTCCACAACGGGCACCTCGAGATCGTGGAACGGGCCAGCAAGCTCTTCGACGAGGTCGTCGTCGCCGCCCTGCGCAACCCCCAGAAGAGCACGGCGCTCTTCGACCTGCAGGAACGCCAGGAGATGTTGGAGGAGGTGGTGGGGCACCTCCCGTCCGTGCGCATCGTCTCGGTGTCGACGCTGTTGGTCAACGTGGCCCGCGACGTCGGCGCCTCGGCCATCGTCCGCGGGTTGCGGGCCGTCTCGGACTTCGAGGCCGAAATGCAGATGGCGCAGATGAACAACCACCTGTCCGGGGTGGAGACGATCTTCATCCCCACCAGCCCCGAATGGTCGTTCGTGGCCTCCAAGCTCGTGCGCGAGGTGTGGCGCTTCGGCGGGGACGTCTCCGCCTTCGTTCCCAAGGCCGTGGCCGAGCAGCTCAAGGCCAAGTACGAGAGCCGTCCTCCAGGCGGTGACGAGGAGTGAGCGACCAGTTCCTCGACGTGGACGACGAGCCGCCGGTGGAAGACGTCGGGATCGAGTCCATCCTCAACCAGCTGCTCGACCTCATGGCCGTGGCCAAGTCGATGCCCCTGTCCTCTTCGGTCATGGTCTCGCGGGACGAGGTGACGTCGCTGGTCCAGTCCGCCATCGAGTGCCTGCCCGACGAGCTGCGCCAGGCGCGCTGGCTCCTGCGTGAGCGCGAGGAGTTCATGGCCGAGCGCAACCGCGATGCCGAGGCGCTCATGGACGACGTGCGGGCCCAGGCCGAGCACATGGTGCAGCGCACCGAAATCGTGCGCCAGGCGAACTCGGTGGCCCAGCGCATCCTCGACGACGCCAACGAGGAGGCCCGCACGCTGCGGCACCAGGCTGAGGACTTCGTCGACACCAAGCTGGCCGGCATGGAGATCGTGCTGGACCGGCTCACCCGCACCGTCCAGGCCGGCCGGGCCCGGCTGGCCGCACCGTCCCTCGACACGACACCCGTCGAGACCACCGCAGGGACGGAGGAGGACGGCTTCTTCGACCAGGACCGGTCGTAGTGGCGGCCGATCCGTTCGTCGTCCACGTGGCGCGGCTGCGCCGTGCCGGTGGGCAGCCGCTGCACGAGGTGCGCCGGGGCCAGGTGGCCCAGGCCGGACCGATCGACGAGGCCGGGATCGACCCGGGACGCAGCGTGGTCCCGGCCGGCGCCGAGATTGAGGTCGACGTGACGTTGACCCCCTTCGAGGGCGGGATCGACGTGGCCGGGACGGTCAACGCACCGTGGTCCGGGATCTGCCGGCGCTGTGCCGAGCCCGTGTCGGGGGAGCTGCGCATCCCGGTGCACGAGCGCTTCGCCGACGGCCCGCTCGCGCTGGCGTCCGACGAGGAGCTCTACCCGATCGTCGACGAGACCATCGACCTCGGGCCGCTGGCCCGGGACGCCGTCGTGCTCGAATTGCCCATGGCGCCGCTCTGCCGGGAGGACTGCGCCGGCCTGTGCGCCCAGTGCGGGGCCAACCGCAACGAGGGCGACTGCGGCTGCGTTGCCCCACGCGACCCCCGGTGGGCTAATCTCGACGTGCTCCGGTAGCCGGTCCTTCCCGGTCCGGCACCGTCCGAGAGCGCATCTGCGCCCGAATCGATCGTTGGAGTCCCGCCATGGCCGTCCCCAAGAAGAAGAAGTCCAAGGCCAAGGGCC
>DATBAO010000015.1:0-30808 GCA_036271495.1 Acidimicrobiales bacterium
ACCGGAGCCATCAAGCTCAATCAGCCGGTGGCGGGCATTGCGCCCTTCGGCAACGACGCCGGCTACTGGCTGGTG
Source organism: Acidimicrobiales bacterium (assembly GCA_036271495.1). Lineage (GTDB taxonomy): Bacteria > Actinomycetota > Acidimicrobiia > Acidimicrobiales > RAAP-2 > Bog-473. The sequence continues at coordinate 76 of DATBAO010000015.1, forward strand.
GCCAAGGACGGAGGGATCTTCGCTTTCGGCGGCGCTCCCTTCCTCGGGTCACCGGCATGACGCGAAAGGAGCACGCATGCACGTCCTCGTGACCGCGGCGGCCGCGCTGGTGGCCGTCGCCGCCGCGGTGCGCTCGACCTGGTCGCCCTGTGGCGTGTCCATGCTGGCCACGATCACGCCGCTGGCCGAGCAGGGCCGCGGTCACCGTTACCGCACGACGTCGCTGTGGTTCATCGCCGGCGGGACCGCAGGTGGCGTGACCCTCGGCGGCGCCATGGCCGCCCTGGCCCTCGGCCTGCGGGCCGCCGCGCCGGACACCGTGGTGGTCGCGGTCATCGCCGGTGCGGCCGCCCTCCTCGCCGCCGCCTCCGACACGCGTCTCGGCGGCTTCCACCTGCCCTTCCATTCGCGTCAGGTGAACGAGCGCTGGCTCGACCAGTTCCGGCCCTGGGTCTACGGCGCCGGGTTCGGCTGGCAGATCGGGGCCGGCCTGGTCACCTACATCAAGACGGCGGCGCTCTACCTCATGATGGTGCTGGCGGCGCTCACGGCCAGCCCCGTCGCCGCACTGGCCGTCGGGGCGCTGTTCGGGTTGGTACGGGGCGTGGCCGTCCTGCTGGGGCGCGGCATCACCAGCCCGGGAACGCTGGCGGCCTTCCACCGGCGCTTCACGGCGGCGGAGCCCGTTGTGCTCGCCGTCGTCGTGGCAGCCGAGTTGGCCGTCGCCGTCACCGCCGCCGTGGTGCTCTCGCCCTGGGTCGCGCTGACGCTCCTCGTCCTGTGCGGAGCGGTCCTCGTGGCAGGCCGGGCCCGTCGGCGCGGCGAGGCGCCGTCGTCGGCCTAACTGCTCATGTCGACGGCATTGACGTGGACAGGGACGACCCGCACGACGACGCGGCGGTCCCCGGGTACGTCGTGCTCGCGCAGATCGGCGTTGTACTTGGCGCCCACCAGTTCGGCGAAGGCCCGGTCTTCGTCGGGCGTCACCACGGCGGTGCCCCGGATCTCCAGGTAGCGGTACGGGTTCTGCAGATCCAACAGGAGCGCCGTGCAGGCCGGGTCGGTCTCGAGGTTCTTCACCTTCTGGCGCCGGGTGTTCAGCGACATGGCCACCTGGTCGCCCTCGGCCACGAACCACACCTCGGACACCTGCGGGTAGCCGTCGTCGCCGACGGTGGCCAGCGTCAGGAAGTCGCCCTGCAGGAGGTCACGGTGGCTGTCGGGAATGCTGTTGTGCGCCATGGGATGCGTATACCCGGGACGACGTCATCGACACGCTCCCGGGCACCGGCGCCTACCATCAGCCCATCACCTCCGACCCCACACCCATCCGCCTCTTCCTGGCCGACGTGGACGGGTCGCTGGTCACCCAGGACAAGGTCCTCACCGACGACGCCATCGCGGCCGTGCACCGCCTGCGCCAGGCCGGTGTCCTCTTTGCGCTGACCAGTGGCCGGCCGCCCCGCGGCATGGAGATGCTGGTCGAGCCGCTCGGGATCGACACGCCGATCGCCGCCTTCAACGGCGGGCTCATGGTGGACCGCGACATGGCGGTGCTGGAACAGCGCGTGATCCCCGAGGACCTGGTCGTCCCCCTGGCGGACCACATGCGGTCGTTCGAGCTGGTCGTCTGGCTCTACCGCGGCGCGGACTGGTACGTGCCCGACCCCAAGGGCCCGCACGTCGACCGCGAGGCCTGGACGGTGAAGTTCGAGCCCAAGGTGATGCAGGACGGCCTGCACGGGCTGACGGACGGCGTCGTCAAGCTGGTCGGGGTCAGCGATGACCACGGCGCCGTCGACGCCGCCGCCGCGGCCGCAGTGAAGAAGTTCGGGCACCACGTGACAGCGGCCGCCTCCCAGCCCTACTACCTCGACGTCACGCACCCGCAGGCCAACAAGGGTGCGGTCGCCCGCTACATGGCCCAGCGCTACTCGCTCCGGCCCGAGGAGATCGCCACCATCGGCGACCAGCCCAACGACATCTTGATGTTCGAGCACTCCGGGCTCAGCATCGCCATGGGCAACGCCGACCCCGAAGCGAAGGCCGCGGCCCACCAGGTGACGCGGAGCAACGAGGACGAGGGGTTCGCCTACGCCGTCGAGCACTTCGTCCTGCCGGCCGCCTCTGCCTAGACGCCGCGGTGGTTCTCGAAGCGGGCGTACTGCTTCAAGAACAGCAGGTTGGCCTTGCCCGTGGGGCCGTTTCGGTGTTTGGCCACGTCGACGAGGGCGTCGTCGGCCCGGTCGATCGGCACCTCGTCGTTGTACTCGGACTCGCGGTAGATGAAGAGCACGACGTCGGCGTCCTGCTCGAGCGAGCCTGACTCGCGCAGGTCCGACAGCTGCGGCGTCTTGTCCTGGCGCGACTCGAGGTTGCGGGACAGCTGCGACAAGGCGATCACGGGGACCTCCAGCTCGCGAGCCAGGATCTTGAGGCCGCGGCTGATCTCCGCCACCTCGGTCTGACGGTTCTCCGCCCGGGACCGGCCGGTCATCAGCTGCAGGTAGTCGACCACCACGATGCCGAGGTCACCCTCCGACTTCTTCAGCCGGCGGGCCCGGGCCCGGATGTCCATGACCGTCACGTTCGGGTTGTCGTCGATGAAGATCGGGGCGCCCGACAACCGCGTGACGGCCATCCCGATCTTGCTCCAGTCCTGGGTGCGGATCCGGCCTGTCTGCAGGCTCTGCCCGTTCACCTCGGCCTCGGAGGCGAGGAGGCGTTGCGTCAGCTCCAGATGGCCCATCTCCAGCGAGAACAGAAGGGCCGGCCGTTGTGCCTGGAGGCCGACGTTGGCCAGCACCCCGAGGGCGAAGCTGGTCTTTCCCATGCCGGGGCGCGCCCCTACGATGTTGAGCGACGAGGGCTGGAAGCCGAGCAGGATCTTGTCGAGCTCGTGGTAGCCGCTCGGCACGCCAGTAATTTCCGAGCCGCGCTGCCCCAGCTCCTCAATGCGGTCGAGACCGGCACCCAGCAACTCATGCAGCGGGCGCATGGTGTCGACGGTGCGGCGCTCGCCGACGTTGAAAACCATCTGCTCCGCCTCGTCGACGGCCGCCTTGACGTCCTCCGGCACCGAGTAGCCGATGTCGGCGATGTCCCCGGCGACGCCGATGAGCTTGCGCAGCAGCGCGTGCTCCTCCACGATTTCGGCGTAGTGCCGCGCGTTGGCGATGGACGGGGTGTTGGCCAGCAGCGAGATGAAGATGGAGCGGTCACCGACCGCCTCGAGCACGCCCGAGCGCTTCAGCTCGTCGGTCACCGTCACGGCGTCGATGGCCTCGCCCCGCTCCATGAGCGCCTGGATGGCACCGAAGATGTGTCCGTGCGCCGGCTTGTAGAAGTCAGCCGACGAGCACTTCTCTATCCCGACAGAGGCGGCGTCGTTGGAGAGGAGCATGGCCCCGAGCAACGACTCCTCCGCCTCGACGTCGTGGGGCGGCACCCGCGTGCCTGTCGGCATCGGGGCAGGGGCCGTCCGCAGAGGACGGGGGCGGGTGTCGTCAAAGGCTTGGACCACGGCTCACTTACTCTGCCCGTCGGGGTCTGGGGAACGTAAGGCCCCAATAGGTGTGGGTAAGGCACGCCTGCGTGTGGATAAGCCGTGCAGTAGTGGTCCGTGACTGTGGACCACCGGAAACGCAAATCGCCACCCCCCATGATGGGCAGGCGGGTGTGACAGAGCGGTGGACCCGCCCGGTCAGGAGGCGGCCGAGACCTCCACCGTCACGATGGTCGCCACGTCGCGGAACAACTCGACCGTCACCTCGAAGGATCCGGTCTCCTTGATGTGCTCGGGCAGCAGGATGTGCTTGCGGTCCACCTCAATGCCCTTGGCCGCCTTGATGGCGTCGACCACGTCGGCGGGGCCGATGGATCCGAAGAGCCGCCCGGCTCCCGATGCCCGCGCCGCGATCGGGATGACCGCACCGGCCAGGACCGTGGCCTGCGCCTCGGCGGCACCCCGGCTCTGCGCCTCGCGCTGGTCGCGCCCACGACGCATCTGCTGCGCCTGGCCCTCGACACCCTCGGTGGCCACAATGGCGCGGCCCTCGGGCAGGAGGAAGTTACGGGCGAAGCCGCCCGCCACCTTGACGATGTCCCCCCGGCGCCCGACGCCGACGACGTCGTCTCGCAGGACGACCCTCATGCGTCCGCTCCCGTCTCAGCGGGCTCCACCACGACCTCGACCACGACGCCGGCCTCGGCATCCGCCTCGGCCTCTTCGACGATGGCCAGGGCCGGATCGGGCGACGCCGCCTCGGCCGGTGCATCGTTCGAAGGTCGCTGGCGCGGGGCCTCGGTCGGCACTGAGTCGAGCGTGCGCTCACCCCGGTCGCGGCCGCCGCGGCCGCCCGGGCGCTCCGTCACCGTGCGCTGCGTGTAGGGCAGCAGGACGAGTTCGCGCGCCGTCTTGATGGCCATGGCCAGCGCCCGTTGGTGCTGGGCGCAATTTCCTGTCACCCGGCGTGAGCGGATCTTGCCGCGGTCGCTCATGTACTTGCGCAGCATGGGGACGTCCTTGTAGTCGACCCATTCCGTCTTGTCGCGGCAGAGCGCGCAGGGCTTCTTCTTGACCCGGCGCCCGAGATCCTTGGGGGCGCGTCGTGTCGTCGTCCCACCGCGTTGATTGTTCCGTGCCATTAGAAGGGCTCCTCGTCGAATCCGTAACCCGGTCCGGCATCCGCCGCGGGTTGTGGTTGTGCCGGCGGAGCGGCCTGCCGGCCGCCACCGCCACCGCCACCTGCATTGCCGCCACCGCCGCCCCGGCTGTACTCGCCGGGACCACGGCGCTCGTTCTTGGTGATCTGCGCCGTGGCCCAGCGCAGCGACGGGCCGATCTCGTCCGCCACCACCTCGACCTTGGAGCGCCGGTCGCCCTCCTGGGTCTCCCAGCTGCGCTGCTCCAGCCGGCCGGCCACCATGACCCGGGCGCCCCGGGTGATGGTCTCACTCACGTTCTCGGCCATCTCGCGCCAGCAGACCACGTCGAAGAACGAGGTGGCCTCCTCCCACTCCTGGGTCTGGCGGTTCTGCCAGCGGCGGTTGACCGCCAGGCCGAACGTCACGTTGGCCTGCCCGGTGTTGGTGAAGCGCAGCTCGGGGTCACGGGTCACGTTCCCCACCAGCGTCACGCTGTTGTCTGACGGCATGTCTGCTCCTCTCGCCGGTCGCTCAGCTGGCTGCGGTCTCGGCGGCCGGGGCCTTGTGGTCCGGCAGGCGCACGACCTTGTGACGGACGATCTCGTCGGCCAGGCCCAGCATGCGGTCCAGCGCGGCGACGGTCTCGGGCTCGGCGGTGAACTCGACCACCACGTAGTAGCCCTCGCGCTTGTGGTTGACCTCGTAGGCCAGGGTGCGCTTGCCCCAGCGGTCGATGGCGCCGGGGGTGCCGCCCGTGGTGCGGATGACGTCGAGCGCCTGGTCGAGAACGCCCTGAATCACCGTGGGCTCGGTGGTGGCCTCAAAGATGGCCATGACTTCGTAGGGCCGCATGAGCGGCGTACCTCCCTCTGGACCGGGACGTGCCCGGGCCCCTGACGGTCAGGAGCAGGGTCTGTTGCGGGGAGCCATGTTAGCCGCCCCCCGCTCAGGGCGTCAGCTCAGGGCTTCGCCCAGGCCGGGAGGGCCGTGATACGTCTCGGCCTCGCCCGGGAAGTTCCCGCTGCGCACGTCGTCGGCGAAGGCGGCGATGGCCTCGGTGGCGATGCGGCCCACGTCGGCGTACTGGCGCACGAACTTGGGCGGGGTGCCCTTCCCCAGGCCCAGCAGGTCGTGGAAAACCAGCACCTGGCCGTCGCAGGCCGGGCCGGCCCCGATGCCGATGGTCGGGACGTCGAGGTGCTCGGTGACGGCGGTGCCCACCACGTCGGGCACCCCTTCGATGACGAACCCGAAGCAGCCGGCGGCGGCCAGGGCCTTGGCGGCATCGAGCAGGGCGCCGGCGGCGTCGGCGCTCTTGCCCTGCACCCGGAAGCCGCCCATGGCCAGGACAGACTGCGGCGTGAGACCGAGGTGGCCCATGACCGGTATTTCGGCCCGGATGATCGCCTCCACCACGGGGAGGCGGGCCCGCCCGCCCTCGAGCTTGACGGCCTGGGCACCGGCGCGGATCAGCGTGGCGGCGTTGCGCACGGCCTCGTCCGCCGACAGGTGGTAGCTCATCCAGGGCATGTCGCCCAGAATCAGGCAGTCCGGGGCGGCGCGGGCCACGGCCGCCGTGTGGTGCGCCATGACGTCGATGTCGACGTGCAGGGTGTCGGGGTACCCGAGGACCGCGTTGGCCACCGAGTCCCCCACGAGGATGATGTCCGCGCCGGCCTCGGAGACGATTCGGGCGCCCGGCTCGTCGTAGGCCGTGACCATGACGATGGGCGTGTCGCCGTTGCGGCGCTTGCGGGCGCGCAGGGCGGGAACGGTGACGGTCTTGCGCCGGTCGTCGCTCACGTCGCCGGCGCCGCCTTCTTCTGCCGGGGCGTGCGGCCCCCGGCGGGGTACTTGCGCATCAGGTGGTGCCAGGCGCAAGCCGGGCAGACCTCGACCTCGTAACAGAGGACCGGCTCGAGCCGGCGGCAGAGCGCCTTGAGCTCGGCGGCCGTGCCGGGGCAGCGGCCGCCCGGCGGGAGCTTGGCGCCGAAGACGAAGGTCACCGTCACCAGGCGGCCGTCGTCACAGATGGGGCAGACCTCCTTGGTGGCCCGGCCCACGTTGCGGGCCGCCCGGAGCAATTCGGGGTGGGCGTCGCAGACGTCGGTCTTCAAGAGCTTGCCCCGGTCGACCTCGCGGACCACGCCGTTGCGGACGATCCGGTACTCCACCTGGGCGGTGACGTCAGGGCTCACCGCACGGGATGGTGACCTCGGCTCCGAGGTGACGGACACGGCGGCCAGGCTACCCCCCGCGTCCGCAAACCGGACAGCAATTGTGAGCCAAATCAGGCACGGACGCGACAGTCGGGTGACGCGAACCGTCGCGTCGCTATATCGAACCGATATACTCATCCGTCATGTTGGATCTGGCCATCCTGGGCCTCCTCGAAGAGCGTGACCTCCACGGCTACGAAATACGGCGTCAATTGCGGGAGCACCTGGGCCTTCTCGCCAACGTCTCGTTCGGCTCCATCTACCCCGCCCTCACCCGCCTGGAGAAGTCGGGCGCCGTGGTGGCCACCGAGGGTGCGGGCGCCCCGGGCCCGGCTGCGCCGGCCGCGGCGGCCCCCCCGACGGGGTCCCTGAGCGGCGAGCTCGCCGTCCTGCGCGCCCGCCGGCACTCCCCCACCCGGGCCCGGCGGGGCCGCAAGGTGTACCGCATCACCGACGCCGGGAGCGCGCTCTTCGTCGAGCTGCTCGCGGGCAGCGGCGCCACCGACGACGCCCGCAGCTTCGGGCTCCGCCTGGCCTTCGCCCGGCATCTCGCCCCCCAGGCCCGGCTCTCGCTCCTGGAGCGGCGGCGGGCCCAGCTCGTGCAGCGCCTGGGAGAGGGCGAGGCGGCCCGCACCGACCTCGACGTCTACGCCCGCTCCGTCGTCCAGCACACCGCCGACGGGGTCGCCCGCGACATCAGCTGGCTCGACACCCTCATCGCGTCCGAACGCGCCGCCCTCGCTACCGCCGGTTCGGAACCGGAACCGGTGGCCTGAAGAAACCCCGCCACACCGAAACCGAAGGAGACATGTCCATGCCCAAGCCCATCCGCCTCGCCATCGCCGGCGTCGGCAACTGCGCCAGCTCGCTCATTCAGGGGATCACCTACTACCGCGACGCGGACCCCGAGGACGTGGTGCCGGGCCTGATGCACGTGGAGCTCGGCGGCTATCACGTGCGCGACCTCGTGCCCGTGGCCGCTTTCGACGTGGACCAGACCAAGGTCGGGACCGACCTGAGCAAGGCGATCCACGCCGGCCTCAACAACACGGTGCGCTTCGCCGAGGTGGGCGAGACCGGCGTGACGGTGCAACGGGGACCGACGTTCGACGGTCTCGGGCTCTACTACCGCGAGCTGATCGAGGAGTCGCCGTTCGAGCCCGTCGACGTCGCCGAGGCGTTGCGCCGGTCCGAGGCCGACGTCCTGGTCTCCTACCTGCCGGTCGGCTCCGAGCAGGCTCAGCGCCACTACGCCCAGGCCTGTCTCGACGCCGGCGTGGCCTTCGTCAACGCCATCCCCGTCTTCATCGCCTCGGACCCCGAATGGGCCCGCAAGTTCCGCGACGCCGGCGTGCCGATCGTCGGCGACGACATCAAGAGCCAGGTGGGCTCGACCATCGTGCACCGCATCCTCACCCGCCTCTTCGAGGACCGCGGCGTCGCGCTCGACGAGACGTACCAGTTGAACTTCGGCGGCAACATGGACTTCAAGAACATGCTGGAGCGCCAGCGCCTGGAGTCCAAGAAGATCTCCAAGACGCAGGCCGTCACCAGCCAGCTGGAGGACAACATCCTCAGCGCCGACGACGTCCACGTCGGGCCCTCGGACCACGTGCCGTGGCTCAAGGACCGCAAGTGGGCCTACATCCGCATGGAAGGGCGCAACTTCGGGGACGTGCCCCTCAACCTGGAGCTCAAGCTCGAGGTGTGGGACTCCCCCAACTCGGCCGGCGTGATCATCGACGCCGTGCGCTGCGCCAAGCTGGCACTCGACCGCGGCATCGGCGGACCGCTGCTCGGCCCGTCGGCCTACTTCATGAAGTCGCCGCCGGTGCAGTACCACGACGACATCGCGCACAGGCTCGTCGAGGAGTTCGCCGCCGGCGAGACCCAGGAGAGCTGGCCCACCGACTGAACGGCAGGGCGGCGGGAGCTCCGCCTCAGACGAGGATGCGCTCGTCCGGGGCGCGCACGCCCACCACGGCGAGCGTGCGTCCCATGCCGAGGAACATGCCGCAGCAGATGGTGAGGTCCGCCAGCTCGTCCTCCGAGAAGCTCTCGTGCAGGCGGGCCCACAGCGCGTCGTCCATGGCCAGGTGGTCGATGGCGAAGCGCTCGGCGAACTCCGCCGCCAGCCGCTCCCGCGTGCTCAGCCCGGTGGCGGCGCGCCAGTCGGTCACCTCGGCGTAGAACGGCTCGCCGGCCCCGGCCGACTCCCCGTCGCGGGCCCGGGTGTCGCGGCAGACGGCGCAGTCGTTGATCAACGCGATGGTCCAGCGGGCCGCCTCGCGCTCGCGCACCGAGAGCTGCGAGTTGCCGTACACCGCCGCCGACAGCTTCCCCATGCCGGCCGCCATGTCGGGGCGCAGCAGCGCCCAGTCGATGTGCTCGCCCATGCCGCTCTGCGGTGCCGCAATCCTCGTCATGCCCCGAAACGCTACCGCCGGCCGGCGGGGGCCGCCCGGACTACTGCTGCTCGGCCCACCAGGCCCGGAGGCGTTTGGCCGCCTCCTCCTCGCCCAGCGGCCCCTCGTCGAGGCGCACCTCCATGAGGAAGTCCAGGGCTTGGCCGATGGCGCGGCCCGGGCCGATGCCCAGCAGCTCCATGATCTGGTTCCCGTCGAGGTCGGGGCGCAGCGCCTTGAGCTCCTCCTGCTCACCCAGCTCGGTGATGCGGGCCTCGAGCTCGTCCATGCGCCGGGCCAGGGCCCGGGCCTTGGCGGCGTTGCGCGTCGTGCAATCACACCGGGTGAGCTCGTTGAGCAGGTCGAGGTGCGGCCCGGCGTCGCGCACATAGCGCCGCACCGCCTTGTCGGTCCAGCCCAGCCGGTAGGTGTGGAAGCGCAGGTGCAGCTCGACCAGGCGCACCACGGTGTCCAGGTCGGCGGCGGAGTAGCGCAGCGCCTCCATGCGCGTGCGCGTCATGCGGGCCCCGACGACCTCGTGGTGGTGGAAGCTCACGCCGCCGTCGGTGATGGCGCGCGTGCGCGGCTTGCCGACGTCGTGGAAGAGCGCGGCCAGCCGCAGCAGCCGGTTCGGCGACGTCTTGTCGACGACGGCGAGCGTGTGCGCCAGCACGTCCTTGTGCCGGTGAATGGGGTCCTGTTCGAGCGCCAGTCCCGGCAGTTCGGGCAGGAACTCGCCGGCCAGGCCCGTGCGCACCACGAACCAGAGCGCTTCGGAGGGCACGTCGACCATGACGATCTTGTCGAGCTCGTCTCGTATGCGCTCGGCGGAGACGATCGACAGCCGACCGTGCATGTGCTCCACCGCCGCCGTCAGCGCCGGGTCGGGCTGCAGCGAGAAGCGCGCCGCGAAGCGGGCGGCGCGCAGCATGCGCAGCGGGTCGTCCCCGAAGGAGACCTCGGGATCGAGCGGCGTGCGCAGGCGGCCGGCCGCCAGGTCGCCCAGTCCGTCGAACGGGTCGACCAGCTCCATGTCGGGGAGGCGCAGCGCCAGTGCGTTGATGGTGAAGTCCCGCCGCGACAGGTCGACCTCGAGATCCGTGCCGAAGGTGACCTCGGGCTTGCGCGACTCGGGCACGTAGACCTCGGCCCGGTGCGTCGTGATCTCGTAGACCTGGGTGCCCTTGCGGCAGCCGATGGTGCCGAAGCGCTCGCCCTGCGTCCAGATGTCGTCGGCCCACCCCCGCACCAGGCGCTCGATATCCGCCGGGAGGGCGTCGGTGGTCAGGTCGAGATCGTGCGGCGCCACGGTGCCCGAGGGGCCCGGGAAGAGGGCGTCCCGCACCGATCCGCCCACCAGGGCCAGCGTCTTCCCCGCCGCGGCGAAACGGCGCGCCACCTCCTCGGTGGCGTCGACATAGGGGCGGAATCGCTCCGGAACCGACGTGGACTGCACCCGCCCACGGTAGTGCGCCCTCTAGCCTCTCCCTGTGCCGACGCGCCTGGCCAGGACCACCCTCTGCGCGCTCGCGGTCGCCATTGCAGCCCTGGTCAGCACCCCGGGAACGACGGCCGCGGGCGGAGCCGAGCAGGCGCGCGCCAGCGGGCCGCCCCTCGTCCTGGACTCCCAGACTCCGTGGGTGACCCCCGACCAGCCCTGGTTCACCATCGCCCTCGGTGTCTCCCCCACCCAGGGGGCGGCCAGTGACCTCTCCGTGAGCCTCACCTTCTACGAGCGCATCACCAGCGGCTCCGACCTGCAGCAAGCCACCTCGGGCACGCCACGGACCGCCCCGCTCAAGCACGTGACCGATCTGCCCGTCACCGCCGGGGCGGGCGGCCTCACGGCCGGGGCCTGTGTCACCGTCCTGCCCAATGCAAATGCCAGTGCGCCGACCACGGGGACCGGCGCCTGCACGGCCGGTCCGTCGAGTTACACGCTCACCCTCGGCTGCACGTTGTCCACCGACCTGTGCCAGGGCGTCTACGCCGTCTCTGTCGCGCTGGTGCGATCGGGCTCCGCCACGCCCCTGTCCCGCTTTACGACGTTCCTCACCTACCAGCAGCCGACCGCCGTCGGCGCCACCGGGCCGCTCCGGGTCGGGGTGGTCGTCCCCGTGGCCGCCAACGACCTGAGCCCGATGGCGGAGGCGTTGACGGACCACCGCGACGTCGCGACGACGTTGGCCGTGAACCCGCTCGCGGTGAACCAGATCGAAACCGTTCGCGGCCGCACCGACGAGCGCGCCCTCGGCCAGCTGGCGGCCCTGAGCGACGACGAGATGCTCGACCAGCCCTACGTCCCCGTCAACGTGGCCGCGCTCTCCGAAGCCGGGATCTCGAACGAGATCCAAGCGCAGATGGCCCGGGGGGACGAGGTCCTGCGCAACGCCGGCCTCCATCCCTCGGGCGGTCCGTGGGTGGACTCGGCCTCGACGTTCGCGCAGGGTGACGCCGGCGACCTCGCGACCGGGCTGCAGCTGAGCGGGTCGTCCCAAGCCGTGATCAGCGATGACAGCCTCACCTCGGGCGGGGTGCGGAACCTCACCTTTGCCCAGCCCTTCACCTTGGACCTCGGGAGCGGCGCCGACGTGCCCGCCGTGGCCTCGGACTCCTCGCTCAGCACGCGCTTCACCGCGGACCAGGCCAACCCCGTCCTGGGGGCCGAGCAGCTGCTCGCGGGCCTGTCGTTCGTCCACTATGAGGACGCGTTCCTCACCACGCCGCGCGGCGTCGTCGTGACCCCAGCGCCGGGGTGGCGACCCTCGGCCGCCTTCATGGACGCGTTGCTCGTCGGGCTCTCGGGTGACAACTCGGCCCTGAAGCCGGTGACCGTCGCACAACTCTTCGCACAGGTACCCGCCGGAGGGAACCACGAGCCGACCGTCCGCCAGTTGCAGAGCGGGCCGGCCACCCGCGGCATCACGAGCACAGCCGCTGCCCGCATCGCGACGGACCGCCAACAGCTGACCTCGCTCGCCAGCGCCATCGAAGGGCACCCCCCGAACCTGACAACGCTCGGCGACACGCTCTTGACCACCGAGGCGCGCGGCCTGAGCGCCGCCGGGCGTGCCGGCGCCCTCACCGCCTACGGCAAGACGTTCGAGGGCACCACGGGACAGGTCACGCTCGGGACCGAGCAGACGGTCACCTTCACGTCGCAGCGCGCCGCCATCCCTGTCACCGTGCTGTCGTCCGCGCCGTACCCCGTCACCGTCGTGGTCACGCTCACCAGTGACAAGTTCACGTTCCCGGACGGCAACACACAGCGCCTGACCCTCGTCCACCCCACCACCTCGGTCCGCATCACGGCCCAGGCCCGCACCTCGGGCGACCACCTGCCGATCGAAGTGTCCCTGCACACGGCCGACGGCCAGGTCCTCATCGCCCACACGGTGCTCACGGTCCACTCCACCGAGATCTCCTTCGTCGGGGTCGCCCTCACGGTCCTGGCCGGAGCCGTCCTGCTGGCGTGGTGGGTACGGACCTGGCGGCGCTCCCGGCGCGCCCGCCCGCGGGCGCACTGATCGTGCCTGCTCCCCGCCGCGCCGCCACGCTGCCGCTGCGCACGTCGGCCGCCTACGTGGCGGTCGGGACCGGCGTCTCGCGGGTCACCGGGCTCCTCCGCTTCGTCGCCCTGGCCTGGGCCCTCGGGCAGACGACCCTGGCCGACTCGTACAACCTGGCCAACACCACGCCCAACATGCTCTACGACGTCGTGCTGGGCGGTGTGCTCTCCGCCACCTTCATTCCCGTCTTCGTGGACCGGTTGGCCAACAAACCCGAGCGCGAGGCCTTCGAGTCCATTTCGGCGGTCCTCACCGTGTCGGTGGTGGTCCTCCTCGGCACCACGGTGGCGGCGCTGGTCGCCGCGCCCTTCCTCATCGACGCCCTCACCGTGCTCGACACCCATGCCGGCGCCAACCAGATCCACCGTGTCGTGCTCGAGCGCCAAGTGGCCACCGAATTCCTGCGCTGGTTCGTGATCCAGATCGCCGCCTACGGCCTGTTCGCCCTGGCGGCCGCGCTGCTCAACACGCGCCGCCGCTTCATCGCCGTCGCCTGGGCCCCGATCGTCAACAACATCGTGTGCATCGGCATCCTGGTGTGGTTCGGGCTCTGGGCCGGCCACGGTGCGTCACTGGCCAGCGTGGAACAGCACCACACCCAGCTGGTCCTGCTCGGGCTGGGCACCTCACTCGGCGTCGTCCTGCAGGGCGTCGCCCTCATCCCCAGCCTTCGCCGCGCCGACCTCGGGCTCCTGCGCTGGCACTGGAACCTGCACGACGACGCGCTGCGCGCCGTGACGCGTCTGGGCGGATGGACGTTCGGCTTCGTGTTGGCCAACCAGATCGCGCTCTTCGTCGTGACCATCCTGGCCGGCAGCGTGGCCGGGCCCGACCCGGTGTCGTCGTACACCTACGCCTATGCCTTCTTCCAGTTGCCCTACGGCATCGTGGCGGTGACCGTGATGTCGGTCGTGACGCCCGACCTCGCCGAGCGCTGGTCCACCGGGCAACGGACCGCGTTCCTGCACCGCATGTCCGGCGGCCTGCGGGCCGTCCTGGCGCTGATCATCCCCTCGGCCGTCGGCATGCTCCTGCTCGCCAAACCGTCCGTGGCGCTGCTGCTCGGTAACGGGCACAGCACCCCGGCCGCGACGGCCACCACGGGCGCCGCGCTGGCCATGTTCGCCCTCGGGCTGCCCGGGTTCTGTACCTACCTGTACCTGGTGCGCGTGTTGCAGTCGATGCAACGCACCCGGGTCGCCTTCTACCTGTACCTGGTGGAGAACGCGCTGAACATCGTCCTCGCCCTGCTCCTGGTCCACCCCCTCGGCGTGCGAGGCCTCGCCCTCTCGCTGTCCATCGCCTACACCGTGTCGGCCCTGTTGGCCCTGGCCGTCTTCCGCCAGTGGTTCGGGCGACTGGCCGAGCGCGACTCGTGGGCGCCGCTCGTGCGCGTCCTCATCGCCTGCGTGCCCATGGCCGTGGTCGTCCTGGTGGTCTCCAACCTGTCGGCGTCGTCCAGCCTCGTGGGCCTGTTCGCCCGGGTCGTCGGCGCGGTCGTCGCCGGTGGCCTGACCTTCGGGGCCGTCGTGATCGGGCTGGGCCGGCGCCACGACGCGCACCGGCCTCCTCCCTCGCGGCCCACCCGGCCCAGCGGCCCACCCGAAGGTCCGATCGGCGGCCCTGCCGACGGACCGCGACGCCCGGGCGGCCCAGCGGGGACGACACGCCTCGTCGCCTCGTCCAGGCAGGCGGACGCCGAGCCGGAGCCGGAGCCGGACCCCGACCCGGGCCCCGTCCGCCTCGTCTCCTCCTCGCGGCAGGCCCGATCCCACGCCCGACCCCAACCCGAACCTGAGGCTGGACCCGCTCCGGGCTCCGCGCCGCCGGACGACCTCGAGCCTCCTGACCCTGACGAACCGCCCCCACCGGACGTGCCCTCCCCCACGCTGCACCGCATCGTCTAGGCCCCGCCGGTCCGCCCCCTCCGTGGCAGACTCGATGCATGCCCGGCGTCCACATCGTGACCGACAGTGCCTGCGACCTGACCGACCAGCTCGTCAAGGAGCACAACGTCATCGTGGTGCCGCTGTCCATCCGCTTCGGCGACGAGGAGCTCGAGGACCGGCGCCAGCTGAGCCCGGCCGAGTTCTGGGAGCGCTGCCGCGGCAAGGGCGACCTGCCCTCGACCGCCGCCCCCTCCCCGGGGGCCTTCCAGGCCGCCTTCCAGCAGGCCGTCGACGAGGGGGCCGACGCCGTGCTGTGCCTGACCATCTCGTCCAAGGTGTCGGGCACCTACGGCTCGGCGGTGACCGCGGCCGACACGTTCTCCACCGTGCCTGTCCGCGTCGTCGATACGTACTCGCTCACCATGGGACAGGGCCTGCTCGTCATTGCCGCCGCCGAGGAGGCCGCGGCCGGGGCCGGCCTGGACGAGCTGGTGGCCGCCACCGAGGACCGCATCCCCCGCACCCGCATCTACGGCGTGCTGGGCGGGCTCGAGCACCTGCAGCGCGGCGGCCGCGTCGGGGGCGCCCGTGCCCTGCTCGGTTCGCTGTTGAACATCAAGCCGGTCATTCAGCTCAAGGACGGCGAGGTGGCCGAGGAGTCCAAGCAGCGGACCCGCAGCAAGGCGCTGGCCTACCTGAGCGACAAGGTCAGGGCCGACGCCCCGCTCGAGCGCCTGGCCGTGGCCGACGGTGCCTGCGACGACTTCAGCGACGTCCTGGCCCGCCTGGGCGACATCGCCACCGAGCATCCGCTGGTCCCCGTCGATCTCGGTCCCGTCGTCGGCACCCACGCCGGGCCCAACACCGTGGGGGTCTGCTACATCATCCCTGCCAGGGCGCCCGGTTCCGCCGGGTAGTCTCCACGCCGTGGCTGAGAACGATCTTGCGGACGGGCTGTCGGAACGGGCCCTCGGCGCCGTCGACACGGTGGTCGCCACCGTCAACGACAAGGCCATCCGCCCGGCCATCGTCGCCGCAAGGGGCATCGTCTTCGGCGTCATCATCGCCGTCGTCGCCATCACCGTGGTCGTGCTCTTCTGCGTGGGCTTCATCCGCCTCACCACCATTGCCGGCCACCGGATCTGGGCCTCGTACCTGGTGCTCGGGCTGATCTTCTGTGCCGTCGGCGCCGTCTTGTACTCGCGCCGCGGCGTGCCACCCGATGCCTGAGCGCCGCAAGGTCGTCGTCATCGGGAGCGGGCCGGCCGGCCTCACCGCCGCCCTCTACTCGGCGCGGGCCCAGCTCGAGCCCCTGGTCATCGAGGGTGAGCCCTCCTCCACCAGCGACCAGCCCGGGGGCCAGCTGATGCTGACCACCGACGTGGAGAACTTCCCCGGCTTCGTCGACGGCGTCATGGGCCCCGATCTCATGGGGATGATGCGGGCCCAGGCCCTGCGCTTCGAGGCCGAGATCCGCACGGCCAAGGTCAGCCGCATCGACGTGACACCCTGGCCCTTCGAGGTCTGGGTGGGCGACCCCGAGGCGGACGAGCCCACCGTCCTGGCCGACACGCTCATTGTGGCCACCGGCGCCCGGTCCCTCATGCTGGGCTGCCCCAACGAGGCCCGCCTGCTCGGGTACGGCGTCTCGACCTGTGCCACCTGCGACGGCTTCTTCTTCCGCGAGCAGCCCATTGCCGTGGCCGGCGGCGGCGACTCGGCCCTCGAGGAGGCCCTGTTCCTGACCCGCTTCGCCTCCAAGGTCACCGTGATCCACCGCCGTGACGAGCTGCGGGCCTCCAAAATCATGCAGGAGCGCGCCTTCGCCAACCCCAAGATCGAGTTCCACTGGAACGCGGTGATCACCGAGGTCCTGGGCGACACCAAGGTCAGCGGCGTCACGCTGCGCGACACGGTCAGCGGTGAGGAGTCCGAGCTCAGCATCAGCGGGCTCTTCGTGGCCATCGGTCACGAGCCCAACAGCTCCCTGCTCAAGGGTCAGCTCGAGCTGGAGGACAACGGCTACGTCCGGACCTTCGGGGGCACGACCAGGACCAGCGTGGACGGGGTGTTCGCCGCCGGCGACGTGCAGGACCACTACTACCGCCAGGCCATCACCTCGGCCGGGTCGGGCTGCATGGCCGCCATCGACGCCGAACGCTGGCTGGAAGAGCGCGGCGAGTAGCCGGGAACAGAACCACGTGGGTGGCGGTTACACCCGCTGACAAGGAGATTGCCATGAGCGAGAAGATCGAGACCCTTACCGACGCTACCTTTGACGAGCATGTCAAAGCTTCGGATGTCCCCGTCCTGGTGGACTTCTGGGCGGAATGGTGTGGCCCGTGCAAGATGATCTCCCCGGTACTGGAGGAGATCGCGGAGGAGCAGGCCGGCAAGATCCGGATCGGCAAGCTCAACATCGACGACAACCTGGACGTGACCCGGCGCTTCGACGTGATGAGCATTCCGACGCTGATCCTGTTCAAGGACGGGGAGCCCGCGGTACGCCTGATCGGGGCCAAGCCCAAGGGCCAGCTGCTCGAGGAGATATCGGCCTACCTGTAGGCCTGCCCCTCGCTGTCGGGGACCGTGGTGACGCGGTCTCCGACATTCAGCACCGCCTGACCGCCATCCTCCCCGGCGCGCCCGTCGACGCCGACGGCATCTTCGGTCCCGGCACGCGCGCCGCGCTCGAGGCCTTTCAACGCCTACGGGGCCTGCGCGTCGACGGGGTGTGCGGTCCCCAGACCTGGAACACCCTGGTCGAGGCCGGTTTCCGGGCGGGTGACCGCTTCCTCTACCGCCGGACGCCCATGCTGCGGGGTGACGACGTGGCGGAGCTGCAGCAGCGCCTGTGCACGCTGGGCTTCGACACGGGCCGGGTCGACGGCATCTTCGGGGACGCCACGGTGCGGGCCCTGGCCGAGTTCCAGCGCAACGCCGGCCTGCCGGTCGACGGGATCGTCGGTGGGGCCACCCTGCAGGAGCTGGTGCGCCTGGAGTCCCGGCACCACGAACCCGCCCTGGTCTCCGCCGTGCGGGCCCGGGCCGCCCTGCGTGACGCGCCGCCCACGCTGCGCGGCCGCCACATCGCGGTCGGCGAGAGCGGTGGCCTGGGCAGCGTCACCGGCGCCCTCAGACGGCGACTGACCTGGGGCGGCATCAGGGTGACGGAACTGCACAACCCCGACGACGCCGTCCAGGCCAGGGAGGCCAACGAGCTCGCCGTCGACGTGTTCGTCGGGCTCCGGCTCAATCCCTCGACCTCCGGTTGCCGCACCGCCTTCTGGTCGGGGCGCCACGATGAGTCCCTGGGCGGGCGGCGGCTGGCCGAGCTGGTCCAGGGCGCCATCCCCGACGCCCTCGGCGTCACCGATGCCGGCGTGCACGGCATGTCGGTGCCCCTGCTGCGCGAGACGCGCATGCCTGCAGTGCTCATTGAGGTGGGCCCGGCCAAGAGTGTGGTTGAGGGTACGCCCGCGCTGGCCGCCGCCCTGGCCGCTGCGCTGGGTCGATGGGCTGACGCCTCCTGGGACTGATTACTGGTAATCACAACGCACGGAATTGCCACGTCGGTGTCGTTCTGGCACCTCAGAGGCCCGGGCGACGGTTACGCGATCAATGCTTCCGGCAGGTGAACGAAGTGACAATCCACAACGTCATGCACAGGTTGTGGATGAAGCTGTACCGCCCCTTGACAGTTGTGTGAACTACGCGACGCCCCCGTCACCGACCATCGCCCGATAGATGCGCTCGAGGTCCTCGAGGGTCGCGAACTCGACGACGAGCCGGCCCCTGCGGTTCTGGATATCGACCTTGACCCGGGTGTTCAGGTAGGTCGAGAGGAGATCCTCGAGCTCGAGCACTCCCGGCTCGGGCAGCTTGCGCACGGTCGCCCGGCGGCTACTGGGCTCGGTGGTACCTGAAGTAGCACCCTTGGCTGCCGGCTCCTGCTCCCCCGTCTCGGGCGCGTCGGGCACAACCCTGAGGTCGGCGCCGCCCTGGCGGACGAGCTCCTCCACTGCCCGAACCGTCAACCCCTCCTCGACGATCTGGTCGACCATCTTCTCCTGCAGGGCCCGGTCCGGCGTCCCGAGTAGCGCCCGGGCATGGCCGGCCGAAATGGTCCGCTCGGCCAGGGCGCGCTGGGCGCCGGCCGGCAGCTGCAGCAGCCGCAGTGTGTTGGTCACCGTGGCCCGGCCCTTGCCCATACGGGTGGCCACCTGCTCGTGGGTCAGGCCGAACTCGTCGATCAGCTGCTGGTAGGCGGCCGCTTCCTCGAGTGCGTTGAGGTCGACCCGGTGCAGGTTCTCGACCAGTGCCTGCTCCAGGCTGGCCACGTCGTCGGCCACCTGCACCAGGACAGGGATGGTCTGCAGGCCGGCCCGGCGGGCCGCCCGCCAGCGCCGCTCCCCCGCGATGAGCTCGTAGCTGTCCTCTTCGTCCTCGAGCTGGCGCACCAGCACCGGCTGAAGGAGGCCCACCTCCCTGATGGAGGCGGCCAGCGCGCCCATCGACTCCTCGTCGAAGTGACTCCGGGGTTGGTAGGCGTTCGGCCGGATGTGCGAAATCGGCACCACCCGGAGCAAGGAGTCCGACTCCCCCGTCGCCTCACTCGGGATCAGTGCACTGAGGCCCTTACCGAGACCGCTGCGGCGCGCCATTGCTCACCTCCTTGGCCAGCTCGCGGTAGGCCACGGCACCCCGCGAGGCAGGATCGAACACCGTGAT
The DNA here is from genome assembly GCA_036271495.1 of Acidimicrobiales bacterium. Lineage (GTDB taxonomy): Bacteria > Actinomycetota > Acidimicrobiia > Acidimicrobiales > RAAP-2 > Bog-473. Next base: position 19,536 of record DATBAO010000015.1, read on the forward strand.
GGGTTGCCCGAAGGAGGGTGCTTCGGAGAGGCGGACCGTGCGCGGAATGACCGCCCGGCACACCCGCTCGGAGAAGTGCTCCCGGACCTCGTTGGCCACGTCCACCGACAGGCGGGTCCGGGCGTCGTACATCGTCAACACAATTGTGCTGACCTCCAGGGTCTGGTTCAGGTTGGTCGAGACCAGGTTCACGTTGCGCAACAGCTGGCTCAGACCCTCAAGGGCGTAGTACTCACACTGAATGGGGACGAGCACCTCGTCGGCCGCCGCCAGGCCGTTGACCGTGATGAGGCCCAACGAAGGAGGGCAGTCGATCAGCACGAAGTCGAAGTCGTCGACCACCGTGTCGATGGCCCGCTTCAGCTTCAGCTCTCGACTGAACGCCGGGACGAGCTCGATCTCCACCCCGGCGAGGTCGATGGTCGCTGGGGCGACGAAGAGGTTCTTGACGCTGGTCGGCTCAATGCAGTCCTCGAGCGGCTGGTCCCGCATGATGACGTCGTACATGGAGAGCTCGAAGTTCCGGGCTTCCACCCCCAGGCCCGTGGTGGCATTGCCCTGGGGGTCGAGGTCGATCACCAGCACCCGGTAGTCCAGCTCGGCCAGCGCCGCCCCCAGGTTCACGGTCGTCGTGGTCTTGCCGACGCCACCCTTCTGGTTGGCGATGGCGATAATCCGGGGCAACTCCCGTGGCGCCGGCTTGGAGCCGTTGAGGAGCTCCGTAGCCTCGTCCCCGATGGAAGGGGCTCGCATGGCGTGCTTGGGGCCGGCCGGGGCGGGTGCGGCCTTCTTCGCCACCGGCTCTGGCTCAACCACAGAGGCGGCCGCTTCGGCCGGAGGAGCTGCCGCCTGAGACGGACTTGAAGCGGCAGGTGCCGTCACGGGACCCTCTTGGGTTGCGCTGGCGGCATGCACCGGCTCGGCCGAGGCCGCGTCGGGAACCTCAGGAGCCTCGGACACGGTCGGTGGCGGTATTTCATCGGCCGGCGGGGGAGAGGCCACCGGTTCGGCCTCGTGGGCCACCGTGTCCTCGGACGGCCCCGTAGCGGTCGGAGTCGGGTCGGTGATCAAGCTCGTGACAGGATCCGCCGCATTGGATCCTTCCTGGTCATAGTCGTAAGGGACAACCGCCGGTTCTCCTGATCCTGCTGTCTCAGCCGGGTCTTTGTCCCGGCGTCTGATCCGCATCAGGTAGGACTCTCAAAACGCCGCCGCACGGCGCATATCCTGGCCTGCCCAGGTCCCGAGGTCAAGAGTTGAGATTGTTCCACGTGAAACCGCTGCTTTAGGGCCTCTTGTGATTTCACCGGGCCGTTCCACGTGGAACATCCTTTCGTCACGATTCCTCAACCTCCCCTGACCTGCACCTCCTCTCGAGCGCCCCGTCGGCAGGGAGGCCTGATGTGCAGCGATGGCCGCCCTCTCGGGCTCCGGGGAGGGGTGCAGATGCCGGAACCGGACCTCCTGTTGGCCTCAGAGGCCCCTACGGCCATATGAGGGACTGCCCACGGCCAGCCAGCCGACCGAGCAAGCCATCTATCCCGGCACCCCTGCCGACTCGGGCCCGGAGGCCTGATGTGCAGCGATGGCCGCCCTCTCGGGCTCCGGGGGAGGGGTGCAGATGCCGGAACCGAAGGCCTCCCGCTGACCTCACGAGGCACCAGCGCCGCGTCGGGGGCTACCCACGGCCAGCCGACCGGCAGCCCTCTCTATCCCTGCACCCCTGCAGACTCGGGCACCCGGTCCGGCTCCGTCCGTCCCCTGGCCGTTATCTGCCCCGGACGGCTACGAGAAGACCCGCTTCCATCCGACGGTGGCCGGTTCGGCCATTCGTGGCGCCGAGAGCCGAACGGTCCCCAACCCTCCAGCCGTGGTCCCAGCCGTGGGTCAGAACAGGGGCTTCTTGGCCGGGACCCCGTTCCGGCGCGGGAAACGCTCGGGGCACGGCGCCGCCTGGGTCAGGGTGCGGTATTCGAACTCTTCGTGCAGCACCTCGGCCGGCTCCATTCCCAACTGCACCAGCGGCTCCACCGGCCACCGCCCGTCCTGGTCGTCTTGAACCTCTGATCGAGGGGGCTCTGACACGAGCAGCCAGCCGCCGACCTTCAGCAGGGGAGCAGCGCACTCGGCCAGGACGGCTGGGCGGCCGAACGAGCGCGCCATCACGCCGTCGAAGCCGGCCCTCAAGCCCTCGACCCGCCCAGCGACCTCAGCCCGCTCCTCCAGCACCGAGACCCGGTCGTCCAATCCGAGGCGCTCAACCGCACGGCGGAGGAAGGCGGTTCGGCGACCATTGGCCTCCAGGAGCACCACCGTGGCCTCCGGCCACTCCGCCGCCAGCACGAGTCCCGGGATACCGCCACCCGACCCCAGGTCCACCAGCCTCGCTGGTACGCCCGGGGAGAGTCGGCGTGCGATGCCGACAAAACCTTCCGCGTGCCTGACCTGTAGGTCCAACGGTCCCGGGCCGAGGAAACCCAGGCCGCGCGCGTCCGCCAGGATCTCGTGCAGAACAGTGGGGGAGTGACCCCCTGCGTCGGTGCCGCGCACCGGCGCCGGGTCAGCCCGCGGGAGCGATGACGATGTGGCGGTTGGGGTCTTCGCCCTCCGAGCGAGTCTCGACCCCGGACATCTCGTTGATGGCGTCGTGCACGGCCTTGCGGTCGGCGGGGCTCATCGGCTCCAGCGCCTTCTCCTGGCCCGAAGCCAGCACCTCTTCGGCCACCTGGACGCTGAAGCGCTTCAGGGCGGCGGAGCGACGCTCCCGGTAGCCCGCCACGTCCACCAGGATGCGATCGGTGCGCGACGGGCACTGACGCTGGACCACGGCCCGAGTCAGGTCCTGCAAGGCCGCCAGGGTGGACCCTCGGGGACCCACCAGGATTCCGAGGTCTTCCCCGAGGGCGGCGATCTCGACCGTGTCCTCGTCCAGCAGGCGGGTCTCGACCGTCCCCTCCATGCCGAACTCGCTGAGGAGGTCCGCCACGAAGGCTCGCCCGACCTCACCCTGCTCTTCGAGCGTCATTCCTTCGGCCATGTCCACTGTCTCCTTCGCTTCGGTGCTCCGCTGCGGAGCCTTCTCGGCCGGCGGCCCCCCCGAGCCGTTCGTCGAGCCTGCCACCGACACGGCGCCGGTGCTCGTTGCCTTGCTGCGATTACGCCGGCGTCGGGCCGAGCGGCTCGTGCCGCTGCCTGTGCCCGCAGTCGTAGTTCCTGCCGCGTTGGATGCCGCCGCGGCGACGCCGTCCTCGGTGGCCGTGGCGCTGCCGCTGCGGGTACGTCCCTGACCGCCGCTCGAGGAGGAGGACTCGGAAGAAGACGATCGCTGCCCGCCCTGACGCCCTCCCTGGCCTCCCTGCCCGCCCTGGCCCGATCGGCTGCCGCCACCACGCCGTGAGCGCTCGCGCCGCGGCCGGGCACCGACCGGCCGCACCCGCGCCCGCACCCGGGCTTCAACCCGGACTCGCCCGAAGAGCCCGGTCTTGGGCTCGTCCACCACGATCACCTCAGCGTCGCCCGCGGCAACCCCGAGCTGGTCCAGTGCCTGTTCGGTCGCCTCTTCGACGGTCTTTCCCGCCACCTCAACCCACTCCACGCGTTATCGAGCCTTTCTTGTCCGCTTCGAGCGCGACCGCGGATGGGACTTGGGTGTTGCATCCTCGTCGCCGTCGTCGTTCGCCGCCCTGCCGTTCGTCTGCTTTCCCGCAGCCGGCTTCTTCCCGTTCGTAGGCCCCCGGCCGTTCGTCTTGGCTCCGTTGGTCTTGGCCGGCGGCAGCGTTGCCCTGGCACCAGCGGTGCCGTCTGTCGCCTTCGAAGTCTTCTTGGCCGGTTTCGCCGGAGCCGGTTTCTCCTTTTCCTTCTCCTTGGCGGCGGAGCCGATCTCTCGCTCGTGCACCACGGGCGTGACCATGCCGGTACGGAACATGACCTCTTGAGTTCCGATGCGCATAGCCGATGAGACGACCATGTAAATGGTTGCTCCGGCGGGCACTCTCAGGTAAATGACGCCGAAAATAATAGGGAAGAACTTCTGCATTGTTTGCATCTGTGGATTCGCCGCAGCAGCCTGAGGATTACGGCTATTCATCTGCTTCATTTGGTAATACTGCAGGAACATCGCAGCACCAATGAGAACCAGATAGGGGAGGACCAGCACTGCCTGGCTGGCGCTTCCGGGGAAGGCGTGATGCGAGAGGGGAAGGGATGACAAATCCATCCCGAACCACCAATGCATTTGGCCATGACTGGCCACCAATGCTTGGTGCATTTGAGAGCTCGTCGGAATGTAACGCGGCTCAGCACATCCAAGTTGTTGCGCGCACTTGATTGTGTGTCCCGCCGCGTTCGTATATGTCGAACCCTTGGGCACCACATTGGAGAGCCCTCGGATGAGCGAGTACAGCACGATGAGGAAGGGCATCTGCAGGAGGCTGGGCAGGCAGGCCCCGAAGGGGCTCGTGCCGTTCTCCTTGTACAGCTTCATCATTTCCTGGTTGAGGAGCTCCCGATTCTCCGGGCCCTTGTACTTGGCCTGGAGCTTCTTCATCTCGGGCTGCAGCCGCTGCATCGCCAGCATCGACTTGGTGCTCTTCACCGTGACCGGCGTCAGCGCCAGCATGATGAGAATGGTCAGGCCGGTGATGGCGAATCCGTAGTTGGGCCAGACGGCATAGAGGGCGGCGAGGATCGCCCCGAACAGCTCGAACAGGGGATGGAAGATCTGCCCCACCAGCTTGAACAGGGAGTTTTCCGCCAGGACGGGGTGGATCAACACGGACGGCTCCGATCATGGGCGTGCACCGGCACGGGTACCAGGTCCACGCCGTGTGGCCCGAAGGGACGGCACCGCAGGAGGCGGCGGGCGCTCAGGGCCAGACCGCGCCAGAACCCGTGGACCGTGAAGGCCTCCACCGCGTAGGTGGAGCAGCTCGGGTAGAAGCGGCAGGGCGAGAGACGAGCCGAGGCGATGTTCTGATAGGCGGTGACCAGGGCGATCGCACCCCGTACGGGGAGGCTCGGCCCGGCCTCGGGGCGGCTCATGCCTTCCCCCGGGCCTGTCCGGCCTTCGCCAGGGCGGACGCCACATCGGCCCGGAAGGTGGAGGCACCCAGGGTGGCTGCCGAAGGCTCCAGCCGAACCAGGTAGGTGCCGCGGGGCAGGGTCGGCGACGCGGCGCGGACCACCTCGCGGGCACGGCGCCGGAGAGAATTCCGCACGACTGCGCCACCACAGTGACGGCCAATTGCGTACGCGACCTGGGGAAAGACGCCAGGCTCCTCCGCCGGAGCCGGCAGGAACGTCACCCGCACAGGGCCACTGGCCCCACGAGTCCGTGAGCGTTGCAGCTCGGCGAAGGCCGCGCGGCGGGTAATGCGTCCGACCGTCCGAGCAGGCACGAGAGGCCCTCAGACGGTGAGACGGTGGCGCCCCTTGAGCCGCCGCGACTTCAAGATGGCCCGACCCGAGCGCGTGGACATGCGCTTGCGGAACCCGTGGGTACGAGCCCTTTTCCGGGTGTTCGGTTGGTAAGTACGCTTCACGTCAATTCAGCCTTTCGCAACAGCCGTACGGCAATCCGGAGCCGGTTCGTCGCAGGTTCCAAGCCTCGGCCTTCGAGTTGAATCCGGCCGCCGGCGGCGAGTCCTGCCATGTTAGGCGCGATTTGCCAATGGCCTCTAGTCGCATCGCCTGGCACGGTGTACGTTCATCCAATTACCCATACCGAGGATCGTTCCGAACAAGTTGGCTGGACACCGAGGGGGGAGAAGGGGCGTTCGGAACTCGCAGTGACCCAGGCCGGAGATCTTTGGACCCGATGCACCGGATCCCTGCGCGAGCAGGTATCGGAGAGCACCTGGCAGCTGTGGCTGTCCGGCATTGAGCCGGTGACCTACACCGACGGTGAGTTTGTCCTCTCGGTCCCCAACGGCCTGATTCGTGAGCGGGTGGAGTCGCGCTACCTCCCCATGATTGAGGACACCCTGGCCAACGAGGTGGGCGTCCCCGTGCGAGGGCGTCTCGAGGTCCAAGAGCCCGGCCCCGTAGCGACAGCGATGGAACCCACGACCGAGCGTGTGTTCGGAATCCCTCCGGAGCCCGAGCCGCAACAGGCTCCGGCAGCGGCAGCCCGCGCCGGACGGGAATCGCCTGCGGTGCAGCTGGACACCAAGTTCACCTTCGAGACCTTCGTCGCCGCATCGTCGAACCGTCTGGCTCACGCCGCCGCCCAGGCTGTGGCAGAAACGCCCGGCCGGTCCTACAACCCGCTCTTCATCTACGGCGATTCCGGGCTGGGCAAGACGCACCTCCTGCACGCCATCGGGAATTACGTGACCGAGAACTACCCCCGGCGCAAGGTCCTCTACGTCACCACCGAGACCTTCATGAACGACTTCGTGGACTCCCTACGCACGTCGACGACACTGACCTTCAAGCGGCGCTACCGCGACTGCGATGTGCTCCTCATCGACGACGTCCAGTTCATGGAGCGAAAAGAGGGTCTCCAGGAGGAGTTCTTCCATACCTACAACGACCTCAAAGCCGCCTCCAAGCAGATCGTCCTGACGTCGGACCGGCCCCCCAAGTCCATCGAGACGCTCGAAGACCGACTGCGGAGCCGCTTCCTCTCGGGGCTCATCACCGAGATTGACCCACCCGACCTCGAGACCCGCCTGGCCATCCTCCGCTCCAAGTCCCTCAGTGAGAATCAGGACGTGCCGGATGACGTCTTGGAGTTCATCGCCTCGCACGTGAAGGACAACATCCGGGAGCTCGAAGGCGCGCTCACCCGCATCTGCGCCTTCGCCAACCTCAACAAGGAGCCCATTTCGCTGGCCCAGGCCGAGAAGGTCCTGTCCGACCTGGTCTTGGCCGGCGAGCCACGGCGCATCACCCCCCAGATGATCCTCGACGCCACCTCGGCCAGTTACGGCTTCTCCGTCGACGCCATCTGCGGCCCGAGCCGCACCCGACCGCTGGTGACCGCCCGCCAGGTCGCGATGTACCTGACCAGGCAACTCACGGACTACAGCTACCCGGCCATCGGGCGCGTCTTCGGCAAGCGGGACCACACCACCGTCATCCACGCCGTCGACAAGATCGCCGGCCAGATGCAAGAGCGCCGACAGATTTACGAGCAGGTCACCGAGCTCATTCAGAAGATCCGTGCCGGCTCGGCCTGACCGTTCTCTCACCCCACACGCCGTCCACCCTGTTGTGGTTTGCCGAGGGCAAAGGCTGTGGACCGCATCCCGAATCCCTGGGGACCGCCACGCCGGTTGTCCCCAAGTTGCGCGAACGAACGCCGCGCGTAGCATCGGGCCCGCGCGCCACCCACACCGCCATGGGGACAGCGGATCCCGTGCTCAGCAGGGATGGGACCATGTCATCCACAATCCACACCCCTTACTACCTTTACAAGACACATATACCTCTCCCTCCACAATGAAGGATTGGGAAAACTCCCGAAAGGACAAGCGTCGGTGAAGTTCAGATCCGAGCGCGATGCACTCGTCGACATGCTGGCCACGGCAAGCCGGGCCGTGGGAGGCCGCGGCGGCTCTTCGCCGGTACTCCTGGGCCTGTTGCTCACGTGTGACGGCAACTCGTTGACCGTGACCGGTACGGACCTCGACCTGACGATTCAGGTCACCGGTGAGGTCATCGGGATCGACGACGGAAGTTGTGTGATTCCGGCTCGTCTCTCGACCGACATCGTGCGCCGGCTCGAGCCCGGTGCGGTGACGTTCGCCGATCAGGGAGATCACATCACGATCAGCGCGGCGCGCTCGACGTTCAAACTGCACACGTATCCCGTTGTGGAGTTTCCGCCCGTCGGCAAGACGGATGAACCGACGACGCAACTTTCCGAGACCGCGTTGGGGGAGGCGGTGCGCCAAGTCGTACGGGCGGCCTCGCACGACGACGGCCGACCCTTGCTGACGGGTGTGCTGGTGTCGAGGGTCGACGGATCGATCCGCATGGTGGCCACCGACTCGTACCGCATGGCCATGCGTGATCTGCCCGATTCGGAGACGATTCCGGGTGAGGAAGACCTCTTGGTGCCGGCCCGGGCCCTGTCCGAGCTGCAGCGACTCCCGACAGGGACGATTTCAGAAGGCTCGGAGACCAACCGGGTCGGCGTGGCGGCGAGCAGCAACGAGATCACGTTCTGGCAGGGCAACGTCCAGATCAGCACCAGGCTGCTGGAAGGGCGCTACCCGGACTACAAGCAGCTGATCCCCGACCACTACCCGAACACGTTGCATCTCGGAAAAGAGAGCTTTCTGGCCGCGTTGCGCCGCGTCCAGCTGCTGGTGCGCGACAACACGACACCGGTCCGGTTGTCCATGCGCCAAGGCGGCGTTGATCTGAGCGTGCAGAGCCAGGACGTCGGCGACGCGTCGGAGGCGGTCGACGGGGACTACACCGGCGAGGATCTGGTCATCGCGTTCAACCCGTCGTACCTCATTGATGGCGTGGAAGCGGTGGCCGGTGACGAGGTGATCGTCGAGACAGCCGACGCCTCTCGTGCCGCAACGGTGCGCGGCGCCGAAGATCAGGAGTTCCGCTATCTCCTGATGCCTGTCCGGGTCTCCTGAACGGCGCGCGGCCGCGGTGAGCGTCCGGCACCTGGAGCTCGCCGACTTCCGTATCTTTCGCGCGGTACATCTGGACCTCGAACCCGAGGGCACGACCGTCATCACAGGTTCGAACGGCACCGGGAAGACGAGCGTGCTGGAGGCCTTGGCCTATCTCGGTACCCGTCGATCCTTCCGTGGCGCACCGCCCGAGGCCATGGTGCGCACCGGGGCCGAGAGCGCCATCATCCGGGCTGAGCTCGAGGGCCGCGACAGCCCGACGTTGGTCGAGGCGCAGATCCTTCCCGCGGGCCGGAGCCACAGCAGGGTCAACCGCAAAGCGGTCAGCGGCCGGACGGAGCTCGGCGCGGCGGCTCCCTGCACAATTTTTTCGCCCGAGGACCTCGTGCTCGTGAGCGGAGGGCCGAAGGGACGCCGGGAGGTGCTCGACGACGCACTGGCGGTGCTCGATGCCGAAGGAGCGCGGGCAGCGGACGAGACCGATCGTGTGCTGCGCCAGCGAGCTGCGCTGCTGCGCCAATCGAGCGGCCGGGTCAACACCGAAATCACCGCCACCCTCGACGTGTGGGACCAGCGGCTGGCGGATGCCGGAAAAGTCCTGGTGGAGGCCCGGGAACGTCTGGTGGCGGACCTGGATCCGTTGGTGGCCTCGGCCTACAGCCACCTGGCCGGCGTCGGAGACGAGGTCGTGACGGAGCAGCGGTACGCCCGCAGTTGGGAGGGCGATCTGCTCGATGCGCTGGCGACGTCCCGGAAGGACGACCTGCGGCGGGGTGTGAACACGGTGGGCCCACACCGCGACGACCTGGTTCTCGAGATCGATGGCAGGGAGGCCCGGTCCCACGCCTCCCAGGGCGAGCAGCGCTGTATGGCGCTGGCCCTGCGTCTGGGCGTGCATCAGCTCATCCGGGCCCGGACGCCACTCATTCCGACACTCCTGCTCGACGACGTGTTCTCCGAGCTCGACCCCGGCCGGAGCCGTGCCCTGGTGGCCGAATTGCCGGAAGGGCAGTCGATCCTCACGACGGCGGCCCCCCTCCCGGAGGGGATCGCGGTGGCCAGACTGCTTCCTGTGCAGAGCCTGGAGACGGCATGACTCGGTGGCGCAAGGACAGCGGCCCCAGACCGCTGGGCGAATCGATGCCTCGCGTGCTGAGCAGGCTGGGGTCAGCGCCGACGCCTGCGGTCTTGGAGGCCGTCTTCAGTCGCTGGGAGGAACTCGTCGGCAGCGAGCTGGGTGGGCATCTGCGACCGCAGCGGGTCGACGGGCGCGTGCTCGTGGTGGCGGTCGAACACCCGGCGTGGGCCACCCGCGCCCGCATGGAGTCGGGCCAGATCCTGGCCCGGCTGCGGGACCTGGGGGAGACGTCGATCGACCGTCTGGAGGTGGTCGTCGAACGGCACTGACTGACACATGCGTGGCGGCCGCCGCGACCGTTCAGAGGTGCCGAATTGCGGCCGCTGTCGGGTAGAATGGTGCGTTCGCATCGAAAGGCCGGATGTCACCGTCCGGGGACTCGATACGCACCGTGAAAACCTCAGTTCTGAAAGGGCGCGCCTGTGGCAGTGAAGGTGGATGAGAGACCTGGTGAGGCCGGTGCGTCGTACACCGAGGACGACATCACGATCCTCGAAGGGCTCGAAGCAGTACGCAAGCGGCCCGGTATGTACATCGGCTCGACGGGGCCGACCGGACTGCACCACCTGGTCTGGGAGGTCGTGGACAACTCGGTCGACGAGGCCATGGCGGGGCGCGCCACCCGGATCGACGTGACCCTGCTGGCCGACGGCGGGTGTCGGGTCACCGACGACGGCGCCGGCATCCCGGTCGGGCCACACCCCAAGTACCCGAAGCAGTCCACGGCCGAGATCGTGCTCACGACGCTCCACGCCGGCGGCAAGTTCGGCGGCAAGGGCTACCAGGTCTCGGGGGGCCTCCACGGCGTGGGGATCTCGGTCGTCAATGCCCTGTCGAGCCGGGTCATCCTCGAGGTGGACCGGGACGGCCAGCACTGGGAGGCCGAGTTCGAGAAGGGCGGCAAGCTCAAGAAGAAGATCACCGCCGTCGGCCCTGCGCCGAAGGACCGGACCACCGGCGAGCCCCGGACCGGCACCACGGTCACGTTCTGGCCCGACGGCACGGTCTTCGAGGAAACCGAGTTCCGGGCCCAGACCATCGTCGAGCGCATGCAGATCATGGCGTTCCTGAACAAGGGCCTCGAGATCCGCTTCGTCGACGAGCGCACCGATCCCGTGACGAAGACGAACTACATGTACAAGGGCGGCATCGTCGACTTCGTGAAGCACCTCAACGCGTCGAAGGAATCGCTGTTCCGCAAGGTGGCGAGCTTCGAGCAGTCCGAGGAAGGGCAAGAAGTCGAGATCGCGTTGCAGTGGAACGCCGGCTACCACGAGTCGATCCACTCGTTCGCCAACGGGATCTCCACCATTGAGGGCGGCATGCACGTCGAGGGCTTCTCGAAGTCGTTGACCAACGTGGTCAACCGCTACGCCCGGGCCCGGAACATCCTCAAGGAGAAGGAGGACAACCTCAAGGGTGAGGACATCCGGGAGGGCCTGACCGCGATCGTCTCGGCCCGGCTGCGTGACCCCCAGTTCGAGGGGCAGACGAAGTCGAAGCTCGGCAACACATCCATCCGCTCCCTGGCCGAG
>DATBAO010000016.1:0-2686 GCA_036271495.1 Acidimicrobiales bacterium
CCGAAGCCGTAGGCGACGCATTTGCGGGAAGGTTGTAGAGAGTCACCACGAGGTTTGGAATGTACGCCGACGGTGCCTCAGGTACGCCTTCGCATACAGACGTGACGGCGCCGAATTGACTCGAAGTCGCTCCCGCTGGCGAAGCCGATCCACCAAGCACTGCTGGCCCGATCAATCCGGAAACGAGTCCCACGCCGATCAATGCTGTCCGCCAGATGGTTCTTTGAAGTCGCAGGTCCATTGTCCCCCCTGAGTTCTGTTCATAATGCCATTTCTAGGACGCGCATTCAGGGTGACCCCGTACGCCGGCTTAGGGCGTGCGGCTGTCGCTGGCGAATAGCGCCAGGCGGCCGATCATTTCGTCACATTGAACGTTGCCCGCGCCGACTCCATGTTGCCGTGCTGCTTTGGCTGGGACACTTGGCCTGAAACATGAAGTGATCCAATCGTCCCCACGAATGCAAATGAGCTGGAGTTCACATTCGCGGTAAGTGTCGCAGCCACTTGTTGATTCCGAAACGTTCCGGTCACATGACCAATCGTCTGCGGTGTGCTGGACGTCAATGACGCTGGGAGTGTCAGGACGATATTGAGGGTGAAGCCGGTTCCGCCGATATTGCCTTTGACGTCTGCGACGGGAAATTGAGACGGCAGCGAGGATCCCGTTCCGCTTACGGAAGGCGTCTTTGGTACCCGCCCTGCAGCCACAACCTGGTAGCCACCCGCAGTGCCTTTGATCGAACTGATTGTCGGTCTCAGACCGGTTGCACCCTTCCAGGTGATGGTGGCAGTTCCGCGACCAAGGGGAATTCTTGTCAAGCGGGCGATTAAGGCGCCGCTTGCCGTGGCGATCAGGACCACGACTGCAGCTCCAGCAATGAGAATCGTGGCTGTTCGCCGTGGTCCGTTCCCGCAATTCTTTGACATGAGGAGATCCTGCCAGCTACCAACGATTCAAGCGTGGCTGTCCCAAAACGCCGGGACAGTGCTGCCTTGCGGAAGGGTCCGCCCGTCGAGTGCTGCGGCCCGGGCCGGGCTGCTACTCGAGATCTGCGGGCCAACCCGTAGCCTCGAACACGGCCACTGGGTCGAGGTAGTCACGCCACCGTGTCACTTTTCCATTCCTGATCGTGACGATTGAGACGAACCGATTGTCGTATGGATTCCCGGTCTGCACCGACTCGCCATGCACCTCGTACTCGAGAATCACAACCGATGCCACGGGATCTCGATAGACATGGAGATTGTCAACGCTGCGCACGGCCAAGAAGCTGTCATAGTCGCTGTACAAGTCGATGATGTTCTTTCGGCCTTTGACCCGCTTCGGATAACCAGGCACAGAGATCACGTACTCGAAAACGACATCGTCTGCCAGGAGGTCGAAGTAGTCCTCGCCCTCGGCGAGACCCTCCAGTCCTTCTCGGATGATGTGGAAGAAGGGCCCATCGGCTCCAAAGTTTGATCTGTCCTCGGTGTATTTGGTCACGCAACCTCCCGTTGACTGGCACTGCAATGGGTAAATCAGTCGGTCTGACAGCGCAGGTCGTGATCGTAGAGCGGGAGTGGTGGAGAGTGATCAGCCCGACCACCGTCGGGGTGGGCTAAATGCCCCCGAACGCCGGGTTGGCGGCATATCCAATCCGTGGAAAAATTGCTCAATGCATCGACTCGATGACGACGATCTACGAGGCTTTGGGCGATCAGGGTACGTGATCGTCCCGGAGGTGGTGTCGGAGGACCTCCTGCAGGCGGCAGAGGACGAGATTGACCAGCTGCTCGCCACGGTCGCACCGGACGAGGGGTCAGGCGGCACTGGCGCCAACCTCTGGTTCCCGCCGCGCGCTCAGCTCCCAATGTGCGACGCCGCTCTGCGGCGATCTGGTGCGCTCAAGATCGCCGACGAGTTAGTTGAGCCTTTCAAACTGGATCACGCGTACGACCACATTCAAGTAGCAATAACGGTCCCACCGTGGAGCCATGTCCCCGGGGGACCCCACATCGACGGGCACGGTCCCAATCAGGATCCGCCGGGGACATTCACCTTGCTGGCAGGAATCCTCCTCAGTGACCAAAGTGTTCCTGGCGTCGGCAACCTTTGGATCTGGCCGGGCTCGCACCTCGAGCACGGACGGCTCTTCGCTGAACGTGGCACCCGAGCGCTCCAACAGAGCTTCGGACATTCGACACTGCTTGACCCGCCCCTAGAGCTCGGGTCCGGCATCGAGGTTCGAGGGCGCCGGGGTGACCTCGTGCTCTCGCACTACCTCACGGGTCACAACAAGGGCGGCAACACCGGCACTCACGTACGCAAAACCATCTACTACCGGCTGGCCGTCGCAGGGCATGCAGAGCGGTGGGAGCAAACCCTTCTCGACCCTCTGTTGGAGTTCAACCCCGTTCGGAGTGCCCTTCACGAGGACTGACCCCGTACGCCGGGTCGTGGGCACACTCCCTGAGCGCCATTTGCATTCAGACAGGCGTGTCACGATTTCTTCGGCTCCCACGGCTCCCACAATCCGGGAACCTGGTTGACCTCGGAGAGCGACCGCGGGCACGTTTAAGACGCCATATTCACGACAGAGGTCTGGCTCAGCGTCAATGTCGCTTTCATGGACCGAGAGCCCGAGCCTTTGGACAGCGGCAGCGACCTCGGCCCGATGCGGGCCACAGACCGGCTCAGCCCAGG
>DATBAO010000017.1:0-12129 GCA_036271495.1 Acidimicrobiales bacterium
GCTCGTGCTGCTCGGCCGAGCTCAAAACGCCGGAGTGGGCGCCACGTCGGGCGGCGCTGGTACGGGCCACCTCGGCCAGCTCACGCACCGAGTGCTCTTTGGCCGCCGCACACAGCTCCTGGTCGCTTTCAGAGGTGGCCACGTCGGCCAGGGCCCGCACCTTGTCCAAAGACACCTCGCCGGCACAGACCGCACCAACGAGGTGGGGCAGGTCATGGGCCCGCTCACCCACCTGAGCGAGCACCCGTGCCGTGGACGTCGCCACCCCGAAGCGCTCGGCCACCCAGGCCGGGACCGACGTGGCACCCTCGTCACGGAAAGCCTCTCGTCGCCCCACCTCACCGAGACGGGCCGCCACGCGGCCCTGGGCGGCGGCCATCTGGCGGAAGTCCTCTTCGAGACCCGCCACGAGCTCCTCATTGGACTCGGCTGCGACCGCTCTGAGGAGCTCAGCGCCGAGGGCGGGCGAAGCCACGTCGGAAGCGATCTCAACCATCGACAACAAGAACGGTCCGCCCACCCTGAGGGGACGTACCGACGAAGTCCGCTCCAGAAAGGACCAAGGACTCCGTAGACGACCTCCGAGAGCTCGTTGCTAGTCCGCCCTCACATCGAATTCAGCCCGCACGGGTCGGTGGTCCGAGCCCGAGTGCGGGAAGACGACCCCGGCGACCGGCCGCAGTGCAGTACCCCGCACCAAGATGTGATCGATCTGGCTGTGCGGGCGCCAGGTCGGCCACGTCGGCCCCACAACCGCACGTCGCCAACCGGGCATGAAGCGGCTCACCAGCGGCCCCCACGTATTCATGTCGCCCGCCAGCACCGCATCAAAACGGGCCTCCGTCGACAGTTGTCGCCGCAACTCCGCCCAGTTCCTGTGCGACCCCATGTGGAGATGGGACATATGCGTCCCCGCCACGGAAACAGGCAGGCCCGACACCGTCAGGTCGACGACGAGGGCAGCCCGCGTCACGCGATCAGACCGCAGCGTCTGCATGGGCAACACCCGGCGCCCCGAGACGGGAAGCGACGGCCGCACCAACAGCGCGATACCCCACGTCCCCTGCTCGGCCTCCTGCCAGCGAGGCATCGCCTGCACCCGGGCCGACACGGGTCGTACGCCGTCCATGTACAACGCCTTGTTCTCGTCTTTCCAGATCGGCCGGGCCAACCACGAGGAGGTCGCCCCAGGCTGAGGCCGGATACGCCGACCCGAACCGAGCGTCTGCGACTCCAACTGGTAGCCAAGATGCCGAGCAGCCTCCGCCGCCTGACCCCCGCTCGAGTCGCCCGCCACCGTCCAGGCCTCTTCGAGCACGATCACGTCCGCATCGAGCGCGGCGATGGCGGCGACGTAGTCATACGGCCGTCCCCAGCCATCCATCCCGCAGTGCATGTTGTAGTTGGCGATGCTCAGCACGGTCCGACCAGACGATAACTGAGCGACATCGCGGTTGGTACGATCGTCGCAGTGGCAGCGGGGGAGCCAGGCCAGCCAGGCCAGCCAACCCGGGCGGCCGAGCCGTATCTGACCCAACGCCTGCAGCCCTTCACCACGACCATCTTCGCCACCATGTCCGAGTTGGCCATCGCCACCGACTCGGTCAACCTCGGCCAGGGCTTCCCCGACACCGACGGGCCCGACGAGCTCAAGGACACGGCGATCGCCGCCATCCGCCAGGGCCGCAACCAGTACCCGCCCGGCAACGGCGTCCCTGAGCTGCGCAGCGCCGTGGCGGCCCACCAGCGGTCCTGGTACGGCATCGACCTGAATCCCGACAACGAGGTCCTGGTGACCGTGGGCGCCACCGAGGCGATCGCCGCCACAATGCTGGCCTTGTGCGACCCGACCGACGAGGTCGTCATGTTCGAGCCGCTCTACGACTCCTACGCGGCCAGTGCGGCCATGGCGGGTGCCGTGCCGCGCCCGGTGCGCCTGCACCCCCCCGACTGGCATTTCAACCCCGACGAGCTGGCGGCCGCCATCGGCCCCCGCACCAAGATGATCCTGCTCAACTCGCCGCACAATCCGACCGGCAAGGTCTTCACGCCGGAGGAATTGGGGCAGGTCGCCGCCCTCTGCCGGGCCCACGACCTCCTGGCGGTGACCGACGAGGTGTACGAGCACCTGGTCTTCGATGGCGCGCACATCCCGCTCGCCACGCTGCCCGGCATGGCAGAGCGCACGCTGACGATCTCGTCTGGCGGCAAGACGTTCTCCTTCACCGGGTGGAAGGTCGGCTGGGTCAGCGGCCCCGCCCCACTGGTCGCCGCCGTGCGCGCCGCCAAGCAGTTCATGACCTACACGAGCCCGGCCCCGTTCCAGCTGGCCATCGCGCGGGGCCTCGGCTTTTCGCCCGACGCACTGAAGAGTCCGGCCGTCGAGCTCCGGGCGAGGCGCGACCAGCTGTGCGACGGCCTGGCCGCCCTCGGGTACGAGGTGTACCGGCCCGCCGCCACCTACTTCGCCACCACCGACATCGCGCCGGTGGCGCCCGGCCTGAGCGCTCAGGAGTTCTGCCTCGCCCTCCCCGCACGGTGCGGCGTCGTGGCCATCCCGAGCTCGGTCTTCTACGACCCTGCTGATCCCGACGCGGGCCGGACGCTTGTGCGCTGGGCCTTCTGCAAGCGCGCCGGCGTCGTGGAGGAGGCCCTGATCCGCTTAGCATCGTGGGGACCATGACGATCCCGATCACCTGGGTCGATGCCTTCAGCAGCGTCGCCTTCGGCGGCAACCCGGCTGCCGTTTGTCTCTTGCGCGAGCCGCTCACCGACGAGCGTATGCAGTCCATCGCCTTCGAGCTCGGCATCTCCGAGACGGCGTTTCTCACCCCCTCGGCCGACCCGTCCACGTTCGGCCTGCGCTGGTTCTCGCCCGCCGTCGAGATCGACCTGTGCGGCCACGCCACCCTGGCCTCGGCCCACGCGCTGCGCCAGGGCGGCACGGTCGACGGCGCGTCTCCGTTGACCTTTCACACACGCAGCGGACCGCTGCACGCCGCGTTCGTCGGGGACACCATCGAGCTCGACTTCCCGGCCGATCCCGTGGTCGCCGCCCCGCTGCCCGATTCCCTCCGGGACCAGTGGCCCGACGCCGTGGTCGCCGGCGGGCGCACGGACTTCTTCACCTTCGTGGTGCTGTCCTCGGCCGACGCCGTGGGCGGGTACGAGCCCGACCTGGCCGCCATCGCCGACGCCGGCACCAAGTCGCTGCTCCTGACTGCAGCGGCCGCCCCGGACTCGGGGGCCGACTACGTGCTGCGCGTGTTCGGGCCCAACGTGGGGATCGACGAGGACCCCGCCACGGGCTCGGCGCAGTGCGCGGCCGGCCCCTATTGGGCCGAGGCGCTCGCCCGCACCGAGCTCGTCGCCCGCCAGCTCTCCCGGCGCGGCGCCACGCTCTACGTGCGTCCCGACGGTGGGAGGGTCCGCATCGCGGGGCACGCCACCACCGTCCTGACCGGCGAGCTGTGCTAGGGATGCGGACCATGGGGAGTCCCGCCACGGGTGCCACCGCGGAGGACCTGCGCACCTTGGTGGAGGCCCACGAGCCGGCGTCACCCCGTGAGGTGGCCGCCAAGGAGCGCTTCCTGTCCGAGCTGTCCCGGCTCAGTGCGCCGTGCGACGAGCATGCCGGGCCCACCCACGTCACCGCGTCGGGCATCGTCGTCGGGCGGCGCGGCACGGTGTTACACCGCCACAAACGACTCGGCATCTGGATGCAGCCCGGTGGGCACATCGACGCCGGCGAGGGCCCCGAAGACGCTGCGTTGCGCGAGGCGACCGAGGAGCTCGGCCTGGCGGTGGCGCACCCCGCGGCGGGAGCGCTGCTGCTGCATCTCGACGTGCACCAGGCAGCGCACGCGCACACCCATCTCGATCTGCGCTACCTCCTGCTCGGTGCGGACGACGACCCGGAGCCGCCGCCGGACGAGAGCCCCGAGGCGCGCTGGTGCAGCTGGGACGAGGCCATGCAGATGGCCGACCCCGCGCTCATCGACGCGCTGCCGCTGGCGCGCGCCGCCTACGAGGCGCTGGCGTGAGCGACGACCTGGCGCAGCTCCTGGCGGTGCAGGACCTCGACACCTCCATCACGCAGTTGGAACACCGGCGCGCCGCGCTCGTCGAGTCCTCGGGCCTCGCCGGCGTGGAGAGCCAGCTGGCCGCGCTCGAGGTCGAGCAGGCCGACGCGGCGGGCCGGCGCGGTGTGCTGACGGCGACGCAGAAGGATCTCGAGGGTCAGATCGGCGTCATCAGCGACCGGCGCGGAGTTGTCGAGCAGCGCATGTACGCCTCCACCAGCTCCTCGGGTCGCGACCTGCAAGCCATGAACGACGAGGTGCGGCACCTGACCGAACGGCGCGCCGAGCTCGAGGAGCTCGAGCTCGTGGCCATGCTCGAGCAGGACCCCATCGACGCCGAGCTGGCGGCGCTGCGCGAGCGCGCCACACCGCTCGAGGCGCAGGCGGCGGAGCTCCGCCAGCAGGTGGCCGAGGCGCAGGTGGAGATCGACGCCGCGCTCGCCGAGGCGGTCAGCGCCCGGGGGACCGAAGCCGCCCTCCTGCCGGCCGCGCTGTCCGACCGTTACGAGACGCTGCGGGCTCGCCTCAAGGGCACCGGTGCGGCGCGCCTGGTGCGCAGCCACTGCGATGGCTGCCATCTCGAGCTGTCGTCGGGCGAGGTCGAGAAGATCCGCGCCCTGCCCCCCGGCGAGGTCGCCACCTGCGAGCAGTGCGGCCGCATCCTCGTCCCGACGTGAGCGCGCGCCGGCCGACGTGTTGATCCTGGTGCGCCACGGCGAGTCGGTCGCCAACGCGCAGGGCCTGCTGCTCGGACGGACCGATGCCGAACTCACCGACAGCGGCCGCCTGCAGGCGGAGCAGGCGCGTGCCCTGGTGTACGGGCCGGTGGCCGAGGTGCGTTCGAGCCCGCTCCGGCGCGCCCGGGACACGGCCGCCCTGTTGGACCTGGGGCCGCCCGTCGTGGTGGACGAGCGCTGGGTGGAGGTGGACTACGGCGAGTTCGAGGGCGAGCCGCTGGGCGCCATCCCCGCCGAGGTCTGGCAGCGCTGGCAGCGCGACCGTGACTTCCGCCCCGAGGGTGGCGAGACCCTGGCCGAGGTGGACCAGCGCATCGCCGCCGCCTGTGAGGAGCTGTTCGCCACCGACGGCGCCGGCGCCCGCCGCCCCGACGGGGACGTGGTGGTGGTGAGTCACGTGAGCCCGATCAAGGCGGCTGTGGCCTGGGCGCTCGGGACCGTCGACCTGTACTGGCGCTTGCACCTGCGCACGGCCTCGGTGACCCGGATCGGCTGGAGCCGCAGCGCGCCGATCCTGCACGGCTTCAACGAGGTGGCGGTGGCGCCCCCGCCGGCCTGAGCGCCACAATCCAGCCCGTGCCCGACGACCCGCCCACGCTTGCCGCGCTGCGCCCGCCCCAGGACTCGGGCGAGGAGCCCGTCCACCGCCGCACCATCACCATGGAGGTGTACCAGCGGGGTGACTACTTCGCCGTGATCGGCACCCTGCACGACGAGCGCCCCTGGGCCAGCGGCGACTACTCGCCGCGGGACCTGCACCGCATGGACCTCGGCCTGGTGGTGCGACGCGCCGACATGACGATCGTCGACGCCGCCGCCGACATGGAGACGTTCCCCCACGCCGAGTGCACGCAGATTGAGCCGAGCTTCCGCGACCTCATCGGGCTCTCCGTGGCCCGCGGCTACTCCAACGCGGTGCAGGAGCGCTTCGGCCGCCAGCGCGGCTGCAGCCATCTGGAGTTCCTGGCCCGGGCCATCGGTCCCGTCGTGATTCAAGGGCTCACCTCGTCGGCCGCCTGGGAGGTCGAGCGGGGCGCGGGCGTGCACCCGATGCGCGAGGGCGGCTTCTCCTTCTTGGCCGACACCTGCCACGTGTGGACCGAGGACGGGCCGGGGGCGCAGAAGATCGAGCTCGGATGGCGGCCCGGACTGCTCGGGTACCCGGCACCGGCGGTCGCCGATGTCCGTCGGCTCCTGGCCGACGAGCCTGAGCGGCCTGAGGGGCCTCAGGACTGACTACGGCATCGTGCCGAGGGCTGCGGCGGGGCCTCCGTCCTCCGTCGTGCCGGCGCACAACTTCTGGAGCATGAGGGCGATCACCTTCCGGGCCCCACGGACGGGCATGCCCGACGTGTTGCGGAGCCGCTCCCAGGCCTCCCAGGACGTCCCCGTGTCCATCGCCCCGAGATACTCGGTGCGGCTGCTCGCCGGCAGTGCCGCCAGTTCAGCCGCGAAGGTCGCCTGCAGATCCTGCAGGAACAGGTTGTCGGCGGCGGCCAGTGCCTGTCGGATGGGGGGCGCCGTCGGGGCCCGACAGACCAGGGCGCGCCGCACCTCCGACGTCTCCTCGAAGAGGGCGGCCCGGTGCGCGACCGTCCGTTCAATCCTGGTCGAGAGCGACAGCCGGGGGGAGAGCTGGGGCATGTCCGCCCACTGACGCCGCAGGTGCAGCGCGGCGACGAACTTGTAGAGGTCGTCCATGTCAGCGAAGTGGTGGAAGACGAGGCGCAGGGACACGCCGGCCCGCCGGGCCACGGCCTTCGCCGTCGGGTCGGGGTCGCCGGCCCGCAGCAGGTCGATGAGGGCCTCGGCCACGTTGCGCCGGGTGCGCTGCCCCCGGGCGACCCGACCGTCACGAGCGGGCTCCTCGAGCGCCACGAGCGCGGCCAGGTCAAGGGCCTCTTGTACCCGGGCGGAATCGTCGGGTGTGGCAGGCCCTTCCGGGCCTCCTGCACCTCCCGCCCCACCGGCCGTTGCCGAGGAGCCTGCGGTCACTCGTTCCCCTTCCTTTCAGTGGGGAGAATCCAACGGCTGCAGGGGACTTGCGGGTCCTCATCAAGATGCACCGGATCGACAGCTGGAGGCACCCTGGTGCGCCGGGGGCCGCATCGGCCCTGCGTCACGAGTGGGACATCCCGGTTCGGACGCTGATTTCGTGCGTGAAGATCACAACGGAAGCACAACGCCATGCGTGCCGGGGAGCTCCCTGGCAGCGCCCGTTGCTCAGGCTGGCGGCGGGACGACCCGCCCGGCCTCGAACGTCACCGTGACGTCGCAGCGGGCAGCCTCGTGCGCTCGATGCGTGATGACCAGGACGCTGCGCTCGCCGGCCGCCGCCAGCACGCCGTCGACGAGCTCGTCGGCCAGCACGGGGTCGAGGCCGCTGGTGGGCTCGTCGAGCACCAGGACGCGTCCGGGTGCCAGCAGGGCGCGGGCGACGGCCAGGCGCCGCCGCTCGCCGCCCGACACGGCGACGCCGTCCTCGCCCACCGGCGTGTCGAGCCCCCGGGGGAGCGCCGCCACCCAGGCGTCGAGGCGGGCGGCGCGCAGCGCGGCGGCAATCTCCTCCTCCGTGGCGTCCGGGCGACCGAGGAGGATGTTGGACCGCACGGTGCCGGCGAACAGCTGGGCCCGCTGGTCGGCCAGGGCGCAGGCGGCGCGGGCGTCGACCTGGCGCAGGTCCCGCACGTCCGTCCCACCCAGTGAGAGCGCGCCTCCCTCCAGGGGCCAGTAGCGCAGCAGCGCGTTCACCAGGCTCGACTTGCCGGCGCCGCTCGATCCGGTCACGGCGACACGGCCACCCGGCGGGACCTGCAGGTCGACCTCGTCGAGGGCGCGGGGGAGGCCGGGCCCGTAGCGCAGCGTGGCCCCGTTGAAGACGACCTCGGGCACGCCGACGACGAGCGGCGCCGGGTCGGCGGGGTCCTCCACCGGGACGGGCACGTCGTCGAGCGCGAAGAGACGCTCCGCCGCCTGGCGGACCTCGAGGGCGCGGGCCACGGCCAGGGGGACGGCCGGCACGGTCTCGAAGGAGGCGAGCGCGGCCAACGGGAGCACGGCGACCATGACCTGGCCGAGGTGATGGGCGTGCACGGCGTCGACGCCGACGGCCAGGACGGCGGTCACCGCCACGGCCAGGCACACCTGCACGAGCAGTGTCGCCGCGGTGCCGACGCGGGCCTGGCGACCCTCGAGCGCATCGGAGCGGACGCCGACCTCCTCGACGGCCTGCACGAGGCGACCCTCGGCCCCGAACGCGAGCAACTCGGGAGCGCCGGCCAGCGCGTCGACGACCTGGGCGGAGAGGGTGCCGCCGAGCGCCGCCACCTCTTCGTCCCCACCGCGGTGCCAGGTCAGCAGGGCGGGCACGATCAGGGCGACGAGGAGCGGGAGCCCGAGCGCCAGCGCGGCCCAGGGGATGATCACACCGACCGCGACCGTGCCGATGACGGCGGCCCCGGCGGCAATCGCCACCGGGAGGAGCGTGCGCAGATAGAGGTCCTGCAGCGCATCGACGTCGTCGATGGCGCGGGCCAGGAGGTCGCCGCTGCGCCAGCCGGCCAGCGCGGCCGGGACCCGGGGCGACAGGCAGTCGTACAGCCAGAGCCGCCAGCGAGTGAGGGCGCGCAACGCCGCGTCGTGCCCGACCAGCCGCTCGGCGTAGCGCAGCGGCCCGCGCAGGAAGGCGAGCACCTCGACCACGGCCAGGATGCCGACGATGGCCGACAGCCCGGGTCGCAGCGCTGCGCGTCCCACCACGTAGCCCGAGCCGGCCAGCAGGCCGATGGTCGCCGCCGCCGCGGCCAGGCCGAGGAGGCCGGCCAGGGCCAGCCGCCCGTAGGGCGTGCCCGGCTCGGCCAGCACGCGCCGCAGCGGTCTCCAGGTACGGGCGTCGGTACGGCTGCCGGTCCGCTTGACGGTCCGGCTCATGACGAGCCCACGAGCGGGAGCGCCGCAGCCGCCGGCAACGCCACCACGCTGTCGAAATGGGGGAGGAGGACGGGCTCGTGGGCCGCCACCACGACCGTGCGTCCGATGAGCCACGGCTCAATGGCGGGGGCGAGGCGCGCCACGGTCGGCGGGTCGAGAGCCGCCGTCGGCTCGTCGAGCAACAGGACCGGAGCGGGGCGGAGCAGTGCGCGCGCCAGCGCCACGCGCTGGCGTTCGCCGGAACTGAGCGTGAGGCCGTCATGGCCGACCGCGGTCAGCAGGCCGCCGGGCAGGTTGGCCAGGAGGTCGGCGAGGCCGACGGCGTCGAGCACCCGGTGCAGGTCGTCCTCGGACGCATCGGGCGCGCCCAGGCGCAGGTTCTCGCCCAAGGTGGCGTTGAAGAGGTGCGGCCGCTGCGGCAGCCAGGAGAAGTGGCCGCGCCAGGTGGCGACGTCCTCGGTCTCGCTGGGCCGACCGTCGAACGCCATCGTGCCCGTGGCAGGCTCGACGAACCGCAACAGCGTGGCCAGCACGGTTGACTTGCCCGAACCCGACGGGCCGGTCAGGGCCACCCGCTTTCCCGGAGCGGCCTGCAGTGACATGGCCGTGAGGGCGGCGCGCTCACGATGCTCGTACCGCACGCCGAGGTCAGCGATCGTCAGACCAGCGCGGCCGGTCACAGCCGGACTGCCGCCGCCGCTCCCGTCCCCGCTGCCCGTGAGTCGATCGACGCGTGCCGAAGCCGGCACGGGCGTCTCGAGCACCTCGACGACACGCGCCGCCGCCGCCTGCCCTTCGGTGCTGGCGTGGAACTCGGATCCCGCCCGGCGCAGCGGGATGAAGATCTCGGGGGCCACCAACAGGACCGCCATGGCGGTCTGGAGGTCGAGCTCGCCCCAGAGCAATCGGAGCCCGAGCACCATGGCGACCAACCCGACCCCGAACCCGGCGATCATGTCCAAGGAGAGTGCCGAGAGGAACGCCACCCGGAGCGTGCGCATGGTGGCAGACCGCACGCCCTCCGTTGCGGCCTCGACCTCCCGCCGCCCGTGCGCCTCCCGACCGAAGGCGCGCAGGGTGGGGAGCCCTTCAATGAGGTGCAGGACGCGGCCGGCCAGTGAACCGAGCCGACGCCATTGGCGCTCGGATCGCTTGGTGGCCTCCCGGCCGAAGGCGATCATCGTCACCGGCACGGCTATCACCAGGGCGATGACGACCACGAACGACAGCCAGTCCTGGGTGGCGACCCAAACCAACAGGATGGCCGGGATGACGGCCGCCGCGGCCGCCTGGGGGACATAGCGCGCGTAATAGGTATGGAGCGAGCGCAAGCCGCGGGTGGCGGTGAGCGACAGCTCTCCAGGTCGTTCGCCGCTGAGCCAGCCGGGCCCGAGCGCCAGCGCGTGCTCCAGCAGCTGGCGCCGGAGGGTGGCCACGACCCGGTCGGCGGCCCGCAGTCCCGAGAGGTCGGCTGCACCGTGCAGCACGGCGCGCGCCAGGATGGCCAGGCCGAGGACGATGATCGCAGGCGTCACTGTGCTGAGTGCGGCGTGGTGGAGCAGCGAACGGTCCACGACGGAGGCCAGCGCAACCGCCTGCACGATGACAGCGACCGCGCTGACGACGCCGAAGGCCACCGCGCTAGCCGCGACCAACCGGAGGCCCGGTATCCGGGCGGCAAGGTCGGGGTCGATCAGGCGGGGCTGGCGTCGCGGCGTGGGCTCGCTCACAGGCTGAACGTCGTGTCGTGCACCGAGATCGTGTGCCCGGTGAGGCCGCTGGCGATGGCCTGGCGGGCGGTGGCGACGTCGTCGGAGGTGGCGGCCGTGCGAGCTCCGTCGGGGAGATCGGCGACGACGACGGTACGGATCGGGTCGAACCCCTCGTCGCCGCCGTAGGTCACGGTAAAGGACGCCACGGTGGCCTCGACGGCCGCATGGGGCGGAACCTCGATCACCGGCGCCACCTCGGTGGCCGCCACCGCCTCCACCGCCAGGTCGGCGAGCAGCGGCTCGATCCCTGTCGCCACCGGCGTGGCCGACCAGACGGCGAGCCCGGGCTTGGACAGCATCCCCGACACCGTCGTCAACAGGCCCTGGACATCGGGCTCGTCCCGCAAGCGCCGGCCCAGCACGGTCAACGACTGGAGCACGAAGTGGTTGAAGGGCCCACCGGCGAAGGCCATGCCGCCGCTGAGAGTCGGTGTACCGGCAGGGTCGAGTCCGAGCTCGCGCTGCTGCACCCGCACGGCAGCAGGGAAGCACGAGTACACCTCGGCCAGGGAGAGCTCGTGGAGCGGCCGGCCGATGCGCTGCGCTGCCGCACGGCCGAGCACGCCCATGGCCGGCCACGCCTCGAGGCGACGCCGCGCCGTCAGCGTCACCGCCTCCGACGAGTGCAGCGCGACGTGGGGGAAGAGCCAACGGTCGGGCGGCACGCCGGCCGCCCGCGCCCGCTCGACCGAGCAGAGCAGCAGGGCCGAGCCCTGGTTGACCGTCCACTGACTGGAGTGCCAGCGGTTATAGGGAAAGGCGAGTGGCCGGTTGTGCGGACCTGTGGTGGCGATGTCGACCGCGCGGCGCGGCTGGGGGAACGCCGCATCGGGGTTGTGCCCGGCGACGGCGTTGTAGCGCGCCCACAGCGCGGCGATCTCGTCGCGCTGGTGCTCCACCGAGAGTCCTTCGGCCGCGGCGAGCGCGTTCTCAATGAGCGCGTACTGCTGCACGGGGGGCCACACCATGCCAGCGGTGATCTCCACGGGAGCGACGAAATCCGGTGGTCTGGTCAGCACCTCGTCGGGCGGGTGCGTCTCCTCGTCGGCCTCGACCCCGCCGTCTCGTTCCCACGCTCGCGCCTCGGCACCCACGACGACGATCGTGTCGACCTGTCCGGCTGCGACCGCGGCCAGCGCGTGGTTGATGACCTCTTGTTGGGAGACGCCGATCTCGCACAGGAGGGTGCGCGCCTCGGGCGACCCGACGCGCCGGGTCACCGTCCGCCCCGGGTCGGTCAGCGACCAGCTGCCCTGCGGCACGGCGATGCAGTCGATGTCGTCGAGCAGGCCGGGCGCGCCGGCGTCAGCCGCCGCCGCCGTCACCGCGTCCGTCATCAGGTCGACGACGGACGCCGGGTCATCGGCGGCGCCGAGCCCGACCAGAACGGGCAGGCGCGGGTCGAGAGAGCGCATCGGTCCGGCCACGACGGCCGATGCTACGGTCCCGCCATGGCCAACGGCGAAGCGGGCAGGTGGGAGGCGGAACTGGGGGATTTCACCAAGGAATCCTTCGAGGCCGACGGCAAGCGCCGGGACGTCTTCCGCCTCGGGACGGGTCCCGCGGTGATCGTCATCAGCGAAATGCCCGGCATCACTCCGCTGGTGG
>DATBAO010000018.1:0-22815 GCA_036271495.1 Acidimicrobiales bacterium
TGCGAGGTGGTCGACTACTGGGAACCAGAAACGAAGATGCCCCCGAGACACGAGGAGCATCATGGCTGACGCCATTTCCGTGTCGGGCCCGATCAGCGGGACCGACCGAACCATGTCATTCGAGGCGGGGAAACTCGCCCAACTGGCCGACGGGGCCGTAGTCGCCCGCATCGGCGACACCGTCCTGCTGGCCACGGCCACCGCGGCCCGGCACGTGCGGGAGGGGGCTGATTTCTTCCCCCTCACGGTCGACATCGAGGAGCGGACGTACGCCGCCGGCAAGATCCCGGGCTCGTTCTTCCGCCGGGAGGGCAAGAGCTCGGACCAGGCCATCCTGACCTGCCGCCTCATCGACCGCCCGCTGCGCCCGTCGTTCCCCGACGGCTTCCGCAACGAGGTCCACGTGGTCGGCACGATCATCGGGGCCGACCAGGTCAACCCGCACGACGTCCTCGCCATCAACGGCGCGTCGATGGCGCTGATGCTCTCGGGCATCCCCTTCGACGGACCCATCGGTGCCGTGCGTGTCGCCTACACGACCGACGGCCAGTGGATCGGCCACCCGACCTTCGAAGAGGGTGAGGAGTCGACCTTCGAGCTCGTCGTGGCCGGCCGTGCGGTGACCGACGCCGCCGACAGCGACATCGCCATCATGATGGTCGAGGCGGGCGGGACCGAGAAGTCCTGGTCGTACTACGACGAGGGCGCCCCCAAGGTGAACGAGGAAGTGCTGGCGTCGGGCCTCGATGCGGCCAAGACCTGGATCCTCGAGGCCATCAACCTCCAGCGCGAGCTGCTCGCCGCCTTCACGGCCGAGCGCGGCCCGATCGAGACCATCCCCTTCTCGACGTTCACCGACTACCAGGACGATGTCTGGGCCCGGGTGGAGGCCGTCGGCACCGAGCCGATCGCCAAGGCCAACCTGGTCCGCAGCAAGGCCGAGCGCAACGCCGCGCTCGATGCCGCCGGCGAGGAGATCCGCGCCGCCCTGGGCGACGAGTTCGCCGACCGGCCGGGCGAGGTCAAGGGCGCCATCCGCTCGCTGACCAAGAAGCTGGTGCGCAAGAGCATCGTCGAAGAGGGCGTGCGCGTGGACGGCCGGGGCATCGCCGACATCCGCCCGTTGTCCGCCGAGATCGACCTGCTCCCGACGGCCCACGGCTCGGCGCTCTTCCAGCGTGGCGAGACCCAGGTGCTGAACGTGACGACGCTGGGCATGCCCCGCATGAACCAGCTGCTCGACACCATCACCCCGGTCGACCACAAGCGCTACATGCACCACTACAACTTCCCGCCCTTCTCCACCGGCGAGACCGGCTTCATGCGCGGCCCGAAGCGCCGCGAGATCGGCCACGGCCTGCTGGCCGAGCGGGCGCTGCTCCCGGTGGTGCCGGGCGAAGAGGAGTTCCCCTACACGCTGCGCGTGGTGTCCGATGTGCTGGCCTCGAACGGGTCGACCTCCATGGCCTCGGTCTGCGGCTCGACGCTGTCGCTGATGGCCGCCGGGGTTCCGCTGCGGGCCCCCGTGGCGGGCATCGCCATGGGCCTGGTCTACGACGAGGGCAAGTACGTGACCCTGACCGACATCTCGGGCTCGGAGGACGCCTTCGGCGACATGGACTTCAAGGTGGCGGGCACGGCGGACGCCGTGACGGCGCTCCAGCTCGACACCAAGATCGCCGGCCTGCCGGCTGACGTGCTGGCCAAGGCGCTGCTGCAGGCCAAGGAAGCCCGCCTCAAGATCCTCGAGGTCATGGCCGGCGCCATCGCCGAGCCCCGTGACCACGTGGCCAACAGCGCCCCGAAGATCGTCTCCATGGAGATCCCGATCGACAAGATCGGTGAGGTCATCGGGCCCAAGGGCAAGGTCATCAACACCCTGCAGCAGGAGACCGGCGCGGACATCGCCGTCGACGACGACGGTGTGGTCGGCACGGTCACCATCGGGGCCAAGGACGGCAACGCGGTCGAAGAGGCCCGTCGCCGCATCTCCTTGATCCTGGACCCGCCCACCGCCGACGTCGGAGCGGTCTACGCCGGCCGGGTGGTCAACATCACCAAGTTCGGTGCCTTCGTGAACGTGCTGCCGGGTCGTGACGGCCTGCTGCACATCTCGAAGCTGTCGTCCCTCGCCGGCGGCAAGCGGATCAACAACGTCGAGGACGTGTTGACGCTGGGCCAGGCCGTCGAGGTCCGGGTCGACGACATCGACCCGCAGGGCAAGGTGTCCCTGTCACTGGCTTCCGCCCCTGAGGGCGGCTCGGACTCCGGCGGTTCCGGTCGTTCTGACCGGCCTGACCGTTCTGACCGTTCTTCGTCAGGCTCGGGCAACGGTTCGGCCAACGGTGACTCCGGTTCGTCGTCGTCGGCCACGGCCACGGCCACGGCCACGGCAACGGCCAAGGTCGACGGGTCGTCCTTCGAGGACGCCTTCGAGGCCGAGCTCGTGGCGGACCTGGGCGATCTCGGCCCGGGCGCAGGCGAGGGTGGCAACGACCGCGGCGGCGATCGTGGTGACCGCCCCGGCGGCAACCGCCCCTCGCGTGGGCGTTCGCGCCGTCGTTGATCGAAACATCCGTACTGCCGTGCGGCATCCGCCTGGTCACCGAGACCATGGCGGATGTCCGCTCGGTCGCCGTCGCCTATTGGGTCGGTACCGGCTCGCGTGACGAGCCCGGCGAGCTCGCCGGCGCGTCGCACTTCTTGGAGCACCTGCTCTTCAAGGGCACCGAGCGGCGCTCCGCCGTGGCCATCGCCGAGGAGCTCGACGAGGTCGGCGGCGACTGCAACGCCTTCACCACGAAGGAGTACACGACCTTCTACGTCCGGCTGCTGTCCGAGCACCTGTCGCTCGGGCTCGACATCCTGAGCGACATCATGTGGGCGCCGGCCCTGCGCCCCGAGGACATCGACGCCGAGCGCACCGTCATCCTCGACGAGATCCTCATGCACGCCGACGAGCCCGCCGACCTGGCGGGGGAGCGGTGGCAGGAGGCCCTCTTCCCGGGGCACGCCCTCGGCCGCGACACGCTCGGCACGGCGTCCTCGGTGCAGCGCATCACGCGCGACGACATCCGGACGTTCTTCGATCTGCACTACCGGCCGGCCAACATGGTCGTCTCGGTCGCTGGTGACTGCACCCATGAGGGTGTGGCCGCCGACATCGAGGCTCGTTTCACCGGCGCGGCGGGCGGCGCTGCTCCGGAGCGGACCGCACCGGGGCCCGACACGGTCAGCTTGGACGTCGTGCGCCGTTCCACCGAACAGGCGCACCTCGTCTACGGCATGCGCTCGGTGTCCCGGTTCGACGAACGCCGCTGGGCGTTGGCCGTGCTGAATCACGTGCTGGGGGGCGGGCTGTCGAGCCGGCTGTTCCAGAAGGTGCGCGAGCAGCGCGGGCTGGCCTACTCGGTGTGGTCCGAGCGCGCCGCCTACCAGGACAGCGGATCGCTGGCCGTGGTGGTGGGGACGGCGCCCGAGCACGTCGACGAGGTGCTGCGCATCGTCAGCGCCGAGCTCGACCTGCTGGCCGCCGACGGGGTGACCGACCGGGAGCTGGCCGTGGCCAAGGGAAACCTGCGGGCCGAGATGCTGCTCTCGGGCGAGGACTCGGGGGCCCGCATGAGCCGGCTCGGCGCGTCGATGTTGCTGCACGGCGAAGTCCTCTCGGTCGATGAGGTGTTGGCCCACATTGAGGGGATCGAGCGGAAGGACGTCCTGGAGGTGGCCGCCGAGCTCGTGGGTTCGCCCCGCACGCTCACGGCGGTCGGCCCCTTTGACGCCCGCGACTTCGAGTCCCACCAACCCGCGCTGGCCGCCCGGTAGCCTGCAAGCCATGCAGAAGGTCGGTGTCGTCGGCGCCGGCGGTCGCATGGGCCAAGAGGTCTGCCGCGCCGTCTCCGAAGCGGCCGACATGGAGTTGGTCGCCGCCGTCGATCCCGCACACGTCGGGGCGGACGCCTGCGGCCGGACGATCGTCGGCGAGGTGAACGCGCTGTCCGACCTGGGCGCCGAGGTCGTCGTGGACTTCACCATCGCCGAGGCGGTCCGCCACAACCTCCGGCACTACGCCGAGCAGGGGATCCACGCCGTGGTCGGGACCAGCGGGCTGTCGGACGCGGACATGGCCGAGGTGGCGACGCTCTTCCCCAGTCATCCCAGCGCCGAGAGCGCCACGGACCGGGCCGCCAACGTGGTCGTGGTCCCGAACTTCGCCATCGGGGCCGTGCTCCTGCTCCATCTCTCGCGGATTGCGGCGCCGCACATGGACGGCGTCGAGATCATTGAGCTGCACCACGACGCCAAGCGCGACGCACCCTCGGGGACCGCCATGCACACGGCGGCCGTGATCGCCGAGGCGCGGCGCGCCGCCGGCAGCGCCGCCTGGCCACCCGATCCCACGACCGACTTGGTGCTGGCCGGCGCCCGCGGCGCCGAGGCGCCCGACGGTGTGCACGTGCATTCGGTGCGCCTCCCCGGTCTGGTGGCGCACGAGGAGGTCATCTTCGGTGCCCCGGGTCAGAGCCTGACGATCCGCCACGACTCCTACGACCGCCGTTCCTTCATGCCGGGCGTGTTGCTGGCCGTGCGCGCCGTCCCAGAGCGGCCCGGAGTGACGGTCGGCCTCGAGGCGTTGCTGGGACTGTGAACCCAGACGTCCGGGAGCGGCTCCTGCAGGCGACTTACGACTGTGTCGCTCGCTGGGGATTCGCCAAGACGACGGTCGAGGATGCGGCCCGCGAGGCCGGCGTCTCCCGGGCCACGGTGTACCGCTACTTCCCGGGTGGCCGTGACGAGCTGTTCTCCGCCGTCGTCGGGTGGGAGTTCTCCCGTTTCTTCCTGCGGCTCTATGAGGAGGTCTCGGACGCCGACACGCTGGAGGAGGTGATGGAGCGCGGGCTCATGTTCGCCCACAACGCCCTGACCGAGCATGAGGTGCTGCAGCGCGTCCTGGTGACCGAGCCCGACATCCTGTTGCCGCGGCTCTCCACCGAAGCGGACCAGACCCACACCCTGGTGGCCGCGTTCTTGGCGCCATACCTGGTACGTCACGGCATGACCGAGGGCACCGAGCTCGATGCTGCGGCCGACTTCCTGGCCCGCATGGTGCTCTCCTACATCAGCTCGCCGGGCCGCTGGGACCTCAACGACCCAGGCCAGGTGGCGTTGTTGGTCCGATCCGAATTGCTCGCCGGTATCCGGTGAGCGGCTCCGAACTGCAGCCGCAGTCGCCCCAGCCCGTACCGCCGCCGTCCTGCTACCGCCACCCCGAGAAAGCGGCCTCGGTGCTCTGTGGCCACTGCAACCGCCCCATCTGCACCGACTGTATGAACGCGGCGCCGGTCGGTTGGCAGTGCCCGGAGTGCACGACTGAGGGCGCCAAGCGCTCTCGCCACGTTCCGGCCTTCACCCACACCAGCCGGAACCGGACCGGCGTCGTCGGCTCCACCAATCCGACGCCGGTCGTGCTCGTCATCATCGCCATCAACGTGGTGGTGTTCTTCTTCGAAGGCTTTGGGACGAACAACAGCGTCATCAATCGCTTCGGCCTGTGGCCCGACGGCGTGCACCTCCTGCACCAGTACTACCGGGCCTTCACGGCCATGTGGCTGCACGCCAGCATCGAGCACATCTTCTTCAACATGATCACGCTGCTCATCGTCGGCCCTGCGCTCGAGGTGTTGCTGGGCAAGGTGCGCTTCATCGCCCTCTATCTGCTGGCCGGCCTGGGTGGGAGCGTGGGTTCGTACATCCTGGGTCCGCACAGGGACGTGGGCATCGGAGCCTCGGGCGCCATCATGGGCGTCCTGGCCGCCTACCTCGTGGTGGGGCTGCGCCGCCGGCTCCCGGTGACACCGGTGGCGATCCTGCTGGTCTTCAACTTGGCGCTGGGCTTCACCGGCAACACCGACTGGCGGGCCCACTTCGGCGGCCTGGTCGTCGGCGCCCTCCTGGGCTTCCTGTACGACTACGCCGGCGACCTGCGGGACCAGAAGACGGCCCTCGTGCTCACGGTGGGGGGGAGCGTGGCCATGTTGGCCCTCCTGGCGCTGCTCATCACCTCCATCGCCCCCGGCCACTTCAACCTGAGCTGACGCGAACCGGGCCGCCAAACGGCCCGGACCCGGGCCCGGCGCCCCAGAGCAGTGCGCTCGGCTTGTTCGCCCCTGTCGCTGGTGGACCCCAGGCAGCCCAATCGCCCCCTGCCACCCATTTGCCCCGCCCAAGCGGCGCCCATGCAGCGAATTGGTTGACAGTGAGACAAAAAACGCCATACTGTTTCATTAGTGGGTGCAACTGCGGCGCGACCTCAATCCGTAGAGTCCGGCCTTCCGACCAGGGGGCGGGACACCGTCGTCCGGCACCTGGGGGCCGACGATCGCTCCTCGACCCGTGTCCGCCTGGTGGACGGGGCGCTGCAGTGCCTGGCCCGCCAGGGCATCGCCAAGACCACGGTCGACGACATCGCCCGTGCCGCCGGATTGTCCCGAGCCACCGCCTACCGGACCTTCCCGCGAGGTAAAGAGGGCATCCTCGCCGCCGTCGTCGAGACCGAGGTGGCCCGCCTCTTCTCGTCCCTGGCCGTCGTCATGGGCGAGGCCGGCGACCTCGAGGACGTGTTGGTGGCCGGCATGGTCGAGTCCGCCCGCTGGCTGCGTGATCACGAGCCGCTGGGTTACCTGCTCGAACACGAGCCCGGCACCGTGCTGCCGTACGTGACCTTCGGCGGCTTCGACCAGGTGATGCGTGTCGCCAGCGACCTGGCCGCCCCGTTCTTCGCCCGCTGGCTCGAGCCCGAGCAGGCCTCCCGAGCCGCCGAATGGGCCGTGCGCATCGTCATGGCCTACTGCTCGGACCCCTCGCCGCACGCAGATCTCGCCGACCCGGCCGACACGCGGGCGCTCGTGCGCACCTTCGTTCTGCCCGGCATCCTCGCCCTGCGTCTTGAGGCGGCGGGCACCACGCCGGGCTCGACCCTGACCTCGACATCGACAGCAACCACAACATCCACATCCACATCCACATCCACATCCACCCAGACACCCAGTTCCACCCAGACACCAACCACCAAGGGGGCGGCACAATGACCACACTCGACGAGAACACGACCGAAGAGCTGCGCTCGAACCTGGACCTCATCGGCCGGGAGAACATCAACGACCTCGAGGCCGTGATGAGCGTCGTCGGCAGGTACGACGTGGAGGGCTTCCACCGCGTGCCCGACAACTGCCCGGCGGAGTTCACCTGGGACTACGAGAAGGGTGCCAAGCCCCAGCTCGACAAGCTCTACGAGAAGGCCAAGAAGGCCCAGTGGAACGGGCAGACCGACCTGGACTGGTCGATCGAGGTCGACCAGGAGCGCGTGGTCATCGCCAACGCCGAGGCCAACCCCGCCCAGGCCCAGTGGGACGAGGCCACCCTGGCCGGCACGGTCCTGGCTAAGTGGGACGAGAAGCAGTTCATCCAGTTCGGCATCGAGAACCAGAACTGGCTCCTGTCGCAGTTCATGCACGGTGAGCAGGGCGCGTTGCTCTGCACGGCGAAAATCGTCGAGACCGTTCCCTGGATCGACGCCAAGTACTACGCCGCCACCCAGGTGATGGACGAGGCCCGCCACGTCGAGGTCTTCTCCAAGTACCTCGACGAGAAGCTGTCAGGCCACTACCCGATGAACGCCCACCTCGGCATGCTGCTCGACGACATCGTGGCCGACTCACGCTGGGACATGACGGACCTCGGCATGCAGATCATGGTGGAGGGACTGGCCCTGGCCGCCTTCGGCTTCATCCACGCCATGACGACCGAGCCCCTGCTCAAGAAGCTCCTGCGCTACGTCATGGCCGACGAGGCCCGCCACGTGGCGTTCGGCGTGCTCAGCCTGCAGGAGTACTACAAGGAGCTCAACGCAGCCGAGCTCAGGGAGCGCCAGGAGTTCGCCTTCGAGGCCGCCATCCGCATGAAGGACCGCATGGCCATGCAAGAGGTGTGGGAGCGCATGGAGGTCCCCACCCCCGACGTGCTCAAGATCATGCAGGGCGCTCCCGAGCGCGACGACTTCCAGATCCTGCTCTTCTCGAAGATCGTGCCCAACCTCAAGAAGCTCGGCCTCCTCGATGCAGCCGACGGCTGGCTCCGCACCAAGTTCACCGAAATGGGTGCCATCGCCTTCGAGAACCTGACCGACTCGACGGAGGAAGAGGACGCGTTCGCCGACGGCTCGCCGGTCGAGCGCAACGTCGCCTGACCCGGCTCGTCCGGTTCGTCCGGCCCGGCGGCCAGGCCTCGGACCGTCACACATCGCTGGTAGCGTGAGAGGGCGATGAGCCCGGCACAGCAGGACTCGCCCCGTTTCGGGCGGGTGGTCACCGCCATGGTGACGCCGTTCGACGACCAGGGCGAACTCGACGTCCCCGCCGCGGTCGACCTCGCCCGCTGGCTGGCGCAGCACGGCAGCGACGGGCTCGTGCTGAGTGGCTCGACCGGCGAGAGCTCGGTGCTCACCGACGACGAGAAGGTCGCCCTCTGGACAGCGGTGGCCGAGGCCGTGACGATCCCCGTGGTCGCCGGCACCGGCTCCAACGACACGGCGCACTCCATCGCCATGACCAAGCAGGCCGTCGCCGCGGGCGTGGACGGCATCCTGCTCGTCACGCCGTATTACAACCGGCCCTCCCAGGCCGGCATCTTCGAGCACTTCCGCACGGTCGCCGAAGCAGCGGCCGACCTCCCCGTCGCGCTCTACGACATCCCGATCCGCAGCGGGCGGCGCATCGAGGCGCCGACCATGCTGCGCCTCGCCCGTGAGGTGCCGAACATCGTGGCGCTCAAGGATGCGGCCGCCGATCCGGCCGCCACCGCACACCTGGCGGCGCAGGTCCCGGCCGGCTTCGAGATCTACAGCGGCGACGACGTCATGACCCTGCCGCTGATGGCGGTCGGCGCGATCGGCGTCATCAGCGTGGCCGCCCACTGGATAGGCCCGCAGTTCCGCCACGTGGTCGACGCCTTCCTGGCGGGCGATCTCACCAAGGCCATCAAGGGCAACGCCGAACTGCTCGACTCGTTCGACTTCGAGTCGTCGCCTGACTACCCCAACCCGCTGCCGGCCAAGGCGATGCTGCGTGCGCTCGGCCTCCGCGTGGGGCAGTGCCGGCTCCCCATGGGCGCCGCCACCCCCGAGCTCGACACCCAAGCGCAGAAGATCCTGGCCGCCGTCGGGCCTCCGGCAGTCACGGTCGCCCCGCTTGCCTGAGCGAGGACGAGGGTCCGGCAGCAAGCCCAAGCCGGTCCGGGTCGTCTTCCTGGGTGGGCTCGGCGAAATCGGGCGGAACTGCGCCTGCATCGAGGTCGACGGCCGCATCATCATCCTCGACTGCGGGATCATGTTCCCCGACCCCGACATGCCGGGCATCGACCTGGTCCTGCCGGAGTTCACCTACCTGTACGACCGCAAGGACCGCGTCGACGGCATCGTCCTCACCCACGGCCACGAGGACCACACGGGCGGCCTGGCCTACCTGCTGCGCGAGGTCCACGCGCCGATCTACGGCTCCGAGCTCACCGTAGGCCTGGCCCGCCACCGCGTCGACGAGGCCGGTCTGGCCGGCAACACCAAGTTCATCCCGGTGGCGGACGGCGAGCGCGTGAAGATCGGCGCCGTCGACGTCGAGTTCATCCCTGTCACGCACTCGGTCCCCGAGGCCATGGCCATCGCCTTCCACACGCCCCAGGGCGTGATCCTCCACTCGGGCGACTTCAAGCTCGACCTGCAGCCGGTCGACGGCCGGCGCACCGACATGTCCCGCATGGGGGAGCTTGCCCGCACCGAGGGCATCCGCCTCCTCCTGTCGGACTCCACCAACGCGGAGGAGCCCGGCTTCTCCGAATCCGAATCCACCGTCGGTGTGACGCTGCGCCGGGTCTTCGCGGCCCAGGCCGGCAAGCGCATCGTGGTGGCCTGCTTCGCCAGCCACATGCACCGGGTGCAGCAGATCATCGACGCCGCCGTGGCCAACGGGCGCAAGGTGGCGACCCTGGGCCGATCCATGGGCAAGAACGTCGAACTGGGGTCGCGGCTCGGCATCATCAGCATCCCCGAGGGTTCCCTGATCGACATCGAAGCGATCGACAGCGTGCCCGAGGGCGAGATGTGCGTCATCTCCACCGGATCGCAAGGTGAGCCGATGTCGGCCCTCTCCCTCATGGCGACGGGCCAGAACAAGTGGTTGAAGGTCACCGAGGACGACGTGGTGGTCATCAGTGCGCACCCGATCCCCGGCAACGAGTGGTCGGTGGGCCAGGTCATCGACGACCTGCACCGCCGTGGCGCCGAGGTCGTGCACTCGGGTTCCGAGGCCGTCCACGTCAGCGGGCACGCCAAACAGGGCGAGCTGCGCACGCTGATCTCGGTGACCGAGCCGGAATGCTTCGTGCCGGTGCACGGCGAGTTCCGTCACATGGTGCACCACGCCCGCCTGGCGCTGTCGATGGGTATCGACCCGGCGAAGGTGCTCCTGTGCGAGGACGGCGACGTCATCCAACTCGATGCCAAGGGCATCTCCCGCGACGGCAAGGTCCCTGGCGGCTACGTCTACGTGGATGGCACGGTCGGCGATCTCGAGCACGGCGTGCTGCGGGACCGCAAGAAGCTGTCCGAGGAGGGTGTCGTCATGGCCGTGGTGACGGTCGACCGCCAGCAGAACACGCTGAGCTGCCCGCCGGTGATCGAGACCAGGGGTTGGGTCTACGCGCCCGAGGCGGAGGAACTGCTGGAAGAGGCGAGCGAGGTCGTGGCCGCCGCGGTGACGCAGGCCCTGCGTGACGGGGCCCACGACATCGAGGTGCTGAGCCGCCACACCCGCAAGGCCCTGGGCAAGTTCGTCGGCGAGCGCACGAAGCGGCGCCCGATGATCGTGCCCGTCGTCCTCATGGTCTGAGCGGCTCCCCGCCGCCTCCGGCCCCGCTGCCGCCACCAACCTCGCCAACCCCGCCGCCAGCACTCCCAGCCCCGGCATCGCTCCGCCCCTCGGCCCCAGCCCCGCCCCGGAGCTCGTTGGCCCACCGGAACGTCGGCGTGTACATCCCGACCAGCCGGGCGACGAGAACGACCAGGAAGATCTGCCCGATCAGTGCTTCAAGGACTGCATTGGTGCGGGGGAGCCCCGTCGCCGGAGAAAGGTCGCCGTATCCGACCGTCGCCATCGTGATGTAGCTGAAATAGGCGAAATCGGCCGGGCCGTGGTGCCCGGGCTGCGCGAAGAACGAATTCCCCGAGACCAGTTGCACTCCATAGTCGGCGTTGGCGAAGACCAGCCCGATCAGGATGTAGATGCAGAGCGCTCCGAGAACGGTCTGCGTGGTGACGCGGGTGTGGTGCAGGATCCGCCAGCCGATGGCGATGGGGCTGGCCAGGACGAGCAGCGAGGCCAGGATCACGATCGTGCCGTAGGCCCGGTCCCCGCCACCGAGGGCCACGCCAACCGCCGCCAGCACGACCAGCACCACGGCCACCCGCACCGCCAACATGAGACGGTGGGAGACCTGCGAGGTCCGGAAGGCCAGCAGCACCGTGAGCCCGAGCCAGATGGCGGTCACGATCAGCGCCCCGTTCCCGCTCCACCCGATCGTCAGGAAGATGTAGTCGACGACGAGGAAGACGAACACGATCCCGTAGGAATCGGGTCCGAGCACGATGTCCCCCAGCGCCTGCAGGCGGCTGCGGCTACGGCTGCGGCTGCGCGCAGCGATCTGTGCCGAAGCAGGCGCGGGCGTGGGCGGGATCGCCATCCGTCCATCATGGTCAACCGCCGCCTGCTGCAAGGGGATGTCCCGTCACCCGAGCACCACCAGCTGGCCTCCTAGGATCGCCCGGACGAGAGAGCGGGGGGTCATGTTCGAGCAGCCTGGGACCGGCAACGCCACGCCGCCGCCGCCGCCGCCGCCGACGCCGACGCCGCCGCCGCCGCCGCCGCCGACGCGCTAGCCCCGACCGCCGCCGCCCCGCCACCCAACCGCCCCGCCCATGCCGACCGCCAAGGCCACCGCCCTCACCTGGACCTGGTCCGACGCCCTCCGCTGCGGCCTGTGCACCCTGCCGGCTGCACTGATCGTCCTCACCGGCGACCCCAGCCGGGGCCTGGCCTGGGCCGTCGGCATCCTCCCCGCCGCCGTCATCGGCCTGGCCCCGCAGCGCAAGGCCCGCATCAGGCTGGTCTTCGTCGGGCTGCTCTTCGCCCTCTCCATCCTGTTGGGCTCCCTCCTGATCCACACCGACGTCACGGCCGTCGTCGGCATCTTCGCCGTGGCCCTCGGCTCGGCCCTCCTGGCCAGCCGTCGCGCCTTCGGGCTGGTGGCCATGTCCCTCTGCGCCCCCGTGGCCGCCATCGGCCTGAGCTACCCCGATACGACGAAGGCCCTCAGCCTCGGCCTCATCGTCCTCACCGGCTCGGTCTTCTCCTACGCCGTCTCGCTGCTCTATCCCGAGCCGCGCACCGACAGTGCCGCGCCGCAATCGCACCTGCTGCCTTCGGCCATGGCCGCCCCGTACGGCATCAGGCTCGGCCTGGCGGCCGGCATCGCCACCGCCATCGGGATCGCCATCGGCACGGATCATGTCGGGTGGGCGCCCGCGGCGGCACTGTTCGTGATGCGCCCCACCAAGGAGATGCAGGAGCTGCGCAGCATCGGGCGGCTCGTCTCCGTCCTCCTCGGCGCGTCGGGTGCCGTGGTGTTCCTGCGCCTCACCCCGTCATCGGAGCTCGTGGCGGTGCTGGCCGTGCTGGCCATCGCCGGGGCGGCGGGGACCCGGGGCAGCCGCTGGTACGTGACGCCCTTCTTCACGACGTTCCTGGTCCTCGTGATGTTGCTCTACGCCAGCCCGACCGTGGCCAACGAGCAGTGGCGTTTCGCCGAGCGCGTCGGCGAGACCGCGCTCGGCGTCGGCCTGGCCTACTTCTTCGGGCTTCTGCTGCCCCGCCTGTTCAGGAGACGAACCGCGTGACGAAAGCGAGCGCGGTGTCGGCCACCTCGCGCCAGCCGCTGTCGATGGTCAGGGAGTGGCCCCGGCCGGGGATCTCGGCGAACTCGGTCGCCCCCTCGTTCTTCTTCTGCTTCTTGAACTCGGCCTTCGAAATGGCGGTGGGCACCGTGTGGTCCTTCTCGCCCGACAGAATGAGCATCGGGCCCCGCTCGACGTTCTCGTGGTCGACCTTGGCCTCCGTCCACGGGTTGAAGTTGGCGACGCCGGCTTGGAAGAGAGGCTCACCCGGCGCCGGGACGGCGTAGGTCTCGAAGAGCTCCTTGGCCTCGTCCTCGCTGACCGCGTTGGCGAAGGCGTAGTGGAACTGGTCGAAGGTCAGCGGAATCGCCCGGTGCTTGTTGCGGGGGTTCTTGAGCACGGGGCCGGCGGACCGCAGCGCGGAGATGGGCAGCGGCAGGATGCCCCGGTACGGCGCCGCGTCGACGGCCACCGTGGCCGCCGCCAGCCCCCTTCCGGCCAGCATCTGGGCCAGCAGCCCGCCGAAGGAGTGTCCGATGACCACCGGCTTCTTCTGCAGTGCGCCGATGATCTCCGCGTAGTGCTCCGCCACGTCCTCGATCCCCTTGTTGGCGAACACCTCGGGGTGGGCCTTGGCCTCCTCGACGGTCTGCGGGTCATCGGGCCACCCCGGGGTGAGGGGAGCGAAGCCGGCCTCGGCGAAGACGCCGGCCCAGCGGTCCCAACTGCTCGGCAGGAGCCACAGGCCGTGGATGAAGATGACGGGCCTCTTCCCCGACGTATTCGCCTTGTCGATCTGACCCTGTTCTTCAGCGGTGATTGTCGCCATCGTGTTCCCCTTTGTGCCTCGTGTCGCAACGCGTCGCCGTGCGAGCGCTGCCAACCTACGGCGGTCCGATGAGGGCAAGCTGAGCAGATCCCCGGGCACAGGTCGATGGCGACGGGGTGACGATCCGTCGTTCAGGCGTATCCCAGAGTCCGGACTTAGTTCTCGACGCGGGTCCAGGCCGGATTCGACCGCCCCGAGAGGTGACTGACCAGTGTGATGACGATCACGATGGCCAAGGCGAAGACGAGCGGCAACGCGACGTGGACATGCAGGATGAGCGCCGCACCGGCGAGTGCGCCCAGGAACATGGCGGCGACCGAGACCAGGCGCCGGCCCGAATTGGATCCCTGGCCGCCACCGAGCGCGCTGTCGGCGCCGATTCCCGTCAGGGTCAGCGTCAGGACGGTGGTCGTCAGGTCCGGAATCGCCAGGCGGCGCACACTCGAGTTCTGCACGCCCATGGCCAGGGCCAGGGCCACGATGAGCCCGTAGCGCACGCCCGGCCCGAACGGGTGCGAGCCCACCAGCGCCAGGATCACCGACGCGGCGAAGAGCACCGCCTGCGCACCCGTCGCCACCGCGACGTGATGGCCTCGATGATGACCGAAGCGCTGGACGATCCGCCCGCCCACGATGGATCCCACACTGAAGGACGCCAGCGCCACCAAGGACGCCGCGATGGAGAAGCCCGCCGCGCCGGCGACGGCAAAGCCGAGGAAGACGACATTGCCGGTCATGTTGGCCACGAAGACATGGCCGAGCAGCAGGTAGCTGAAGGCGTCGACCAGCCCGGTGACGACGGTCAGGGCGACCAGGAGCGGCGGGAGCGGGCCGAAGCGTCCCTTCCGGCTGGGAGCGAGGGTCTCTCGGACCTCGGTCAGGAATGTGGTCATGTCCGGGACTCTCCTCTCGGGGCTGCAGCAGCTGGTTCGCGCAAAAGACAGGCCGGCCCGACGGCCCCGGGTCAGAGCGTCTTGATCAGACCCCCGTCGATGGTGAAGTCGGCCCCGGTGACGTTGCCTGCTCGGGCACTGGCCAGGAACACGATGAGGTCCGCCACCTCCTCGGGAGTCGTGAACCGGCCGGTGGCCGCGTCAGCGGCAACCTGCTGGGCCACGGCATCGGGATCGCCGCCCGTCGCCCGCGCCACCGTCTGCGCCACGCCGTCCGCACCGAGCCAGAGCGCGGTGGAGACGGGACCGGGGCTGACGGTGTTGACCCGGATGTTGTGCGCCGCCACCTCCTTGGAGAGCGACTTGGAGAAGTTCGCCACGGCGGCCTTGGCCGCGCTGTAGTCGAGGACGGCCGGGTCGGGCAGGAAGGCGTTGACGGAACTGGTCGTCACGATGGCGCCACTGCTGGCGGCGATCATCGACGGGAGGACGGCGCGGGTCATGCGCACGGCGGCCATGAGGTTGAGCGTGAGCGACGTGGTCCAGTCCTCGTCGGTGATGCTGAGAAAGCCATCGAGGCGCGTCTTCGCCGCACCGACGTTGTTGACCAGGATGTCGATCCGCCCGTGGGCCAGCGCGGCCGCGGCGAGGTCAGCCGCGCCGGACGGCGTGGCCAGGTCGACGGCCGCGGACTCGACCGAGCCGGCCTCGACGAGGGCATCGAGCTCGGGCGTGCTGCTCCGCGCGCCGGCCACCACATGGGCGCCCTCGGACACCAGCGCCCTGGTGACGGCCAGCCCGATGCCGCGACTGGCGCCCGTGACCACGGCCACCTTGCCTTCGAGTTCGAGCTGCAATGTGGACCCCTTGTTCGACGCCGAGACCGGACGTCGTGCAGCCTAGGACCGGCCGCCGTGAGTCGCCTCTGCTCCTCTGCACCACGGACCGCCGGCGGCCGAACACTAGGGTCGGCGCCATGAACTACTGGGTGACGTATCCCCTCACGACGCATCCCTACAACCCCGAATTCACGACGAAGGCGGGGCTGACGCAATTCTGCGAGGTCGCAGAAGAGAACGGATTCTCCGGCATCGGCTTCACCGATCACCCCGCCCCGACCGACCGCTGGCTCAAGGCCGGCGGCCACGACGCCCTCGACCCGTTCGCCGCGCTGGCCTTCTGCGCCGCCGTCACCGACCGCATGCGCCTGATCCCCAACATCCTCGTCTTGCCGTACCGCAACCCCTTCGTGGTGGCGAAGGCGGTGGCGACGCTGGACGCGCTGTCCGGCGGGCGCTTCACGCTCGCCGTCGCCACTGGATACTTGCGGGGCGAGTACAAGGCGCTCGGCGTCGACTTCGAGGAGCGCAACGCACGCTTCGACGAGGCCATCGAGGTCATCCGCGGCATCTGGAGCGAGGAGGACTTCGCCTACGAGGGCGTGACGTTCACCGCCAAGGGCCAGACGGCCAACCCCAAGCCCTCGCCGCACCCCCCGATCTGGATCGGCGGGAACAGCCGCATGTCGCGCCGCCGCGTCGCCCGCTACGGCGACGGCTGGAGCCCGTTCCCGGCGCCGAGGGTTCTCTCGCAGACCGCCAAGACGCCGCCCCTCGAGACCGTGGACGACCTGCGCGGCATGCTCGAAGAGCTCTGGAAGTTCATGGAGGAAGCCGGCCGCGACCCGAAGAGCATCGACATCGCGTTCGGCACCGGAGCCGGCGGCAGCCCGGGTGACGATTCGTTCAACCGGGAGGCCCAGCTGGCCGGGGATGCGGAACTGGCGGAGCTCGGGGTCACCTGGTCGGGCACGGGCGTGCCCGGGGACTCCCTGGCCCACGCCCTGGAGTCCCTGCAGCGGTTCGGCGAGGCCGTCATCCGCTGATCCCGAGCCGGCCTGGCCCGAGCCCCGGCCCGCCCCCGCCCCTATATTGACCTCCGTCGCGTCGTGTCCC
Organism: Acidimicrobiales bacterium; assembly: GCA_036271495.1. Taxonomy (GTDB): domain Bacteria; phylum Actinomycetota; class Acidimicrobiia; order Acidimicrobiales; family RAAP-2; genus Bog-473. Next base: position 16,675 of record DATBAO010000018.1, read on the forward strand.
GTCCTGTCCTGCAGGGTGGGCAGCAACAGGGGCACGGGGGAAGGGGTTCACATGCGTGACCGCACGTTCGAGCGCATCGGTGCACTGAGCGGACTGGCGTTCTTCGTCCTGGCCGTGTTGTCGGGGTTCATCTATCCCCAACAACCCCGGGTCGACGCCGCGCCGGCCAAGACACTGGCCTGGATCCAGGACCATCACGTCGCACTGCAAGCGGGCATGATCTTCGACTTCTTCGCTGCCGGTGCGCTGCTCTGGTTCGCTGGATACCTCTTCCGGGTCCTCCGCCGCGCCGAGGACGACACAGCCTCCCTCGCACCCATCGTCCTCGCCTCGGCGATCGGCGTCTCCATCACCACCGCGATCGCGGCGCTGCCCACCGTCCTCCTCGCGTTCATGGACGCGCAGCCGGGCGGCCTGCACGACCTGTCCCTGGTCCGCGCCTTCGGCGACCTGAACACGATCTTCTTCTCCGCCACGTCCGTCATGACGGCGGTCTTCCTCGCCGCGCTCAGCTGGGCCATGCTGCGCGGCGAGCTCGCCACGCCCTGGCTCGGCTGGATCGCGCTCGTCGTCGCCGCCTTCAATTGCGTCGCCGTCTGGATCGGCGTCACGTTCAGCAGCTACCACGGCCATGCGTGGCTGATCATCGGCTGGGGTGCCTACGTCGGCTTCCTCATCGTGATGCTGCTCACCGCCATCGCCCTCCTGCGCCAGCCCCAGCCCCAGCCCAAGCCCGCCGCCGCCAGCCCCAGCCCGCCCACCTCCGCCACCACCACGCCCACCTCCGCCACCACCACACCCATCACCGCCTGACCCTCACCGCACCGCACCGCACCGGTCGGGCGCCGCCGCGGACCGTTCGTTCGCATGGCATCCGCCGCCCCAGATTCCCGCCGGGCTCGTACGGGCGGTGCCACGTCGCCCCGCCGGACCCGACCCCTCAGCCGGGACTACGGGAGCGATCCCCGTTCGGCCGCCCTGGCCGAGAGCATCGGGCAGCATCAGCGCGTCATCTCGGAGCACGAGGGCGCCATGCTGGGCGACATCGCCGAGTTCGATCGCACGGAGGCCTGGCGCGGCGACGGAGCGTTGTCCATGCGCGACTGGCTCGTGGCGCGGTGCCACGTCAGCCGCGCCCGGGCCAGGATCCTGGTCGACGCGGCGGCGAAGACCAAGGACCTGCCGGCCCTGTCGAACGCCCTCTCCGACGGTCGCCTCACCCTCGATGTCTTCGCACCGCTTGCCGCGGTCGCCACGTCCGAGACGGATGCCGGTCTGGCCCAAGCGTCGGAGCACTGGACACCCAAGCAGGCCCGGCAGCTGGCCGCCGAGGTCAAAGGCTCAACGGACGCCGACGCGGCAAAGCAGTTCCAGCGCCGCTTCGTCCGCTTCGACGACGAGCGCTGCCTCGTCTGGGCTCAGCTGACCGGGGACGCGTACGCCCTCGTCAAGTCCGCCATTCAGGGACGGGCCCGCCGCCACGACCACCCCAGCGCCCGTGATGCCGACTACGTCCGGTTCGAGAGCCGGTGCGCCGACGCCCTGGCCCAGATCTGCGTCGAGCAGGGACGCCAGAAGCCCCAGAACCGCTCGGGTGCCACCGCCGACAGCGCCGACACCGCGGACAGCGACAGCGCCGCCGACTCCGGCCCGGTCCACCGGGGTGCCAAGACGACCATGATCGTGCATACGGACCTGGACCGGCTCCTCTACGGCGACGGCTACGGCCACGCCTCCATCGAGGGGGTCGGTCCGATCTCCGCCGAGGTGGCGCGCCGGCTCGCCTGCAGCGCCGACATCACCCTCTCGTTCGACGCGCCCGACGGCACCGCCCTCGACCAGAAGCGCCTGGAGCGTGACCCGAGCGAGGCTCAGCGCATCGAGATCCGGCGCCGCGACAAGGGATGCCGGTTCCCGGGCTGTGGCTGCAAGAACGTGACCGACGTCCATCACGTCGTGTGGGCTTCCAAGCAGGGGCCAACCGTGCTCTCGAATCTGCTGACCTTGTGCGTGGGTCACCACAGCCGGGTGCACGAGCTCGGATGGAAGCTCGATGGCGATGCCCGGGCCGAGGTCCGGTTCACCAGTCCCCAGGGCAGGGTGTTCGTCTCCTCGCCCTCGCCCTCGTACTCGTCCTCGCCGACCTGGCTACGCGCGCCGCGGAAATGAGGGCCTGAAAGCCTGAAGGTTTAGCCCTTGACCGCCCGCACGATCTCGTCGGTCACCGCGTCAGGGTCTTCGAGCGGAAGCATGTGCCCCCTGTTCTGCAGGGTAACGAGTCGCGCCCCGGGAACCGTCGCCACAATCTGATCGGCCTTCTTCGGCAGCGTCAGCGCATCGCGCGTCCCGACCATGACCGTCGTCGGGACCTGCATCGTGGCCACGCCCTCGAGAAGGTCCATCGTCGAGATCGACCTCAGGAAATCGCCGCGCACCGTTCCGTGGCACCCTCCGAAGAGGTCCCGCGTCAGATCCATGTGCGAACGGACCGGGTTCTCGCCGAAGGCCGAGCGCACCAACACGTGACCGTTCCTCGACTGCATCGCCCGTGAGACGATCGGCGACGCCACCATGGTGCTGGCCACCCGCGCGCTACGTGCGGAGCGGTCGCCGAGGCTGGTCGCCGCCGTTGCCACGAGCACGGTCGCCTTGGCCCGCTCCTTGAACACATCGGGCCGGTGGGTCGCCAGCGACATGATCGTCATGCCGCCCATGGAATGGCCGGCGAGCACGGCGTTGTGCACGTCGGTCGCATCGAGCACTTCCGTCAGGTCGTGCGCCAGCGTCTCGATCGACAGCGGCGCCGTCCCGCGCGTGCTCGCCCCGTGTCCGCGTTGGTCGTAGAGAACGACGCGGGCACCCTGCTCCCGGAGCCGTCGGGCCACCGGGAGCCATATTTCGTGGCTGCAGCCCCAGCAGTGGGGGAGGACCACCACCGGAGCGTCGGGACCATCCCCGGCGAGATCCCACACCGCGAGCTCCGCCCCGTCGGGCGTCCGCACGATGACGTGGTCTGGCCGGTTGACACCTTCTCCCCAGCCCAGGGCGCGTCGCCCGTCATCCACCCGGTCATCGACGGGTCGTTCCGCGGCCACACGCTTGTAGACCACACCGGCCGCCCCAACCGCAGCGAGCGCCGCTCCCACGAACACCAATCGGGAGCGGGGTCTCGCACGGCCACCAGAGCGTGCAGCGGAACCAGAAGGAGCGGACTGGAGGAGCGGCGTCATGCCTTGCAAGCGTATGGGCCGCATTTGCAGCACGCCTACCCAACTGACTCCGACCCAGCTGGCCGGGAGCCCGAGCAGAGACCGGCCGAAGTCACTCTGGCAAGGGCCGCTCACCCTGCAACCCCCAGGAAATCAGGGTTTTAACCAAATGCTTAGATTCAGAAGAATCCGGGTAGAGCCCTGATCATGAGCACAACCACGACGAGCCCCACCGACACCGACACCGACACCACCCCCGCCGTGGCCGCCGCGGCCGGCCCCACGCCCCGCTCCTTCGACCAGCGCATCGAGCGCCTCAACACGGCCTCACTGAAGCGCATCGTGGAGCCCGACACCGAGGTCCCGGGGACGGTCGGCGATGGCCAGGTCCTCCCGGACGAGCTCCTCTCCCTGGCCAACGTCCCCGAGCTCTTCAACACGCTCACGGACGAGCAGAAGCGCACGCTGGCCCGAGAGGAATTCGCCTCCATCGTGGACACCGGCGTCCGCTTCGAGTCGGTCTTGATGGCGGGGTTCAGCCTCGACATCCTCTCCCGCCCCGACCTCACCGACCCCCGCGTGACCTACCTCCTGCACGAGATGGGAGAAGAGACCCGCCACTCGCGCCTCTTCGTGCGCCTCCTGGCGCAAGTGAAGCCACAAGCCAAGAACCCGCTCGACAACCCCGTCGGCCGCATCGCGCTGCAAGCAGTCATGCCGTTCCTCACCGCCATGCCGTCGCTCTTCTGCCTGCTCGTGCTCAGCGGCGAAGAGGTCCCGGACCTCCTGCAGAAGCTCGCCAGCGAGCACCCCGACACCGACCCGATGATCAAGGCGGTCTCGAAGTACCACCGCCAGGAGGAGGCCCGCCACCTCGCCTTCGGCCGCATGCTCTTCCCCGAGCAGTGGGCCGCCGCCGGCCCGATCGAGCGCACACTCGTGCGCCACCTGGGCTCCCGCATCGCCGTCGCCATGTTCGACACCATCGTCCACCCGGGCGTCTACGGCGCCGTCGGCCTCCCGACCTGGGCCACGTGGAAGGCGGTCAACCGCTCCGCCGGCCGCACCGCCATGCGCCACCGAGCCCTGCGCCCGCTGCTCACCCCGCTCCTCGACGCCGGCGTCTTCCGTGGCGGCCGTGTGCCCAACGGTTGGCAGACCGCCTGCGGCGTCGACCGCGCCGGTCAGCCCATCGACCCGGCTGCGGCGGCCTGACCTGGTGCCGCCCACCCCGCCCATCTCGACCAAGGGCGACCGCACGCGTCAGGCCCTCCTCGATGCGGCCGTGATCCGCTTCGCCCGTGAGGGCTATCGCGGCACCACGGTCGCCGACGTCTGCCGCGATGCGGGGCTGTCCACCACGGCGTCGTATCCCTACTTCGCCAACAAAGAGGCGTTCTTCGTCGCCGCTGTCGACGAGGACGTCGCCGGCCTGATCGATGACGCCGTCTCGCTCGTCGTCATCGACGAGGACCCCGAGCAATGGGGGCGCGTGATCATGCGCGCGCTCGTGGCCCACGTCGATGCGCACCCTCTGGCGGGTCGCATCCTGCGCGGCCTCGAGCCCGATTTCACCATGCGGCTGTTACACATCCCGGCGCTGCAGGAGCTGCGCAAGACGGTGAGCGAGCTCATCCGGGCCCAACAGCTGGCCGGCGGCGTGCGCCGGGACATCGACCCGGGGCAGACGGCCGGCGGCATGGTCGTGATCGTGATCTCGCTCCTGATGGCGACCATGCAGACCGGTGCCGACGACGGTGGCTACGAGCTGGTGGCCTCCGACGTGGAGTCGGTGCTACACGCTGCCACCCGGCCATCGACCTGAGCGACCCCACTCGAACCGATTGGCGGCCCTTGCGTCTTCGGGCATGAGGCCACGGCTCGCCACTGCGCTTCTGGCCACCGCCATCACCACGACCGCCGTCGCCATCGCCATCGCCGTTCTGGCCACTGCCACCGCCACCGCCACCGCCACCCCGGCCGGCGCTGCATATGCAGCGAGCGCCGCTCGCCCGGCCACCATCACGCGCGCTGCCCACGTCGCCTTCGCGAACTGCAAGGCGCAGCACGTCACGCTCAGGGTCACCGCTCCGGACCGGGCCTTTCCGCCGACCGAACAAGTCGTCGTGACGGTCCAGCTGCGCAACGCGGGCAACACGACCTGTGGCGCCCCACTGGCCAAGGGCGTCCCGCAGGCGCGGCAGCGATTCACGGTCGGCCCCTGCGGGGCCCTCCCCATGACCGTGCGCAACGCCCAGGGGGTCAGCGTGTACCCCGGTGGTCAGATCTTCTTCTGTCCCGAACAGACGGGGCTCAGGCTGGGCCCCCACAGCACGCTCCGGGCCCTGGCGTACTGGAACCAGGTGGCCTATGTCGGACCGGGGCCCTCGCCGAAGTCGCACCACGCGCCCCCCGGCACCTACCGCCTGGTGGTGGACAGGGCCGTCAGCATCCCCGTCACCCTGACCTCAGGCTGAGTCGGGACCAGCCCCGATACAATCGTTCTCCCGGCCGGGCAGCGGAGCCGCCGCACTATGCAGCGCACCGGCTGATCACGGCCGATCACCGAGGCACCGAGGCAACGAGGCACCGAGTCACCGAGGCAGCACCGCAACATGCAGCACAAAAGCGAACAAGCAAGGAACGAGGGCAGCACATGTCGGGTCACTCGAAGTGGGCGACCACCAAGTACCGCAAGGGCGCCCAGGACAAAGCCCGCGCCAAGATCTTCGCCAAGTGCATCCGCCTGGTCGAGGTCGCAGCCAGGGAAGGCGGCGCCGACCTCGAGGCCAACGCCACCCTCCGGACGGCGTACCAGAAGGCGAGAGCGTCCAGCGTGCCACTCGACACGATCGAGAAGGCCATCAAGCGGGGGACGGGCGACCTCGAAGGCGTCCGCTACGAGGCCATCAACTACGAGGGTTACGGGCCG
>DATBAO010000019.1:0-22645 GCA_036271495.1 Acidimicrobiales bacterium
GTGTCCGCCCGTCGTTGCTCCTTTGGGACATGGCGAACGGCACGCCCCCGGCTGCCCTCATCAGGCATGGTGTTCCCCTCCCTTTTTATGATCATGGCGGTACCACCCGAGGTCGTCAACGGCCGACATCACTCGAGCCCCGCCTCGGCTCGCAGCGACCAGAGTGGGTCGTCGGCGTCCCGGGTCGACAGCACGGGGTTCGTGAAGAGAATCTGGTCTCCGGCCGGAGCCAAGGGCCTGATGAAGTTCAGCGGGAGCACGCGCTTGGCGATCTTCCAGCTGCCATCTCTGCGTTCGAAGCGGTCCAGGTAGCGCGAGCCGGTCTGTCGGAATCCCTCGTTGCCCTCTTCGTCCCGGTGCGTCTGGTACGCCATCAGGTAGGACTCGACGATGGCGACATCATCGCCGGCGAACTCGTACACGACGTTGGCCAACACGTGCATGGACATCGGGATGTGGACGGCGTTCCGGTTCATCAGCGTGATGAGCTCTTCGACGGAGCCCCACTCGCCGGGGCCCAGGTACGGGTTCGTCTGTGTCGCGTCTGGGTGATACGCGTCGCGGACCAGGTTCATGTTCCGTCGATCCACGCCGCGCATGTACTGCATCAAGACGTCATAGATCTGTGCCCGGGCAACGAGCTGCTCGGCTGTAGCAGGGCGTGCATGCATCGATGCCTCCGGTGCTGTCGAGGAAGCCTTGCGTGGTGTCGATCGGGGCTGTATGTGGACATGCCACCCACATTGTGAGAATCTTAGCGATGCGCTGACCGCTCTGCACGGGAGCATGGTCGGACCTGGTCCGAGAGGACAGGTGCAGTGACGCTGACAGACGAGTGGAAGGAGAGGGCAATTCCAATAGAACGACTTGGTGTCGTCGGATGCGGCCTGATGGGATCGGGTATCGCCGAGGCGGCAGCCCGGGCCGGCATCGGAGTCCGCGTCGTCGACGTTGACGCCGCCACCCTGGAGAAGGGGCGCGGGCGCGTCAGTGCGTCCATCAGGCGGGCACAATCGGCCGGGAAGATGACCGACGCCGAAGCCGAGGCCGCCGTGGGACTGATTGAGTTCTCCACCGACCTGGACTCCCTCTCCGATCGACAGATGGTGGTCGAGGCCGTGGTCGAGGCCGAGGCGGAGAAGGTCGCGGTGTTTCAGGCGCTCGACACCATCGTGGCTGCGCCCGATGCCGTCCTGGCCTCCAACACCTCATCGATCCCCATCATGAAATTGGCGATGGCGACCACGCGGCCGGCGCAGGTGATCGGTATCCACTTCTTCAATCCCGTTCCGGTCCTGCCCCTGGTGGAGTTGGTGACCTCGCTGCTCACGGGCACGCAAGCCGTGGAGGTGTCCGAGCAGTTCGCGGCAGACCAACTCGGCAAGCAGGTCATCCGTTCGCAGGACCGCGCCGGGTTCATCGTCAACGCGCTGCTGATTCCCTACATCCTGTCGGCGGTGCGCATGCTCGAGTCCGGCTTTGCGACGGCGGACGACATCGACCTCGGCATGGTCAAGGGCTGCGCCCATCCCATGGGCCCGCTGGCGCTGGCCGACCTCATCGGGCTCGACACGACGGTCGCCGTCGCCCATTCCCTCTACGACGAGTTCAAGGAGCCGCTCTACGCCCCCCCGCCGCTTCTCGCCCGCATGGTGGACGCCGGCCTCCTGGGCCGGAAGTCCGGTCAGGGCTTCTACAGCTATTCCACATAGAGGCGCGGGACGACGATCGCCCGGTCTCGGTCAGCCCTGCGGCTTGATCACCGAGGATGTGGCGTATCTGGTGGAGTAGCCCTGGGCGTTCAGGGCGGTCCCGATGACGGATCCCGAGTTCGCCACCACGTACTTCGGTGAGCAGTCGAAGGTTCCCAGCTTCTTCGGGTAGTACTGCTCCCAGGTGGTGTTGTGGAGCTTCATCAAGATGCCGCAGGGAGCGGGCAGGTTCTTGGCCGGATCGGACGGGGCGTTGAGCCCGCCTCCGGTCCAGCTCGTCACCTTCGAGAGGTGGTTGATCATGCACTGGCGGGTCAGCGTCGAACCGCAGGCCTTGGCTTCGGTGGCCCAGAGGAGGAAGGACGATGCCGACTGCTCACCCAGCGCCGACGTACGCCCGCCCGACTTCTTGACCACGGAGAGATACTGGGACACCGCCGGGACGACCTTGGCCGCTTCCAGCGGTTCGAACCCGATGCGGACGTAGACGTTGTTGCCGAGCCCGCCGGTGTTCCACTGTGCGAAGGCTTGGGTGTACTCGGCGGCGTCGAGCAGCCAGATCGGGTTGTAGCCGATCTGGTTGTCCGATTGGAGCGCGCCGTAAAGGGTTGGCCCAGGGGTGGCGTCGTCGAAGACGATCTGCGCGCCGCAGCTCTGCAGCTTCTGGACGAACGGGGTGTAGTTGGCCTCGCCGTTGTAGTTCACCTGGAAGGGGCAGTCGACGAACTTCCAGCCGGCCGTGGTGTAGGCCTGCACAGCCTTCGCCATCGACGACAGCTGGGTCGAGAGCGTGGAGTTGTACTGGCCGACGTGCTGCGTCTTGGAGCCGAAGAGCTTCTCGCCTTCATAGGCGATCGACACCGGGCTGTGGTTCGCAGGGTTCGGTGCTGCCTGGTACATCTCGTAGGCGTTGGCCACCTCGGGGGAGACGGTGAACCCCGGGACCGCGGCCAGGTTGCACTGCAGGCGCGTCTGCTCGGCCAGGCCATCGAGCGCGAACCCCTCGCCGACCAGCATGAAGTCGGTCTTGCAGGCCTGGGTCATCACACTGCCGACGTTGGTCACGGCGGCGTCGTAGTAGTCGCCGACGATCTTGCGCCCGTTGATGCCGCCCTGGGCGTCGCACCAGGCGATCATCGCCTTGACCGCGTCCCCCATCTCCTGGTCGAGGCCGGGGCTGCCCGAGAAGCCACGGTCGTCGCCGTAGGCGATGTTGATGGTGGAGTTGGTCACCCCCTGCTCGGTGGCGCCGGTGGCGTGTCCCTTGCCACACGGTGACGGCAGCGTGCCGAACGTGGTCGTCGATGACGACGTGGCGCCGCTCGTGGCCGGCGACAACAGCACGCCGGTCGCGATGAGTGAGGTAAGCAAGAGAGCCGCCCCCGCAGCTCTCGCACCCGTGATCCTTGCCATGGCCGAACCCCCGTCTGCACGCGGTTTCTGCGCCTGATTTCCCCCCAGAACCCAGAACCGGTTCCTATGTGCCTCGGCACCATACCAACCCGACATCCAGAATTCTCGGCGCCACGAACATCTCTGTGACCCGTCTCGGAATGAGGGCCGTCGGACGAACGAACCGGTCCTGTGCTCGGGCTCTGCGCCGGTTCGCTGACTGGTCAATGACCGCGCTGGCCCGCCTTCTCGTCCGCGTCTTCTTCCGCAGCATCGAGCTCGAGGGCGGGGACTGCCTGCCGGCGTCGGGGCCGGTCGTCCTGGTCGCAAATCACACCAACGGCCTCGTCGACGGCCTGCTCCTGATGGCGTCGTTGCGCCGCTATCCCCGCTTCCTGGGCAAGGCGACACTGTTCAGGATCCCGCCGTTATGGCCCTTCTTGAAATCGGCCGGGGTCATTCCCGTGTACCGGACCATGGACGCCGTGGCGGGCGACCACAACGTGTCGGCGTTCGCCACCAGCCACGCGCTGCTGCACCAGGGTGGGATGGTGGCCGTCTTCCCCGAGGGGATCAGCCACGACGAGCCGGCACTGCAGCCGCTCAGGACAGGTGCGGCGCGGATCGCGCTCGACGCGGCTGACGTCGGCGGAGCCGAAGGGCTCGTGACGGTGGCCGTGGGGCTCGTCTACGACGCCAAGGCGCGGTTCCGCTCGCGGGCGCTCGTGCGCGTGGCACCACCGGCGGGCGTGCAGCAGTGGGCGGAGGCGTACCGGCGGGACGAGCGGGCCACGGTGCGCGCCGTCACCGAGGATCTGGCGGTGCAACTCGCCGCGGTCAATCCCGCCTACCCATCGTGGGCCCAGGCCGAGCGACTCTCCCGGCTGGCTGCGGTGGTGGTGCGGACTCCCGGCCGACCTGGGTCGGCGGACGTCGATCTGGCCGATCAGGTGGAGGTCGCCGCCCGCTTGGCCGCCCGGCAGACAGCGTCACCAGCGTCGCTCGAGGAGCTGTTCGTAGACTTTGCCGCCTATGAGCGAGACCTCACGCTGCTGGGCCTGCGCGACGCCCAACTCGCCGCCGGCGCCCGACGGCGCCGCCTGCGCCTTTGCGTCGTGTGGGCCGCGCTCAAGGTCGTCCTCGCCCTCCCGCTGGCCGTCGTCGGGGTGGTCGTGCACGTGGTCCCGTTCCAGATCATGAAGCACGCGGCGAGGCGCCCGACCAACGAGGGGATCAAGGCGACCGTGAAGCTCCTCGGCTGCTTTGTCCTGTTCACCCTCACCTATGTCGTCGTGGGCGTGCTCATCGGCCGGGCGTTCGGCGCCTGGGCGGGAGCGGCTGCCGCCGTCATCGCACCGTTGTGCGGGTACGTGGCGGTACGCCTGCACGAGCGGGTGCAACGGATCGGTGGCGTGGCCGAGGGCTCCCGGATCATGCGCAGCCGGCGCGACGTCGTCGGCGCGCTGCTGCAGCGGCGCACCGCGCTCGTGCGGGAGGCGCGGGGCGTCCTGGTGCGGTCATGAGCCCGGAGACCGTGCGCTACGGACCGGACCGGGCCCAGGTGGCGGAGGTGTGGCGGCCGAAGGCGGCCGACGGCGCGGTGCCCGTGGTCGTGCTTGTCCACGGTGGCTTCTGGCGCCAGCGCTACACGAAGGGCTTGATGCACCGGCTGGCCCGTGCCGTCACCGGCCAGGGTTGGTTGGCGTACAACATCGAATACCGGCGGGTCGGGCGCACCGGCCAGGGCGGCTGGCCGCAGACCTTCGAGGACGTCTCGGACGCCGTCGACGCGCTGGCCGGGGTCGGGGGAGCTGACCTCGAGCGGGTGGCGACCTGTGGTCATTCGGCGGGCGGTCACCTCGCGCTGTGGGCCGCGGCGGGCCGGGCCTCCGGTGACCCCCGTCGGCCAAAGCCGGTGGTCGAGGTGGCCGCGGCCGCCTCGTTGGCGGGGGTGGTGGATCTCGACGTCGCGGCGCGCCAGTTGGTGGGGCGGGGCGCGGTGCAGGCGTTGATGGGGGGCGGTCCGGACGAGGTCCCCGATCGGTACCTCTTGGGTTCCCCGGCGGCGCTCCTCCCTCTGGGCAAGCCGCAGCTCCTCCTCCACGGGCTGGCGGACGACTCGGTGCCACCGGTCCTGAGCGAGCGCTACGCCGAGACCGCGGTGGGGCTGGGTGACCCCGCGGTCTACCTGCCCCTGCCCGGCGTGGGCCACATGGAGGTCATCAGTGGGCGTGGTGCCCCGTATGCCGAGCTGGCGGCCTGGCTCCATTCCGTCTTCAGCGCGCTCCGGCCCGGAGGCTGATCCTGGTCGGGGCGCCGAATGGTCCCAGGTGAGAGCTGCTCCTGTGACCCTTGAGCCGGGGCGCCAAAAGCCCTGGTGGCGATCAAGGTTGGCCCTCGAGCTGACGATACAAGGGGGTTGAGCTCATCAAATGAAGAGGGGGACATGGCGCTGGCTCCTCAGGATGCCGCGGGTGCGTCCGCCGTTCCCGACGAGACCGAACAGCTTGTTCGCGCCCCGTCGGCCCAACGGCGGAAGCTGAATCCGACCAAGCTGGGCTACCTGATCGGTCCGGTCGCGTTCGCCGTGATCCTGGTGCTCATGCGGTTCGGGTACGTGACCAAGGTGGACTGGTGGGTCTGGCTGAGCGTCCTCGCCGCCATCGCCCTGGTCAATGCGGCGGCGGACCGCTTCTACACCACCCACCCGAGCCGGCTGTCCCTGGACCTGCGCGTCATCAGCCAGGTCACGGCCGTCACCGTCGCCATCTACCTCACCGGCTGGGGCCCCGTCCTGTGGGCGGCCTACATCTTCGTGGCGCTGGAGAACCTGGCCCGGGCCGGTTCTCGGGTCTGGCGGACCACGGTCCTGTGCAGCCTCATCGGCATGACGGTCGGCCAGTTCGCCCTCGCCCGGGGTTGGCTGCCGTCCGAGCTGACCAAGGCCGAGGCGGCGTCGCTGACCGTGATGGGAGCGTTCGTCCTCTTCTTCGTCATCCGGATGGCCGCCGCCATCATGGAGCAGAACGAGAACGCGCTGGCGCTGAAGGAGGAGGCCGAGACCACGCTCCGGCTGAGCGAGGACCGCTTCCGCTCGCTCATTCAGAACTCCTCCGACGTCACGATGATCCTGGGGGAGAAGGGGGTCTTCCGCTACGTGTCGCCGGCCATCAAGGACCTCCTGCAGTACGAGCCGGAAGAGCTCGTGGGCAAGTTGTCGCGGGACTTCGTGCACCGCGAGGACATGGATGCCGTGCAAAAGATGCTGGGCGGCGGCAACTTCCCGTCGGGGTCTGGCACGGCCACGCTCGAGTTCCGCATGCTGCGCCGGGACGGCACGACCCGTGACGTGGAAGCCGTGGTGTCAAACCAGACCGATCGTCCTTCGGTGGCCGGCTACGTCACCAACATCCGCGACGTCACCGAGCGCAAGAAGTTCGAGGCGCTGCTGGCCTTCCGCGCCCTGCACGACCCGCTGACCGGGCTGGCCAACCGCCAGCTCATCCTCGACCGCGCCCAGCAGATGCTGGTGCGGGCCCGCCGCTCGGGCGTGCCGGTGGCCGCCCTCTTCATCGACCTCGACAACTTCAAGGACTCCAACGACTCGCTGGGCCACGGGGCCGGCGACAAGTTGCTGCAGATGGTGGCGGGCCGCCTGCTCGGCATCCTGCGCTCGGGCGACACGGTCGGGCGGCTCGGCGGTGACGAGTTCGTCATTCTGGCCGAGGGGGTCTCCTTCGCTCGCGGGCCCGAGATGATCGCCGAGCGGGTCCACGAGGTGCTCAAGCCCGCGTTCCACATTCCGGGCATCGACAACATGTCGATCACCGTCTCGGCCAGCATCGGGATCGCCGTCGGCGACCGCCCGTCGGCCGAGGACCTGCTGCGCGACGCCGACATCGCGCTGTACCGGGCCAAAGGGGCGGGCCGCGACCAGTCCGTGCTCTTCGAGCACTCCATGCAGTCCGCGGCCAAGGAACGCCTGGCCCTCAAGTCGGACCTGGAAACGGCGCTCGACGAGGACCAGTTCAGCCTCCTCTACCACCCGATCTTCGACCTGGAGGGGATCGAGATCCAGGGCGTCGAGGCGCTGCTGCGCTGGGAGCACCCGACCAAGGGCACCATCACGCCCGACGTGTTCATCCCTGTGCTCGAGGAGCGGGGCCTCATCCTCGACGTCGGCCGCTGGGTGCTCAACCAGTCCTGCCGGGAGGCAGCGACCTGGCACGGCGACGGCCACCGGACGAGCATTTCGGTGAACGTGTCGATGCGCCAGCTTGAGTCCGACAGGCTCGTCGACGACGTGCGCGAGGCGCTGGAGTCCAGTGGCATCGACCCGGCCCTGCTCATCCTCGAGGTCACCGAGTCCACGCTCATGCGGGACTCTGTCGCCACCGTGACCCGGCTCAACAGCCTGAAGCAGCTCGGCGTCAAGGTCGCCATCGACGACTTCGGCACGGGGTACTCGTCGCTGGCCTACCTGCGGCAGTTCCCGGTGGATGTCCTGAAGATCGACCGTTCTTTCGTCGCGGACATGAGCCGCTCACCGGACGCCGCTGCACTGATCCACACGCTCATCGAGCTCGGCCGCACCCTCGGTCTGGTCACTTTGGCCGAGGGCATCGAGACGCACGAGCAACTGGAAGGCCTGCGGGCCGAGCAGTGCAACCACGGCCAGGGGTTCTTGTTCTCCGGTCCGGTCGATGCGCTGCAGATGGCCGCGCTGCTCGAGATCGCACAGGCCGGGAAGCCGGTCACGTCGGTGGGCCCGGTCGGTACCGGCGCGGCGAACGGGCGACCGGTGCGAGCGTCGCGCCAGCGCGCCACGACGGGCAGCCGGACCGGCGGGCGCGCCCGCTGAGGCGCGAAGCCGGTCAGTCCCCCAGTCGGATGGCGACGGCGGCGTCGGGCTCGAGCACCCGGAAGTTGAAGCTCTCCTCCAGGTAGAGGCGCACGACGTCGGCGTCGTGATCCAGGTACCCGATGGAGAGGTCCTGGCCGCTCTCGATCTTGAAGTCGCCGCCCCGGAGGCTCAACACGACCCCGCCCTCGATGCCGGGCGCCCACACCAGGGGGCCACCCAGGATTTTGCGCAGGTGGTCGAGCAGGAGTTCGCCGCCGTACTCGGTGCTCTCGACGATGGTGGTGTACATGTCGGGACAGATGGCCAGCCCGTAGGGGCCGCCGATCCCGGCCTGGCGCAGCGCGTTGACGGCGCGGGCGGCGGCGTCGGGCGCCTTGTCGATGTCCCCGACGGCGATGGGCTCGTGCGACGTGGCCTCGGTGATGCCCCGGAAGCCAGCGGCCTGGTGGCCGTGGAAGACCGTGACGTTCTCGCCCAGGGCGATCTGGCGGATGGCCTCATCGAGCTCGGCCAGGTCGGGACTGCTGGTGCCGCGGTCGACGTCGTCCAGCTCGGTCCGCGAGACCTTGAACTCGGTGCGCAGCTCCACGAGGGGGAGCACCGTGCGCTGCAGCGCGCTGACGCCTTCCGAGGGGCCCGCGATCTCCGTGACCCGGCCCAGGTTGGTGGCGGAGTGGGCCCATCCGTGCGGCCCTTCGAAGTCGACCAGCTTGCGGGCGGCCAGATAGGTGGGGAGGCGCGACGTGGCCTCGTCGTCGATGACGTCCCAGCCGGCATCGGAAATGGGGGCGTTGTCCCGGTGGAGATGGTTCATCGCAGTGCCTCCTTCAAGCTGCCGATCCCGAGGGAGCCCGAGGAGTCGGCGGCAGGGTCTGTGGACGCTTCGCCGACCTCGGTGACGGGGCCGGATGTGAACAGGTACTTGCGGAGCTGGGAGTCGAGTGCGCTGTCGCGCCGGCGCAGCCACTCCAGGGCCATGGCGGCGTGCTCCTTCTCGTCATCCCGGTTGTAGGCCAGGACGGCGGCGAGGCTCTCGTCCGAGGTGGCCTGGACCCGCTGGTGGTACCAGTCGATCGCCTCCAGCTCCTCGCAGAGCGAGGACATGGCGCGGTGGTAGTCGAGTGCGGCCTCGTCGAGCCGATCGAGCGGCTCGTGGAATCCCTCGCTGGCCAAGGTGCCCTCCTCGCGGTCTCCGACAAAACCGGGCGGCGGCCCGGAACGATGCCCACAGTAAAGCCGGTGCCGGGGAGGCCAGTCCACGCCGGGAGCTCCCGGCGTGGGGGAGGCAGGCTCAGGCGGTGCCGTCGGGGCGGGTCGGCCCCACGCGCACGCCGCGCAGGCGGCGGGTGGTGATGGGCGCGGCACCGGTGTGCTCCGGACGCTCGGGATGGAGCCGCCCGGCCCTGGCCCCGTAGCGGGTCGCGAGGGGCGACGCGCTGACGCCATGGAGCAGGACGCTCCCCGCCACCGTCAGCGTGACGGCACCGAGCACGACCCTGGACTGCTCGGGGGCCAGGGAGTCGACGGCGATCAGGCCGAAGACGACCGAGGCCAGGCCGCGGGGGCCGAACCAGCCGACGAAGGCGACCGTGGCCCGGTCGAGCCCGCTGCCGGCCAGGGCGATGGCCACCGGGACCATGCGCACCACGGTGAGGGCCAGCAGGGCGAAGACCACCGTGCGCCAGCCGATGTCGCCCAGGCCCGGGCCGAGCATGACGGCGCCGAACATGAACCAGACCAGCAGGGAGAGCAGCGTGCCCCCCTCTTCGGTGAAGCGCAGGTCCTCCTCGTCGTCGCGCCGGTCGATCGCACCGAAGGCCATCCCGGCGACGAAGGCAGCGATGAAGCCGTTCGTGCCGGCGACCACGGCGGTGGCGTAGGCGAAGAGGGCCAGGGCCAGCACCGTGATGGGCCGGAAGCCGGCGGTGCTCCAGCCGTGGCGGCGGGTGAGCGCGAGCAACGCCGCGCCCACCAGCCCGACGCCGAGGCCGAGGCCGGCGCCACCCAGGAGCGCCACGGCGGCGGCGGCCGGGTGGAGGCCGCTCACGGCCTCGGCGCTCACCGCGCCGGCGATGAACAGGTTGACGAAGGGCGTCGCGATGCCGTCATTGAGGCCGCTCTCCACGTTGAGGAGGCGGCGAACGCCCGTGGGCACCCGCGTGTCGCTCATGATCGTGGCGCCGAGGGCGGCGTCGGTCGGCGCCACGATGGCCCCGATGGCGGCCGCCACCCAGAGCCCGTTGCCGCCGAAGAGCAGGGCGGCCGCCCCGGCGCCGGCGCCGATCGTGAGGGGGAGGCCGATACCGAGGAGGCGGGCCGGGAGCGCCATGTCGGCCCGCAGGGCCCGGACGTTGACGCGGGAGGCGTCGGAGAAGAGGACGAGCGCCAACGTGACCTCGGCCAGCGACAGGATGGTCGACGAGTGCAGGTTGACGTGGAGCATGGCCGTCGGCCCGTGGGTGACGACCAGGCCCAGGAGCACGAAGGCGATCGGCGCCGAGACGTCCCAGCGCTCCAGCCGGGCCGAGACCAGGCCCCAGATGACGACGCAGGCCGAGACCACGGCCAACGCGGTGATGGAGAGCTCGTTGTGCATGCCCGGTCGCCTTTCTGGTGGCCGACATCCTCCCAGTCGGACGGAGGGGCAGGGTGGAAGGCAGGCTCCCCGGAGGGTCGACCTGGGGCGATCGCACCACCCCTTCCGGCCCAGGGGCTAAACATTGGTTGTCGGGTTCTCGCCGACCACGGACAACAAGGAGTTCTTTTCGATGCTTGCCTCGAGCTACCCGATCCTCGACATCTTCCTGACGACGCTCTATTTCTTCCTCTTCGTCATCTGGATCTGGTTGCTGATCACGGTGTTCATCGACGTCTTCCGGAGCCATGACATGGGCGGACTGGCCAAGGCCCTGTGGGTGATCTTCATCATCGTCCTGCCCTTCCTCGGTGTCTTCGTCTACCTGATCGCCCGCGGCGGCAAGATGCACGAGCGGGCGGCGCAGCAGGCCGCCCAGCAGCAGAAAGCCTTCGACCAGTACGTCAAGCAGGCCGCTGGGACGCCTGGGGCCAGCACGGCCGACCAGCTCTCGAAGCTGGCCGACCTCAAGTCACAGGGCGTCCTCACCGATGCCGAGTTCGACGCCCAGAAGGCCAAGATCCTGGCCAGCTAGCGCGGCCGCGTCGTCGCCGAAGGCAGTGCACCGGTGACGGCACAGGACGATCGCGACCCCGAACCCGAGGAGTCCCCCACGGCGGCTCCGGGGGCCGACCCGGGGGCGGACGGTGCCGGCAGCGACGCCATGTCGCAACGGCTGGCCACCCGGCTCGAGGCCGATGTCGCGTCACCGCTGCCGTGGCGGTCGATCGCCAAGAAGAGCGTGCTGGTGCTGGTGGCCGGCATCACCATCTACCTGGTGTTCCCCAGCCTGGCTGCGGTCTTCGGCTCGTTCGACAAGCTCACGTCGCTCGACCCGATCTGGTTCACCCTCGCCGTCGGGTTGCAGGTGGCTCACTTCGCCTGCACCATCGCGCTGCAGCGCATCGCCCTGCGCACCACGGCATGGTTCTCCGTGACGACGTCGCAGCTGTCCGGCAACGCCATCAGCCTCATCGTGCCGGGGGGTGCCGCCTTCGGGGCGGCCACCCAATTCCGCATGCTCGCCGCGGCGGGCAACGACCCCGCCACCGCCGTGGCGGGGCTGACCGCCTTCTCGCTGCTCGGGATCGCCGGGCTGCTCGCCCTCCCTCTTTTCGTGCTGCCCGCCATCCTGGCGGGGACGCCGATTGAGAACGGCCTGCTGCACGCAGCGCTGCTCGGTCTCGTGGCCTTCGTGCTGTTCGCCGGCTTCGGCGCGCTCGTCCTCACCCTGGACGGCCCGTTGCGCTGGGCCGGCCACGTCATTCAGGCGGCGCGCAACCGGGTCAAGCGCAAGGCGGCGCCGATGACGGGCCTGGCGGACCGGCTCGTCTACGAGCGCAACCGCATCCGCCGGGTGTTGGGCAAGCGCTGGAAGGCGGCCATGCTGCTGAGCAGCGGGCGCCTCGCCTTCGACTTCGGGACGCTCCTGGCCTGCGTCCGGGCCACCGGGGTCAAGCCCAACCCCTCCCTGGTGTTGCTGTCCTATGCGGTGGCCGGGCTCCTGGCGCTCATCCCCATCACGCCCGGCGGTCTCGGCATCGTGGAGGCCGGGTTGAGCGCGCTGCTGATCCTGGCCGGCGTGCCGGGGGTCGATGCGGTCGTGGCCACGCTGGCCTATCGGATCATTTCGTACTGGCTGCCCATCTTGGTGGGGCCGTTCGCCTACTTCGCCTTCCGGCTGCGCTACGGGAAGCCGGGGCACAGCTCCGGCGGGACCGGTGGCGGGGCGACGGGCGCCGGCGGGACGGCCCTGGCCGCAGGCTGAAAGGCTGGGACGATGTTCGAGGGCACATGGGAGTCCGTGCGGACCCACCGGGTGCCCGTCTGGTACGACGACGCCAAGCTCGGCATCTTCATCCACTGGGGCCTGTACTCGGTCCCCGGCTGGGCGCCCCGGGTGCCCGACATTCAGCAGCTGCTCGTCAAGGACGGCCCCAAGCGGATGCTGCGGGAGAACCCCTACGCCGAGTGGTACCGCAACTCCATGCAGATCAAGGGTGGGCCCACCGCGGTGCACCACGCCATCACGTACGGCGAGGACTACCCCTACGACAACTTCGTGCGCACGTTCGACGAGGCGTCGGCGGGCGCCGACGTCGACGCGGTGGCCGACCTGTGCCAGGCGGCCGGGGCGCGCTACGTCGTGCTCACCACCAAGCACCACGATGGCTTCGCTCTGTGGTCTTCGTCGATCCCGCATCCGGTCAAGGGCGAGTACCGGGCGCGCCGCGATCTGGTGGGGGACCTGACCGAGGCGGTGCGGGCGCGCCGCATGCGCATGGGGCTGTACTACTCGGGCGGCTACGACTGGCCCTACAACGACGCGGTGTTGTCGAGGGCGGCCGACGCCGTGCTCGCCGCCCCCCACGATGCGCGGTACGTGGCGTACGTAACGGCGCACTGGCGCGAGCTCATCGACCGCTACGCGCCGTCCGTGCTCTGGAACGACATCTCGTGGCCGACGGACCCACGGCTACCCGCGCTGTTCGCGTATTACTACAACGCCGTGCAGGAAGGCGTCATCAACGACCGCTGGAAGGAGCCGGGTCTGCCCCGCAACACCGTGACGGACGGCATCGTGCGGGGCGCCGGCGCGCTGCTGCAGGCGTTGTGGCCCTACATCCCCGAGCGGCGCAAGCACCTCACCTTCGCCAGCCCCAAACACTCGGACTTTCGTACCCCCGAGTACGACGTGCTGCGCACGGCGACGGCGACCAAGTGGGAGCTCGCCCGCGGGGTCGGGCACTCCTTCGGGGCCAACCGCCACGAGTTGCCCGAGGACATCGTGTCGGAGACCGAGCTGATCCAGATGTTCTGCGACGTGGTGTCCAAGAACGGCAACCTGCTCATCGGGGTCGGCCCGCGACCGGACGGCACCATCCCCGAGGCGCAGCAGGCGCCGCTGCGTGGGCTGGGGGCGTGGCTCGAGACCAACGGCGAAGCCATCTACGGCAGCCGGCCCTGGGTGGTGACGGAATCCGTCTCCACCGACGGGACGCCGCTGCGCTTCACCAAGAGCGGCGAGGGCGTCTACGTCATGTTGTTGGGCCTGTCGCGGGCGAGGCGGATCACCCTGCCGGCGGTCGACGGCTCACGGGTGCGGCGCGTGCGCCTGGTCGGCGCCGACGTCCAGCTCGACTGGTCGGTGGAGCCCGCTGGTGACCTGTCGGTAACCCTGCCGGAGCAAATGCCGATGTCGCCCGTGACCGTGCTCGACCTCGGGACCGACGTGCGGGCGCGCATCGGCCTGACGCCGTAATTCGTCGTGTCATGGGCGTGAAGTAGGGCCTTTCGGCGCAGTCCCGACGGGACCATTGGCCCTAGTGGCCGTCCGCCGGTCCCGCCAAGATCAATGCGATGGACGAGGGTCGCCGGATTTGCAGTTCACCTTCAACAGATCCGGCACGATCCCTTACCGGGAAGGGTCGTTTCATTGATGGCACGGGGTCCCGAGCCCCCGGCGACTCCTCGTCCACCCTCGCGCCGCGTCCTTGGCGGTAACGCAGCGCGACAGAATGTGGCGGCTCGTGCCGCCGGCGGCCGTTTGGCGCGGCCACGAGAGACGACGTCGGCGCGTGGTGGTCCGAGGGAGAGCCACCACGCGCTGACGCATTCGCAGTCCTCGCAGTCCCGCCCGCAGCGTTCCGGGCCGTGTAGGTTCGGCGTCGCCTGGCCGACCGGGGGTGCGTAGTGCTGCTGGACCTGTTCCTGATCGGACTCGTGGTCACCCTCGAGCCCATTCCGCTCACGGCGATGATCCTGTTGCTCGCGACCGAGGGCGGTTTGCTGAAGGGGCTCGGCTACGTGCTCGGCTGGCTGGTCACGCTGGTGGCGATCGTGGCGTTGACCGTGCTCATCACCGGAGGGAAGCCACTCATCCCCAACAGCAACCCGTCAACGGGGGCGCTGGCGGTGAAGTTGGCCATCGGCATCGTGCTGGTTTGGTACTCCTACCGGCACTGGGGCAAGTGGCAGTCGGCTGAGCCCAAAGGGCAGCCGCGCTGGATGACCGGTATCGACCGTGTCAACCCGGTGACGGCGGCCGGCCTCGGCTTCCTGTTGCAGCCGTGGGTCCTCGTGACGGCCGGCGTGGCCGACATCACCCAGGCCCAGATTTCGAATACGGCGGAGTACCTCGCCCTGTTCGCCTTCTGCCTCTTGTGCTCGGCGAGCCTGCTCGCCATGGAGACCTACGCCGCGCTGCGACCCGAAACGACGAAGGTCAAGCTGGCCGCGCTGCTCGGGTGGATCACCTCGCACCGCGATCAGGTCATTGTGTTCCTGTCGTTGGGCCTCGGGTTGTACCTGACGGCCAAGAGCATCTACGGGTTGGTCAACGAAGGCTGAGGCGCACCGCCGGCATCCACCGGCGCCATCACCGCGGCCGTTAGCTTCGGACGCCGGAGGTGCAGACGATGTTCGCGTACACGTACCCGCTGCTCAGCCTGTTCTGGACGTTCCTGATGTTCGCCGGGATCTTCCTGTTGTTGTTCTTCGTCATCTGGTGTTTCGTCGACAACTTCCGCCGCCGTGACCACCACGGGCTGGCCAAGGCCGGGTGGACGTTGGTCATTCTGATCGTGCCGCTCTTCGGCGCCCTGATCTACATCGTCGCCAGGCCGCCGGACGCCCAGCTGGCCGCCTGAGGGGCAGGCTCTTTCGAGTCCTGCAGGTCGTCCCGGGTGTGGGACGACGGCCGGTCCTACCGGTCGGCCCGGGAGGCCGACACCCCAGTTTCCCTGGGCGCCGACGCTCGCTATCGTCTGCGGCTCGGGGAACGTGCAGGAGCCGGCCATGCAAAATCATCATCCCAAAATCACCCAGCGGTCCGACAAGACCTGGGTGGTCGAGTGCGCCCAATGCCGCAACGACCTGGTCTCGACCGTCCCGATCGGCATCGGCATGCCGCTGCGCGACCGCGAGACGGCCGAGCGGCTCCGGGACAACCACGCTGCCCGCCCCGTGCGGGCCGCTGCCTCGTAGCGCCATGCCCGGTGCCGACGGAGGGGACGGCATCGGGGTGGCCGGTGTGGTGACCAAGGTCAGCCCCCGGTCGGTGGCGGACACGGCGGCCGCGCTGCTGGAGCTCTTGGCCACCAAAGGGGTCAAGGTCTTCGCCGTGATCGACCAGCAGGCGGAGGCCCGGGCCGTCGGGCTCGACCTCAGGGAGACCACGCTGGTGGTCTTCGGGAACCCGGCAGCCGGGACGGGCGTGATGGTCGCCGCACCTCTGGCCGCCCTCGATCTGCCGCTCAAGGTGCTGGTCTGGGCCGACCCCGCCCGGGGCACTCTGGTCAGCTACACCGACCCCGCGACCCTGGCGTCCCGCTACGGGCTCAGCCCGGACGAGGCCGCCGCCCTGATGGTCGTCCACGGGCTGACGGACGCGCTCGTGGCCCGCTGATGCTCCCGGCGCCCCACCCCAGACCGGATTGGGGCGCCGTGCGGTCCGGTCCGGGCTGTGCTCAGCCGAGGATCGGGATGGGCTCGGCGTAGGCCAGCTCGAAGTAGCCGCTGGGCGCGCCCGGCACCTGCAGCGCGGCGGCGGCCGGCCCGATGTCGACCCCCGGCAGACCCGGGAAGAGCGGGTCGTGGTGGCAGAAGGCGACCCGCCCCGTGCCCAGCCGCTGCACCTGCTCGAGCATGAAGTCGACCGAGGATCCCTGGAATGGCTCGCCGTCCACGTTGGGCCGGCCCCCGAGGGAGAGGAGCGCCACGTCTGGGCGCAGGCCGTCGAAGATGCCCCGCCAGTACCCGGCGCTGCCACTGATCAGCACGGAACCGTCCTGCGTCATGAGGAGGTAGGCCAGTTGCCCCCCGTCGTGGCGCGAGCACACCTCGTTCATGGCGATGAGGGCCGGTCCCGCCGGCGCCGGAGCGGCGTCGAGGGCACCGAACAGCGTGCGCATGGTGGCGGCGCGGTCCTGGGCGCTGACGCCGAGATCGCCCAGGCACGCGACGGAGGTGTCGGTGTCGCTGTGGGCGAAGAGGCAGGAGTGCAGTGCGGGCAGCACGCGCACCCGCGTGGACGGCCCGCACTGCACGGTCTCGCCCCCGGTCACGATCAACAGCTGCTCCTCCGGCACGCCGCTGGCGCGCAGGCAGCGGGCCGATTCGGGTGAGGCCACCACCATCGCCCCGGTGCGCAGCGCGATGGCGTCGGCGCCGTAGAGGTGGTCGAAGTGGGCGTGGCTCACGAAGACGAAGTCGGCTTTGTCCACCGTGGCAGTGCTGAGCCCGACCGGCTCGAGTCCGGGCAGCCGGTCGAGGTAGGCGTCGAAGAAGAGGTCCAGGCCGGCGTGGCGGAGACGGAAGGTGGCCGTGCCGAACCATTCGAGCGTCGTGGGTGCCATGGCGCGCTCAGCCTGTCACGGGCTCGCTGACCTCGCCCGGATGGCCGACGAGCTTGGCGGAGAACTTGACCGCCTTGACCGCGCTCGTGGCGCCGGTCTGCAGGGTGGCCCCGATGATGATCAGCACCACCCCCAACCAGAAGACGTACGGCCACCCCAACATCAAGATCCCGAGGCGGCCCAGCATGTAGGGCGGGGAGCACACGACGGCGCCGACGGCGCCCCCGACAGCCGAGGCCGCCAAGATGTCGCGACGCGACGTGGCCTGCTTCTCGACGCCGACGATGCGTGCCGGTACGGCGATGTAGCAGAGCATCATGATGCCGACGACGATGCTCTGGCTGATGACGAACGGCCAGTGCCCCCAGCGGGTCGTGATGAGCGCGGCGAAGGACAGCGCCAGTCCGATACTGCCGCCCCAGGCCAGGATGCTGCGGATGTGCTGGTTGGCCAGGCTGAAGGCCGGGCGGATCTTGGGCTGTCCGGGCGCGGAGATGGCGAAGGCGAAGACGCCGTTCAGGTAGAAGCTGGCGGCGGTCACCGCGGTCACCCCGATGACGCAGGGGATCAAAATCCAGCCGCGGATGACATGGAACTGATGGCCGTGCAGGACGTGGAGCTTGATATCCAACATGGCGAGCCAGATCCACATGGCGGGCACGATCTGCACCAGGCCGAGGCGCCAGTTCGTGTACAGGAGCTTCACGCCTTGAAACAGCATGAGGAAGGCGCCGACGATGAGGGCGAGCGGCGCGAGCCAACGCTTGCGCTGGCTGAGCTGGACCACCGCCTGCTCCACGGCTTTGTCGTCGCCGCGCCGGATGGCGTCGACGAGCCGCTTGATCATGGCGCCCACGCGGGCTCTGCGGGTGGGCGCGGGAGAGCTCTCGGGAGCAGGGGAACCGGCGGACCCGGAGCCGTCCGCTGCGCTCCGATCGTCGTGCTCCACCGTCACTGGTCGCCTCTCATTTCGGCTCAACGCGCCGTTGTCACCGTCGCGCCGCCGCAATCGGTGGCAGCGCACCCGGTTCCGTCATTGTGACGCCGGGCCCGAGGCGGGGAAAGGGTCAAAGGCTATCCGGACCGGGTCGCGCCTCCCGGGCGCGGTCTGCGCCCCAACGGGCCCCAGGGTCGGCGGCGCGCCGGGGCCGCAAGGCGTCGTAGCCTCGGTCCAGCATCGATGACGCGGCGACGTGTCCAGGGAGGTGGCCGAGCATGGCTGAGGACGAGGGGACCCAGCTGGCCGAGCGCCCCCCATCGGTCATTCCCCACAAGAGCGAGGAGACCTCCCGGGCGCTCGGCAAGGGGGCCCGGGCCAAGGTGCCCCGGGGGAGCCACGCCACGTTCGAGCCGGCGCCGGACCGGCCTGACCCCGTGTCGCTGCTGGAAGAGCAGGGGACGAGCAGGGTGGCCGAGCTGGTGCCCATCCGCTACGGCCGCATGCTGGTCTCGCCCTTCACCTTCTTCCGCGGCGCGGCCCTCGTCATGGCCTCCGACCTGTCCACGACGCCCTCCTCGGGCTTGACCGCGCAGATCTGCGGGGACGCCCATCTCTCGAACTTCGGCATCTTCGGCTCACCCGAGCGCCAGCTCGTCTTCGACTGCAACGACTTCGACGAGACGCATCCGGGTCCGTGGGAGTGGGACATCAAGCGGCTGGCGGCGAGCGTTGTCGTCGCCGGCCGCAACAAGGGGCACTCCAAGGACATGCGGATCGATGCCATCGTCCAATTGGGACAGACCTACCGCGAGTCGATGCGCCAGATGGCCACCATGTCGAACCTCGAGGTCTGGTACTTCCACGTGGACGTGGCCGGGGTGATCACCGACCTGGAGGCCCAGGCGGCGGCGACGGGCTCCAAGACGCAGGCGCGTATGGCCGCGACGGCCACCAAGGCGGTGGCGAAGGCGCGGACAAAGGACAGCATGAAAGCGCTCGACAAGCTGACCGAGGTCGTGGGCGGTGAGCGCCGCATCATCAACGATCCCCCGCTGCTCGTCCCGGCGGAGGACCTTCTGGGTGACATGGAGTACGAGCAGTTCGAGCGGACGTTCCGCGAGCTTCTGCGCCGCTACCGCCAGAGCCTGACGACCGATCGCCGGCATCTGCTGGAGGAGTACCGCTTCAGCCAATTGGCCCGCAAGGTGGTCGGGGTGGGGAGCGTGGGCACCCGGGTCTGGGTGATCCTCATGCACGGCGCCAGCCCGGAGGACGTCCTCTTCCTGCAGGCCAAGGAGGCAGAGGCGTCGGTGCTGGAGCGCTTCACCAAGAAGAGCGTCTACGGCAACCACGGCGCCAGGGTGGTGGCCGGACAACGGCTCATGCAGGCGAGTAGCGACATCTTCCTCGGCTGGCAGCGGGCCGACGGCCTGGACAGCCGGTCGCACGACTACTACGTGCGCCAGCTGCAGGACTGGAAGGGCTCCATCGACACCGAGGCGATGATTCCGCAGGGTCTCGTGGAGTACGGGAAGTTGTGCGCCCTCACGCTGGCCCGGGCCCACGCCCGCTCGGGCGACCGTTTCGCCATGGCGGCGTACCTCGGCAACAGCAACACGTTCGAGAAGGCGCTGGCCAAGTTCGCCGAGTCGTACGCCGACCAGAACGAGCGGGACTACGAAGCGTTTGCCGGGGCCTGCAAGACGGGCCGTCTCCACGCTGAAGAGGGGCTCTGAGTGGGAGTGCCGGAGCGGGTCGGGGCCGGAACACCGCAGGATGAGAGGGTGCTGGGCCCACTTCACCCCGGTTGTGGAGATGTGCGATGCTTTCGCCCCGTACCAAGCGGACGGGGCGGGTCCGCCCACGAGTGCATTCGTTGCACGACCACCATTTGAGCTGAAGGAGCCTCCATGCTTGCCACGAACTACCCGATCCTCGACATCTTCCTCACGACGCTGTACTTCTTCTTGTTCTTCATCTGGATCTGGCTGCTGTTCATGGTGTTCATCGACGTCTTCCGCAGTCATGACATGGGCGGATGGGCCAAGGCGTTGTGGGTGATCTTCATCGTCGTGATGCCCTACCTCGGCGTCCTGGTGTACCTGATCGCCCGGGGCGGCAAGATGCACGAGCGGGCGGCACAGCAGGCGGCCCTGCAGCAGAAGGCCTTCAACGAGTACGTGAAGGAGACGGCGGGCGCGAGCGGTGAAAGCACGGCCGACCAACTCTCGAAGCTGGCCGACCTCAAGACCCAGGGCATCCTCACCGACGCCGAGTTCGACGCCCAGAAGGCCAAGATCCTGGCCAGCGCCTGAGCGCTGGCGCCGTAGCCTGAGAGCACCTTGCACAGAGATCGACCGCAGAGCAGCAGAGGAAAAGAGGACAGACCATGACCATCGGACCCGTCAGCTACACGGTGATCGCCTTCCCCGGCAATCAATTCAACGGCGACGTCGCCCCCGAGGTGGCGAAGCTCGTGGCCAACGGCACCGTTCGGATCCTCGACCTGGTGTTCGTGGCGAAGGACGAGAACGGTGACACCCTCAGCCTCGAGTTCGACCAGATGGACGAACTGGCCGCGTTCAACGACATCGACGGCGAGGTCGGTGGCCTGGTCAACGCGGAGGACCTCGACCACGTGGCGGCCAACCTGCCCGAGGGGAACTCTGCCCTGGTGATCCTGTGGGAGGACCTGTGGGCCGTGCCGCTCGTCGAGGCGATCCGCGGGTCGGGTGGGGTGCTCATCGACAGCGCCCGGATTCCGAACGACCTCATTGAGGTCGCGCTCGACGACCTGGCCCAGGCCCTCAAGAGCTGAGTCACACAAGACCGAAGAGAGAAGGAGCACGATCATGCCAATGAGGCGACGTCCATTGATGCGGACAGTCGGCAGGACAGCAGTCATTGCCGGCACGGCCACCGTGGTGGCCGGTGGAGTGAACCGCCACCAGCAACAGAAGGCGGCGGCCCAGCAGAACGAAGCCGCCCAGCAGGCCGCGGCGGCGGCACCGCCTCCGGCTCCCGAGGCCGCGGCACCGAGCTCCGACGACCTGATCAACAAACTCAAGGAGCTGGCCAACCTGAAGGACCAGGGCATCCTGACCGAGGCCGAGTTCAGCGACCAGAAAGCCAAGATCCTGGCCGAGATGTCCTGAGCCTCCGGGCTCGTCACCGGCCAGGCCGGGATCTGCGAAGCGGCACCTCCCGGGGTGCCGCTTTTCGCGTGGTGAGGCGTCAGCGGCGCACCAGGGTTTGTGGTGTTGCGTGAAACCTCTCTTCGCGCGCCAGTCGCGGCTGATCCCGCCCGGTCTGCTCGTCCTGGCAGCGAAAAAGGGCTTCGGGCGCCCCCGCGAGAACTATTCCCGTCACGCGACGAAGAGGCTTGCTATCGTGCCCGCAACACCCGCTGCGAACCTGTCACGGGTCCGCCGAGCAAAGGGGGACGCACGTGCCTGAAGGTGCCGACGAGGGAGTCGGGGGCGGCGTCGCAACGCTCAGCCCCGACGAGAAGAAACTCGCCGAAATGGGCTACAAACAGGAGCTGAATCGCTCCTGGTCGGGGTTCTCGAACTTTGCCATCAGCTTCTCCATCATCTCCATCCTGGCCGGGTGTTTCACCACCTTCGGCAGTGGGTGGAACGGTGGCGGCCCGGCCGCCATCGCCTGGGGCTGGCCCATTCTCGCCGCGCTCATCCTGTGCATCGGACTCTGCCTCTCCGAACTGGTGTCAGCCTTCCCGACATCGGGCGGCATCTACTGGTGGGCGTCCAAGCTCGGCGGGGCCAAGTCCGGCTACTACACGGGGTGGCTGAACCTCATCGGCCTGCTGGCCATCGTGGCGTCGGTCGCCTACGGGTGCGCCACGTTCCTCGACCTCACCCTGGGCTTCCTCTTCGTGGGGAGTTACACCCCGGGCAACCTCGACACGATCTTCCTCTATTTCATGGCGATCCTGGTGCTGGCAGCGCTGGCGAACATCTTCTCGAGCCATCTGCTGGCGATCTTCAACAACATCTCGGTGTACTGGCACGTGATCGGCGCCACCGCCATCGTGCTGATCCTGATCTTCCTGCCCCACCACCACGCCAGCGCCAGCATGGTGTTCACCTCGACCATCAACAACACCGGGTTCTTCGGCGGCAAGACCAGCGGGTTCGGGTACGTCCTGGTCGTCCTCCCGATCGGTGCGCTGCTGACCCAGTACACGATTACGGGGTACGACGCCTCGGCGCACCTGTCCGAGGAGACGCACTCGGCTGCCGACTCGGCGGCCAAGGGCATCTGGCGGTCCATCTTCTACTCGGCGATCGGCGGCTGGATCCTGCTGTTGGCCTTCCTCTTCGCCGTCCAGAACGAGGGCGCCGTGACCAAGGGCGGCGGTGGCGTGGCGCTGATCTTCGCCCAGGCCCTGACCTCGAAGTGGGGTGGCACGGTCCTCCTGATCGCCACGGTGGGACAGTTCTTCTGCACCATGGCCTGCATGACCAGCTGCACGCGGATGCTCTTCGCCTTCAGCCGCGACGGCGCCGTCCCGGGCCACAAGCAGTGGTCACGGCTCAGCTCGAAGCGGGTGCCGATCTTCGGGGTGATGCTCGTCGCCGTGGTCTCCGTCATCCTCACGCTGCCCGCCCTCATTAAGGTCGACATCGCCGGCGCACCGATCCCGATCGCCTTCTACGCCGTGGTCTCCATCGGCGTCATCGGCCTCTACTGGTGCTTCGCCATCCCGATCTGGCACCGCTGGCG